>CAZEZI010000031.1:0-20673 GCA_964516315.1 uncultured Thioalkalispiraceae bacterium
ATGTTTTTCAACCAGACTCCCCCAGACCTTGATGCCAGTTTCTTCTCTTTACTGGTACTTATGATGTTTATTGATGTTTTCTACCAAAATAGCACACAAATTTAATATTTGAATTCTCGAATAATGGGGCGCCAGACTACGGTGCTCATCCCTTCTAATATATTTTGAAAAGGAAGGAGTACCACTACTCTGTTATTAATTAAAAACAAATAGAAACTCAGCGAAGCACAAAAGCCACTGGCACATTAAATTCCAGTTGTGCGCGCGGATCATTTTGTGGCATTGGCGGAAAAGGGTTAGCGCGTTGTGCCATTTCGAGTGCTGCTTTATCGAGTAAGCGGTTGCCGGTACGTTGTGCAAGGCTGATTTGCCGGGTTTGCCCGCTGCGGTCGATAAGGATGCGTAACATGCCTTCGCCTTCAATACGTAAACGTTTGGCTCGGCGTGGGTATTTTTTGTGCTTTTCGAGCCAGGCAACCAGTAATTGTTCATAGCGAGCTGTGGCGGCAGCATCTGGAGCCGGTGGGGTGGGTTCGATGATCGGTTCGGGTATTTCTTCGACTTGTTGTTCAACTTTTTCAGGTTCAGGAATGGGCTTGACAGGCGTTTGTGGTTTTACGGGTGCTGGCTTAATCTCAGGTTTAGGTTTTTTTTGCGGTGGTGTAACTTTGCTTGCTACATTTGTTGTTGTTTCGGCAATAGTGGCCAGTAAGCTGATTTTAAGCGGTAGCTTTTCTGGTAGTGGCTGTGTTTCTGGTACAGACAGCCATAAGGCGCTGCCATGCAGCAGGGCAGCGATGAAGAGTGTTACGCTCATATGTAGCCGGGTTATTGTCATGGTCTTTACTTTTGCGTGGTGGCCAGTGCAACATTAGTGCCGCCGGCGGCACGGATTTCGTCCATTACTTTAAGTAACTGTTGCACCTGGGTGCGGGCATCGCTTTTTAGTGTGATAGCGGAGTCTGTGTCCTTTAGTAATGGTTTTATTGCTTGTTGTAGCTGTGTTAATTCAATGTTTTTACCGTTGAGTGCCAGTTGCCCGCTTTGGTTCAATGACACAATAATGGGGGTGGTATCGGTTATCTGGGCGCTTTTGGATTCGGGTAGCTCCAGTTCGATTGCTTCGGGCACCATAAAAGTACTGGTTAACATAAAAAATACCAGCAATAAAAACACGATATCAATCAACGGTGCGATATCCAGATGAGAATGGATGCGTGCGCGGCCTTCAAAGTCCATGGGTTTCATCCTCGATACGTTCATCATCACGGCTATCAATACGTGGTGTTTTTCCAAAGTGACGCAACACCTGAATGCTGGCATCTTTCATGGTGGCGCGTACATGGTCAACTTCGCCTTCCAGATAATAAAAAGCAGCCATCGCAGGAATGGCGACTGTTAGCCCAAAAGCAGTTGTAAGCAGTGCTTCCCAGATCCCGCCAGAAAGAATGGAGGGATCGACTCGGCTGCCAGCCGCTTCTAGATTCATAAAGGCGACAATCATGCCGGTTACTGTGCCCAGTAAACCCAGTAACGGACTTAGGTGTGCAATCGAAGACAGGCCGCGCAACCAGGATTCCAGATCGCGTATCTGCGCACTGCCGACACGGCTCACCTCCGCTTCAACATCATTACATGACATAACGGGGTTGGCACCAAAACTTACGGCACTTTCCAGTACCCGCGCAACGGGGCTGGGCTGCTGCTGTAGCTTTTGCAATGCCTGGCTATACTCACCGCTACTGAGTGCCGATAACGTTTCTTCAACAAAGCCGGTTTGCCGTAAGCCACTTCGATAAAACTGATATAACTTTAACAAGATAATGGCCGTTGCCAGAATAGACATAAGCAGCAATACGTACATCACACTGCCACCCTGTTGGAATAAATCCACCATAATTACACTCCACAAATAAAAAAAAGCAGTGCGCCCGAAGGCACACCACTTAACTTAGTTAACAAAATAATTAAAGATCCATTTCGATACCCGCATAAGCAAACAATGGCATACCCGGGCGTGGACCTTCTGGCTGTCGTGATGCAACATAACTTTCATCAAGCAAGTTCTGCACCCCACCAAATAATTTCACACCATCCTTGATTCGGTAAAAGGCGGATACATCCACTATAAAGTAAGCATCGGTTTTACCAAATCTTGCATCGGCACCCCCTGCTCCATTAACCTGAGTGTCAACATTGTTTGCACTGCTGAAGGTTTCACTCACATAACTGCCCGTGATGTAACTTCCCCATTGCTTTGACTCTATGCCCGTTCCCAGGCTAACAACGAGTTCAGGAATATAAGGTACCTTGTTGCCTGCCCGACCATAACTGAAAATAGATTCCGCATCTGTTGAGGTTGCATTATTCTTTTGCGTTGCATTGGTATACGTTGCAGTCATAAACCAGGGGTTACGGTATTTCCAGCCATTCGCAATACCGGCATCATACTGCACAGAAAATTCCACACCGGTACTTTCAACCTGGCCAAAATTTTCAGTTTCACCGCTGCCGGTTCCTCCGATATTGTCGATGACAATGAGATCGTTAAACTGGGTATAAAATGCCACCATCTCGATTGCCAATGCCTGTTTGGGGTTGGTATAGCGTGCACCAATTTCGTAAGCGTTACTGGTTTCTTCCTTGATGCCATTCACAGCACTTTTGGGACTTGGTGGAGAATAACCACGATTGATACTACCGAAACCTGTCCAGGAATCATTAAGTTTATAGGTTGCCCCTAAACTACCTGCCGTCATTGTCATTTTGTTCGTACCTGACTTGCTCGGGCTGCTGAAGTCTTCATAGCTCTGATCCAGTTTTTCGTAACGAATACCAGGTGTAAATGACCAGTCACCTGTTTTGATTGTGTCTTGCAGGAACATGGCCAGTGCCGAGGTTTTTTGTAAACGGTTGCCAGCATCGCCAGGTGTGCCAGCGGTCATACCACTAATGGTGCCATTAGCGAGTTGAGTATAATCATCATCCCACTGATAGCGGCGTATCCGATCCTGGTTATAGCGAATACCAAATGCAAGTTCATGCTGAACTTCATCGGAACCAAACCGGTAATAAGCAACCGTATCCAGACCTTTTGAATTGTAAACACGATTATTGGCGCGAACCCGTAACGTACAGGCAAAATCACCTTTCAAACAAGCTAGACCTTCACCACTTTGTGCTCCCGCAAGTGCAGCAGAAAGTTTAATGGTATTACCGTTTACATTGCGCAAATCTTTAAGTTTGTACCAGTTACGTGAAAAGTCATTGTTGTACAAGGTTGCAATGATATCCATATCGTCATTAGGTGCGACGATATAGCGCAGGTAGCTGCGTTTTTGCAGGCTTTTGATATTATCGAAGCGGGTTGCCGAATAACGACGAGAAGGATCGGCAGCAAAGTCTGCCTCACTCAAGCCTAGATAAGTTTCGTTAGCATCCAGATCAGACGTTCCATATTTAAATTCAAGTCGCTGGTAGATGGCCGAGTCTGGCTCCCAGGATAATTTGATCATCGGATCCGACTTGCTAAAACCGGTATTGTCGCCATCACGAAAATCGGGCGTTTCATCAATTCTCTTATAGCCATCGTTCTTACGAGTATAATTTTCTACCAGAAAACCAAACTTACCGGCACTGCTATCAAAAGTATTACCGACATAAGCATGCACACGTTGATCACCAAAACTGCCAATCGTTGTCTTAAGATAGGCTGTTTCCTTTAGGGGAATAGCGGTAGACAGGTAATTGATAACACCACCAGTGGTTTGTGGGCCGTATTTCACCTGGCTGGAACCTTTCAGGATCTCCATACCACTCATGCGACCAACGGTGGGAGAATAATAAGCGGCTGGAGCAGAATAAGGCGCCGGTGCGGTTAACACACCATCTTCCATCAGTGTTATCTTCGAGCTACGAGTCGTATCAACGCCACGAAGACTGATACTGGGGAACAGGCCAAAATTGCCTTCCTGCCGTATATACACACCCGGTACCTTGCGTAGCACCTGATCGACATCGTCATAGTTTTGCGCGCGAATATCGCTCTTGCTCACCGAATAAGCAGAGCCCGGTAATTCTTCAATATTTGCCGGATTGCCTATTACCATTACTTTGTCCAGTATCGTGGTAGCTGACTCTTTGCCTGCTTTATTGCTGGATTCATCGGCTGCGCTCACAGGCAAAACAATGCCCAATGATGCGATAGCAACAACGCCTCGTAGTAAATTCGTTTGTACTTTCACTCTGATATAACCTCACTATTTAAGTAACCATATATGCATTCATATTCAAACCACCCTGGCTATGGCTTTATAAAAACCTTGAGCTGGGTGGACTACTTTGGCTGGCTACTTTTTGACCTGACTTAAACTAGCGTCAAGGCCAATTTGCTGGCTGGATGGAATTATGCATGAGTTACGATGAAATGTAAATAACAATCATTCTCATTTGCATTAAGATGTAGATTACTGCTATCATCTAGCCAACATAATTAAATTTAGATTGATCGCTGGCAGGAGGTATATTGGCCGTGAAAGCAAAAATGCAAAGCTCAGTAGTAGAAAGGCCGGTATCACCAAAACAACAAACAGAGTGCCGATATGAAAGTCAGCAGCTGTTTTGTGGGCAACAGGAAATCCTGATTGAGCATGCAGGCCATGCCTATCGGCTACGTATTACTCGGCAGGACAAGTTAATTCTGACCAAGTAATTCAAAGAAGTATTCTTAGTTAGATTATCAGACATAGTCTATTTATGGGTGGTATTTGATAGCTGCAAGACAGCTAGAGGCTATCCGCCTGATCTTGCCACATTTGCTTACGGCAAATACCCTGCATATTGCAGCGGCCACAGGTTTTTTCATCACCCCAGGCAGGTAAGCTTGTTTGGCTATGGAACTGGCTAAAAATTTCTTTCAGGCGTTCGGTGGATTGTTCTGCGATGGCCTCGAGTTTTTCACCGCTGAGCTTCGCTCTTGTTTTTACGCCATCACTTTTTACTTCCAGGTATTCAACCTGGCTGACTTTGTGTTCATCATCTTGCAACAAGGTATGGTAGAAAGGAAGCTGGACTTGCTCACCTGCTTCTACCTCTTTGTTTGAACTGATTGCGCCAGTTTTATAGTCGATAACCTCCAGCCCTTCAGAATTTTTGTCGATACGATCGAGCCGGCCTTTGAGTTTGAGTGGTTTATGGGTGTTATCAAGCTGAAGTTCTTTTGTTATCTGCTGTTCGACTTTATAAATATTCCAGTCTTGCTGATGTTTTATTTGCCAGTCGAGATAATGCGGTACTATTTTTTTTGCCTGTAAATACCAGGCCTGATGTTCATGGTTTTCAGCCAGATCGGTGCTGAATACTTTTTTAATAATGTCGTTTAACAGTTTGGCTGCAGCATCACGGTTATGCTCAGTTACTTTTGTTTTGAACGGGCCGGGTAACCCATCGGTTTTATGGTGAAAGGCTTCTAAACATTGATGAATACGTTCTCCGTAATCGGCTTTTGACAGTGCCTGCCGTATTTCATCTGTGGCTTCGAGCTTTAAGCAGCGTGCCGCATAAAACAGGTAAGGGCAATTTATTAGCTCCTGATATTGTGATGCTGATATTTTTGTCGGAATTAAATTTTCAGGTAACGAGGGTTTAGGTTGATGTGATTGTTTGGCGGATTCCTGCGCTTTGTGTGTAAAGGTATTTTCAGGTGAGTTTACTAATTCTTGCAGTGTGTGATCCTGTAAATTTTTATCGAATGCTAACTGGCTAAACTGTTCAAGCAATGCAAGCCATGCGCTGGGTTTTATTTGTTCACCGTTGTCGCCCTGGTTTCGATAACTGAGTAGTATGTTATCACTGGAATTTAATAAACGCATAAAATGATAGAAGCATTGGTTTTTTTTCTGTAGCGAAGTAGCAAGCCCGAGTTCATGCTTAACCCGGTCATTAAAAAATGCCGCAGGTGTGGGGGAACCGGGTAAAAATTCTTCTTCAGCTGCTGCAATAATCAGGCCGTCAAATTTCTGGAACTGGCTCTGCGATAAACCAATCAGTTGAACCTGTGTACTACTGGTTGGCGGCATAAAACGACTGCGTTCCAGTTGCAGTGCCAGCCATGCTCTTGCTTCGCTCCAGTTAAATTCCAGTTGTACAAGGTCAGAATCGATAGTTAATGTTTCCAGCAAGTTTATAATTTCAATACCGGCAGCATCGCCTGCGAGAGATTCCGTTAGCCCCAGAATATCGAAAGAATTGGCAATAGCCTGAATAAACCGGGGTGGTGTAAAGTTTTTTTGCTGGTTGAGTTGTAATAATGGTTCGGCGGCTGTTTCCAGTTTATGAAGCACTTCATTTAAAATACCTGCATCCTGGTTCTCTTCAAACCAGCCCGGCAATCGATGTTGCCGACTGGTAATAGCATTGCGATAGTTTGCTAAATGGCTGCTAATATTTTCATGGCGCATAATATCCTGTTCGAGTCGGTAAACAGCATAATGCAAGGTAGTGCGGTCATATTCAGGAAATATAAAAGGTGATTTTAAAAGATCCAGCAGCGCAAGATAATCAAAGTCCTGTTCAATACATTCCAGCCAGCGCTCAACCAGAGTGGCAGCACGAGTGGTCGATAACGCCCAGCCAGCGGCATCCTGCAGGTGCACACCACTGCGTTCAAGTAAGGCACGTACCCGCCGCGCAAGCCGGCGGTTTTCTGTGACGATAGCAAGCTTTGTTTTGCCTTCCAGTAACCAGCGCCGTAACTGAATGTCAATGGCTCGGGCTTCCTGTTCGGCATCATTGGCAGAGTAAATATGCAGCCCTTTTAGCGGGTTCAGTTTTTTATTCTGGTAAGCCTGTACTCTTTCAATTAATGGGGCGGTATGTGTATCATAAACGGCATTTAAAAATTCAAGGCGGATTGATTCGGTTTGTTTGTCGCTGCTAATAATTTTATGTGCAGCTAATTGCTCGATACACTCGGTGATATGTGTGTCGGGATGATACTGCTGTGACTCGGTGGCGTTTTCTTGCTGTTGTCCCTGTAAAAAATAATGAATTTGATGTTGTTGGCTTAATTCTTCCAGCCATTGCTGTTGGGCTTGCGTTAGCTGGTCATAGCCTAGTAGATAAAAATTAATTGTTTCTTTATGGCTCAATTCTTTTATCGCATTTTGCATGCAAAGCAAGAGAGCTGTTTGTGAATCAATAACATCGTAAGCATCCAGTTGTTTATGCCATGCATGCCATAAGGTATAAACAAAATGTGCTTCACGGCCAAGTGCCTCTATTGTGTTTGTTTGTTCGTCATCTGGCAGGCCATAAGCCAGACTGATTTTTTTTATAAAATCTTTCTTATTCTGAGATAGTTGAATTTTATTAGCGGTTAATTCGTGGAAGAGTTCTAACAGGCCGTGAGCATAAACCCACGGGCTGGCTGTTCCCAGTATATCTGGATATTGTAACAAGGCTTCAACTAAAACAAGTTCCTGAGTCGAATTATTAACAACTTTAATGTTGTGAGGTTGAAAAGACTGTAACCATTGTTGCATGGAAATAATTTGTGGCCCGAGTAAGGCATGAATATTTTTCTGACGTGCGTAGCTGAGTAATTTATAGCGCAACTCAGAAGCAATGTTAGCCTGAGCAGTAAAGATGATGGTGTTTGTTAACTGGGGAAGGTTTGCTTTTTGTTGCGTAATAATTTGTTGTGCAACACTATCGAGCGGGCTGTCCGCAAACGAGGTTAAATAAAGTTTAATTGCAGACATTGGTTCCTTTAGTCATTATGGCTAACGTTCTAAATATTGCAGTTTATCTTTTTTGCCGTCCCATTGTTCTGCTTCAGGGAGGCCGGGTTTCATTTCGGTGATTACAGGCCAGTCGCGTGAAAGTTCTTCGTTGAGTTCGAGAAAGTGTTCCATGCCATCAGGAATTTCATCTTCCGCGAAAATTGCACCGGCCGGGCATTCAGGCTCACACAAGGTGCAGTCAATACACTCGTCCGGGTCAATTACTAAAAAGTTCGGGCCTTCATGAAAACAATCGACAGGACAAACTTCTACACAGTCTGTGTATTTACACAAAATGCAATTGTCGGTCACGATATAGGTCATGCGGGGGAACTCCTGAAAATGATAAAAAGGTTTATTAGGTTGCGTATTCTAATGCGAAAAGAGGTGGGTTGCGAGTTTTTAGAGTAATTTTTTAAGTTGCTCCAGTAGTTTTAGTGCTTCCATTGGGGTCGTTTGATTCAGATCAATATTTTTAAGTGCTTGTTTTAAATCAGAGTCCGTTTCTGCGGTTTCTATGTTTTTTGCTAGCGGGGGTGTTTGCGTATCCCCGATAAAGGTGGTAAGAGTTTGTTTGGCAAGTCTAATAACCGGGGAGGGTAGTCCGGCTAGAGCCGCAACCTGAATACCATAGCTTTTGTCTGTTGGTCCGGGTTTTACCTGATGCAAAAAGACAAGGCTGTCACCATGTTCGACCGCATCAAGGTGCACATTAACACTGCCTTTTAACATTTCCGGTAGTTGCGTTAAATGGAAATAGTGGGTGGCAAACAGGGTTAGGGCTTTTAATTTATCGGCAAGATACCAGGCGCTGGCCCAGGCGAGAGACATACCATCCTGAGTGCCGGTGCCACGGCCCACTTCATCCATTAAAACCAGACTGTTTTCAGTGGCATTGTGCAGAATATTGGCCGTTTCGGTCATCTCAACCATAAAAGTCGAACGGCCACTGGATAAGTCATCCGATGCACCGATGCGGGTAAAAATTTGATCAGTTAGCCCCAGGCTAACTTCGGTTGCCGGCACAAAGCTGCCAATGTGCGCCATGATCACAATCAGCGCAACTTGTCGCATGTAGGTGGATTTGCCACCCATATTGGGGCCGGTAATAATAAACAGGTGTTGTTGGCTGTTAAGTGTAATGTCGTTAGGCGTAAAGGGTGTGCTTTGTACCTGCTCAATCACCGGGTGACGGCCAGCTTTAATTTGAATACCGTTTTGACTGCTGCTGTTATCGGTAAAGTTTGGCATGCAGTAGTGGTTGGTTTGCGCGCGTTCGGCAAAATTATTTAATACATCTAGCTCGGCTAATGCACAGGCTGTTTGTTGTAATGGCTGTAATTGAGTATTCAGTTGTTGCAGAATACCATCGTATAATTTCTTTTCACGTGCCAGTGCGCGTTCATTGGCGCTTAAAACTTTATCTTCAAGTTCCTTTAATTCGGGTGTGATATAACGTTCGCTGGCTTTTAATGTTTGCCGGCGCTGGTAATCGGCTGGCATTTTGTCTGACTGGTTACGACTCACTTCAATGTAATAACCGTGCACCCGGTTATAACCAACTTTAAGTGTGCTTAATCCGGTGCGTTGTTTTTCGCGTGCTTCCAGATTACTTAAAAACTCACTGGCATTGTCTTGCAGGCTTTTTAATTCATCGAGTTCGCTATCGTAACCTTTGGCAATAAAATTCCCATCACGAATAACAACCGGCGGGTTTTCAACAATAGCGGCATTTAGCAAGGTTAATGTTTCAGGGTGTTCACTGATTTGTTTGGCAAGTTTTAATATTAATGGGCTTTTTAAATTAATTAATGTCTGTTGCAGTTCTGGTAAAACAAAAAGTGTTGCACGTAACTTTGCCAAATCGCGTGGGCTGGCACTTTTTAATGCAACACGGGTGAGTATGCGTTCGGCATCCCCCACTTGTTTAAGTATTATTTCAATTTTCGGGTAACATTGCTGTTCTATCAGCTCGTTAATGAGTTGATGGCGTTCAGTTAACAGTTTTTTATTGCATAAGGGTTGGTGTATCCAGCGGCGTAATAAGCGACTACCCATTGCGGTGGCAGTGTAATCCAGAATACCAGCCAGTGTATGGTTGTGTTGCCCGCCGATATGGTATTCCAGTTCGAGGTTACGGCGGGTACTGGCATCAATTAAAATGTAGTCTGCTTTTCTGTCAACTTTAAAACGGTGAATATGCGGTAACGCACTGCGCTGTGTGTTTTTAAGATAGTCAATAATGCAACCGGCTGCAATTGTAGCCAGTGGCACATCCTTGCAGGCAAAGCTGGACAGATCGTTTACTGAAAATTGTTCACTTAAAGTTTGCTCGGCATGGTTCAAGTTAAACAACCATTCGTGCTGTTGTTTAAAACTAATCGGGTAATTTTGTTGCAGTATGTGTAGCAGGTTAAGCGGGTCGGTTTCGTTTAATAATATTTCAGCCGGATGCAGACGAGTGAGTTCACTCTTTAAGTTTTCCAAACCACTCACCTGACAAACATTAAAGCGCCCACTACTTAATTCCAGACTGGCGATACCAAATTGTGGGGTATTGTTTTTCGATTGTTCAGCATGCACCGCGCAGAGCAAATTAATCTGTTTTTCATCAAGTAAGGCATCTTCGGTGAGGGTGCCGGGGGTCACAATGCGTACTACTTCACGCGCCACCGGGCCTTTACTGGTTTTTGGGTCGCCGATTTGCTCACAAATGGCAATGGATTGCCCTTGCTTAACCAGTTTGGCCAGGTAATTGTCAGCAGCATGGTAAGGCACCCCGGCCATGGGGATAGGCTCGCCATTGGCGCGACCGCGAGCCGTTAGCGTAATATCCAGAAGATTAGCGGCCTTGTGAGCATCGTCAAAAAACAACTCGTAAAAATCACCCATACGGTAAAACAGTAAAATATCCGGGTGTTGGGCTTTAATGCGCAGGTATTGCTGCATCATGGGGGTGTGTTGTTCGGTTGTTGCTGACATTAAATCTGCGCTTCTAGCCATTAAGTGTATCGTTTGTCTGGATTTTGTCTGATGTTTATTATTTCATAAGGCTTTATGTATTTGCACGACATTTCATTAATAATTGCAATCAATATTAGCTATGCCTGGAACCTGTAAATTTAAGCACTGGAACACCTGTCAGCAGGATTTACCTGCAAGTATTTTATCCCCCAATCCCCAATAGATATCCCTAAATCCTAAAGCTGACTTTGTTCTGTCCGATATATAAGCTTAGGTAATAGTAAAGGGTGACGGACATGGAGAAAAAGCATATTCAGCGAATATTTTTCAGTCTGTTGCTGGTTTTTTATTGTGGTTTTGCGTTTGCTGCATCCACGGCAAACCGGAAGGTTATCAAGGCTCTCTATATCCCTCTGGCCGATCATTATGCGGCTTTAGTGGCGTATGAGCGTTATCGACATAAAATGAAACAAGCTGATTTTCAGATTCAGCAGATGAAAAACTGGAACTTGCTGCGTGCCTATTTTCAGTCAGGTGAGGTGGATATGGCCTATGTGATGAGTCCGCTGGCAATGGATATGTATAACCGGAAACCACATTTTCACTGGATAGGGTTGATGCATCGTGATGGCAATGCCCTGGCAATTAATGATTTACTCAATAAAAAAGTACAGCTCCCTGTACAACGTAAGGCGCGCAAACCGGACGGAAAGGTAGCTGCTGCGTTAAAGGCAATTTACTCACAAACCGGTCGTTCGATTGAAATTGGTATGCCACATTTGCTTGCTACGCATACGGTGGTGTTGTATCGCTATCTTAAAAAGTACGAGGTGCGCCTGAGCTTAACCCATAATCAGCAGGCAGAGGTGCTGGCGATTGCGGTACCACCATCCAAATCGCCAACGTTTATCAAGAGCAAGAGTAACCGCGCTACCGCCGCCGCCTTTGAACAGTCTTTGCCATGGGCAGATGTGGTCGAAACAGGTGGCTTTGGGCATGTTGCCTGGTACTCCAGGGATGTGATGCCCTGGCCTCACGGTCATGTCGAGTGCATTGCATTGGCTACCGATAAGGCCATTGCTGCCAAGTACCTTGCACTTAAGGAAGTCATGGCCTATATACGAAAGGCTGGCGAGGATATTGAGTACGCCAGAAAGGTCGGTGGTAAACCACTTGAGGCCATTGTTGCGATTGTGCGTAAACATATTCCGGCACATACCCGCGAGGCGATTATTGCCAGTCTTGATCCTGAATTGCGGGTGATTAATTACCAGAATCTGGATATAGACAAGGGTGGCTTAAAGCAAATAATGGATTTGGCGGTAGAGGGCGGTATTTTAAAAAACTCGGTAGATATTGATGCTTTTGCCGACACGCGCTTTGATAGCAGTGCGATTAACTGATAAGTAAATTGATACTTGCATGCCGGATTCAGTGGTTAATAAAACGACAGTTATCGCAGAGTACAGCATGCTTGTACGCTGTGTGAGGCTTAGCCCGAGGTCATTTACACGTGAATGAGGGAGTAAAGCAAAGCAATAAGGGCAACAGCAGAAAAAAATTTACCTCGCTTGGGCGTAGTTTGTTGCTGTGGTTTTTATTGTTGGCGTTATTACCGCTCACCATTACATCGGTGATTGGTTATCGTCAGATGGAGAAGAGCCTGACAGAAGCAGTGATGCAGGAACTGGAGCGGGAAGCTCATGACAAAGTGGTTTTTATTAAAACCTGGTTCAGCTATCGTTTTATGGATTTGAATGGTCAGGCGGAAAATAGCCGGAATGTGGAGTTTCTGGCGGCATTGCGGCAAGGCTTGCAAGCAAGTAAACAGGAGCCTGCTGAGTTTGTGCAGAGTTATGCCTGGGCTTTGCTGGTGGATGAACGACAAAAAGATCTTGCAACGCTGATACACCGTTATGATTATATGGACGATCTATTTTTGATTGATACCCAGGGGAATATTTTATATTCGGTTCTCGGCGAGGATGATCGTGGCAGCAACCTTTTCAATGGCCTTTATGCTGGCACTGGATTTGCCCGCATCGTCAGAGCCAGTATTGATACCGGAGAGGCACAATTTTCTGATTTTCGGCGTTATGGTACGGATACGGATTTGTTAATCGGTTTTATTGCCGCGCCAATGCTGGATGAAACAGGGAATATTATTGGTGCATTCGCAATACAATTACGCCTGCAACGGATTGCTGAATTGATGCGGGTACAGCAGAGCGCGAGTTCCTTAACCCATTATCTGGTTGGGCAGGATGGTCTGGCGCGTACCCCTGTCAACCAGGTTGAAACGGCTAACAGCGTATTGCAGCGTATTGATACCCAGCAGTTTCATTTATGGGCACAGCATGAGCAGAGCCGTCATCATGAAGATATAGATAATGCTGCTTTTGAATATCCCGGGCCAAATGGTCAGCTTGTTATTGGCTTGCATCAGGTTGTGCAGTTGCCAGGGGCAAATTGGGTGCTTATCAGCGAGGTAAACAGGGATGAAGCATTGGCAGGTGCATATAAACTGGGGAATATTATACTGGCAATGTTTTTACTGACCAGTGTGCTGGTTGTGCTGTTGGCCGTTTACCTTTCACGGCGTATTACCCGGCCACTTATTCATCTGGCTGATGCCAGTATGAAGGTAGCTGAGGGTAAGCTGAACCAGCAGGTAGAAATTAGTACCGATAATGAAATTGGCAAGCTGGCTGAAGCTTTTAACCATATGGTACGAATGCGGCAAACACATGAGCATGAGTTACAGCAAACAGCACAACAAACACAAGATGTACTTGATAAACTGGCCGAGCAAAAGTTTGCACTGGATCAACACTCCATTGTTGCAATTACCAATGTGCAGGGTGACATTACGTATGCCAATGAGAAATTTTGTGAAATCAGTGGGTACAGTAAACAGGAACTTCTGGGAAAAAACCACCGGCTCTTAAACTCCGATTACCATGATGCGGCCTTTTTTCGGGATATGTACCGTACCATTGCCAGTGGCAACGTCTGGCATGGTGAGGTCTGTAACAAAGCCAGAAATGGGCAGCTATACTGGCTGGCAACAACCATTGTGCCGTTTATGGATAAAAATGGTAAACCTCAAAGCTATATTGCACTTCGAACTGATATTACCCTGAATAAAAATGCCGAAGCTGCAATGCTGCAAGCAAAAGAAGCCGCGGAAGAAGCCACACGACTGAAGTCTGACTTTCTTGCCAATATGAGCCATGAAATTCGTACCCCGATGAATGGCATTATCGGTGCAACGGGCTTATTGCTGGACACGGAGCTGAATAGCAAGCAACAAAACTACGCCAAAACAACCATGTCTTCCGCTGAAGCCTTGCTGGGTTTAATTAATGACATTCTGGACTTTTCAAAAATTGAAGCCGGCAAGATGGAACTTGAAATAATCGATTTTGATTTACAGCTTCTGAGTGAAGAAGTTGCCGATATGCTGGCACTGAAGTGTCGTGAAAAGAATATCGAAATGTTACTGCGTTATGTGCCGGATACGGCACGGTATTTTAAAGGTGACCCGGGTCGGGTTCGGCAAGTTATGCTTAACCTGCTGAGTAATGCGGTGAAATTTACAGATGAAGGTTCGGTGTTGCTGACAGTTGAGCTAGGCGACCAGGCACAAGCTGGTTCAGGCGAAGATCAACAGGCTAGTTTGTTACGTATTTCGGTACAGGATACTGGCATTGGCATTGCCAAGGATAAACTCGATACCGTCTTTAAGCAGTTTGAACAGGCTGACAGTTCGACCACCCGGAACTATGGCGGAACCGGTTTGGGTTTAGCGATATGCAAACAGTTAACCGGGTTAATGGGTGGCGAGATTGGGGTGAATAGTGAAGAAGGCCAGGGTTCAACGTTCTGGTTTACCGTTAAACTGAACCGCAGTGATACGCAACGTGCCGCTATTGAAGTTGATGATTTTCACCAGCTGGCAGGTTTACGTTGTCTGCTGGTGGATAATAATGAAATAGCGCGGATGATCTATAGTGAACAATTAGCTGCTCACAATATCGAAGTTGAAACACTCGATTTGGCAATGCCTGTGGTAGAAAAATTGCTGGCAGCAGTAAAGGTAAACACTTCCTTTGACTTTTTGGTTGCCGATTTTCAAACACCCGATATGGATGTTATTGAACTGGCGCAACAAATTAAAGCACAACCGAATTTGTCTGCACTGCAGTTAGTGTTGCTGACCAGCTCACCGAATAAAGGTGAGAGTCAGAAAATGTATCAATCCGGTTTTAGTGGTTATTTAATTAAACCCACCTATTCGCAGGAATTGCCACAATTGTTATCCGCAATCTGGCATGCAAAACAAAATGCACAGGACATAGGTCTGGTTACACGCCATACCTTGCATGAAGCGAGCGTAAAACCTGTTGAGAAATTTACTCTGGAGAATGCCGGAATTTTACTGGTTGAAGACAATGCGGTGAACCAGATGGTGGCAACGGCTATTTTACAAAGTTATGGCGCAAACATTACATCAGCAGTTAATGGCGTGGAAGCGGTGCAATTATTTATAGAGAATAACTACGACCTTATTTTTATGGACTGCCAGATGCCGGAAATGGATGGCTTTGAGGCCAGCCGAAAAATACGCCAGTATGAACAAAATCAGCAGAACAGAGATAAACCCACCCCGATAGTGGCCTTTACCGCCAATGCCATGGAAGGCGACCGGGAAAAATGTCTTGCAGCCGGTATGGATGACTACATAACTAAACCGGTAAAACGAGCAGATGTTGAACGTATTTTATTAAGCTATCTGGCAACAAAAGTTGTGTCACCTTCTGCAAACAGTAATCAGGATGAAAGCGGCGATGATGATCGCAATACCCATGTGCTATCAGCATCGGGTAATCCTCCATCCTGAATGGAATTTTTGCGACTATACTTTGATTAAACAAGGCGTATTGTTTACTGACACAAAGCGCTAATTAAGGAAAGTATAAAAATGCAGCTTACCCTTTTTAATACCAAACCTTATGACATCGCATCATTTAATCTGGCGAACGTAAATGCCACACATGAGCTTGTTTTTATCGAGCAACCACTTCACCTGGAAACGGCACACCTTGCTAGTAATGCCATTGCAATCTGTGTTTTTGTCAATGATGTTGTTGACAAGCGGGTACTGGAGCAGCTGTTTAAACAAGGTGTTCGGCTTATATGCTTGCGTTGCGCCGGCTATAACAATGTTGACATTGCATCGGCACAGGCGTTGGGAATGCACGTTGTTAATGTTCCTGCCTATTCACCTTATGCCGTTGCCGAACATGCACTGGGCTTAATGCTTGCACTTAACCGGCACATCCCCGAAGCGAATAACCGTGTACATAGCGGCAATTTTGCCATCAATGGCCTAAAAGGTTTTGATATGCACGGTAAAACCGCCGGTATTATTGGTACCGGGCGTATTGGTGCGCTGGTGGCCTGTTCGCTGCAAGCACTTGGAATGCGGGTGCTGGCGGTTGACCCAATACAAAATAGCGAGTGTTGTAACCAGTCTGTTGAATATGTGGATATGGACACGCTGTTATCACTGTCGGATGTCATTAGCTTGCACTGCCCGTACACGGCTGAAAATTGTCACCTTATTAATGCCGGAGCGATATCGAAAATGAAGCATGGTGTAATGTTGGTTAATACCAGCCGTGGTGGCTTACTGGATACACAGGCTGCAATAGATGGGCTGCGTTCAGGGCAAATTGGTTATCTTGGCCTGGATGTGTATGAACGGGAGCAAAACCTTTTTTTTCAGGATTTATCAAATCAGGATATCGACGATGCCGATTTTAAAACATTGCTCACGTTTCCGAATGTATTAATTACACCACATCAAGCCTTTTTTACTGAAGAAGCATTAACGAATATTGCCGATACAACACTTGCGAGCTTGAGGAAAATAAACCACTTTACAATGAAGTAACCGGGCAATAAATACCGGCCTCAGGGCGTTAACACATTGAATCAGGCTAAAAATAAAGACGGCTTCATTTTTGCGTACTATACTCTATTAAAATCAAGGATCTGGAGGAAGGAATATTGCGAAATTATGATGAAAAACGTGATTTTGTGCGTGTGGCAGTGGACAGTGCGATCAGTTATGGCACGCCAGACGACATGGATGACGATGTGGCCGTTGAAACATTACTGGATCAACAGGCGATATTAAAAAATTTAAGTGGCCGTGGCCTGATGTTTATTGCCGAGAACGAGGTTGAGAAAGAATCTTTACTTGATATAAAAGTTGTTCCATCCAATGATTTAACCAAACCTTTACATGCAAGGGTGAGAGTTGTTCGAGTAATGAAACAGCGTCATGGAGACGGCTTTGAAGTGGGGGCGGTTATCCAGTCGATGCTGGATGACTAAGACTTAAAAGTTTAAACCAGCAATTCAATGCGGTTAACCAGCTCCTGACCGTATTGGCTGTTTTCTATTCTATTGTAAGAAGCAATGGCTTTTTCTGCCTGATGAGCAAGCTGTTGCTCGTGGGCGACCACCCTGTAATTTGCAGCATTATTTTGCCGGCTTGAATGGGCTTGTTGATGTGCCCTAACGATATTGCCCGGCGGCATAGCCTCGGGTTTCTGCGCTTCTCCTGTTTTTTCTATGTGGCTTCCCACGTTTGACAGGCTGTGGTTAGCCTTTTCTGATGCTGAATCATGCTGTTTTTCTTTTAACTGCTCAAGCGGTAATACGGTATTGCGCGCAGTATTGCTTGCCTGCCTGTTTTGCAAGAAGGTAGTATGGTTTGGCGATGTGTTATTGCTAATTTCCATCTATATTTATTCAGGCTTCAAGTTGCGGTATAAAAAAAGGTGGTTTAAATGAATAGCCACCCAATTAAGGTAGATGATCTTACTGGTTTAGCAAACTTTTTACGTGGCTGCGTTTCACAGAAAAATGAGTATGACAACAGAAAAAGATAAAAATTGTTTGAAAATTGAACAACTTAGCTATATTTTAACCAATAAAGGCTGGTATATTGCCTGCGCCGAGTCTTGCACCGGCGGCTGGGTTGCCAAGTTGTTTACCGATCTGGCGGGTAGCTCCGGCTGGTTTGAGCGTGGCTATGTAACGTATTCTAATCGCGCCAAGCAGGAAATGCTGGGAGTGTCGGCAGTCAGTCTGGACAGCTTTGGTGCCGTGAGCGAAGAGGTGGTAAAACAGATGGCACTGGGTGCTTGCCAGCAGGCAGCAACGGAAGTAAGTCTGGCTATTTCAGGCATTGCCGGGCCAACTGGTGGCAGTAAAGACAAGCCAGTGGGGTTGGTCTGGTTTGCCTGGTGTATTCAGGGGCAGCTAGAAACCCATTCCGAAATTTTTACTGGCGATCGTAATGCCGTACGGCAACAGGCGGTTGATGTTGCCATTGATAAATTGCTAAATTTTTTATCGGTTAATCTCTAAGGGTTTTATTCCCGCTACTTACAGTGAAAAAGAGTAGGATGGGTGAAGCAAAGCGGAACCCATCGACAGGTTTTGCAGGTTGGGTATCACGTTGCTCTACCCAACCTGCAACTTAAACTGGAATTTATCCAGCCCGGCACACCGACACAAAACTCGTATGTCGAGCGGTTTAATCGTACCTACCCGATGAGATATTAAATATGTATGTATTTAAAACCTTGAACGAAGTCCGAAATATTACAAAAAACTGGATCCGAGAATACAACGAAGAACGGCCACATGACTCACTGAATGACTTGACCCCGTGGGAGTATCTGGGCCTTGCACAACCAACGGGAAAACTCTAGTTTAGGGTGTAACTAAAATAGGGAGGTTTACAATTTTATTGGCTTATCAATCGTATTGTGATTCTGGTCGTCGGGGGTTCGACTCCCCTTAGCCACCCCATTTTCCCTTTCTAAATTATTTACTGACAAAAATTTTGTAGGTATTCCTTTGTGTGAAAGTTCAACTGTGGTTTTGTGTTCTTATTCGCAATTAAAATACCCAAAGAGGGCTAAAAAACCCAAAAAATTAGTTTAAAAGCCAAATAAAGGGCTATTAAATGAGAAAACTTGATGTTATTTTTATATATCCTATAATAGCCTTAATTAAGTATTTTATTTACAAATAATATTAATAATAGATAAATAGGAGGCTTTTATGGATTTTTATGCATTATCAGACAAAGCTATCGAACTTGAGCTTGGCAACCGGTTTAAAGCTCTGCGTTTAGCAAAAAATATCACCCAAAAAGAGCTTGCAGGGTTAACAACGCTGTCGCCTAATTCCATAAAGTCGCTTGAGGCTGGTCGCGGCAAGTTATCCACGATTATTGCGGTGTTAAGGGAACTCGGTGCATTGGAGCAGTTGGACAGCTTTATCCCCGAAACAACCATTAGTCCATTACAGTTAGCAAAAATGCAGGGCAAGGTGCGTGAACGTGCATCGGGTTATCGGCTAAAGCATAAAGTGGATACGCAAGCCGAATGGTAAAAAAAGTGGATACCGCGTTGGTCACGCTTTGGGGCAATACGGTGGGGGCGGTGTCCTGGTTGGCCGATCGCGGCTATGCAATTTTTGAATATGAGCAAAATTTTCTGAAACGGGGGCTGGACATTGCCCCCATTCATATGAGCCTAGACGTGGCACGCAAAGGCGATAGCAAGTTTTCATTTGCATCACTCAACAAAGAGACCTTTATGGGTTTGCCGGGTTTATTGGCCGATGCCTTGCCGGACAAATTTGGTAACAGCATTATTGATACCTGGCTCATTCGCAATGGTCGGGATATTGCCGGTTTCAGCCCGGTCGAAAGGCTTTGTTATACCGGCAAACGTGGCATGGGCGCATTGGAATTTTCACCGGCAATAATGGACAAGTACGATTCCTCTGTAGCGGTTGAAGTAGCTGAACTTGTTAAGCTAACGCAGCAAATCATGCACAAGCGTAAAGCGCTGGATGTAAGTTTAAATGACGCAGAGAGTGATAATGCCGATGCTGTTTTAGATATTTTACGCGTCGGCACCTCGGCCGGGGGTGCCAGACCCAAGGCCGTTATCGCAATGGATAATAATGGCAATGTCATGTCGGGCCAGGCCGAAGCACCGAAAGGCTATCACTACTGGATATTAAAATTTGACGGTGTAACCGACCTGGAACTCGGCAAACCAAAAAGCTACGGGCGAATCGAATACGCCTATTACCTAATGGCAAAAGCAGCCGGTATTAACATAACCGAGTGCAGGCTATTAGAAGAAAATGGTCGCGCCCATTTTATGACCAAACGCTTTGATCGTGTTAACGGAAAAAAACTGCACATGCAGTCATTGTGCGGTATCGCACATTACGATTTTAACATGGCAGGCGCATACAGCTACGAACAGGCTTTTATGGTTATGCGCCAATTACGCTTAAGCAAAGCAGAAGCAGAGCAACAATACCGGCGCATGCTGTTTAATATTATTGCGCGCAATCTGGACGACCACACCAAAAATATTTCTTTTTTAATGGGCTCTGATGGTAAATGGACGTTGTCACCAGCGTATGACGTAACCTATTCACATAACCCTGCAGGCAAATGGACCAACCAACATCAAATGAGCCTGAACGGAAAACGCGATAACTTTACCCGAGAAGATTTAATACAGGCAGGCGAAGCCATAAGCTTATCAAAACCCGAAGACGTGCTTAACGATGTGATCACCGCGGTAGAAAACTGGACGAATTATGCAAAAGACGCTGGGCTAAAAAAAGAGCTTATGTTAGAGATAAGTCGGCATCATCGTCGTGGTATTAGTTAAAGAAGCTGTTAAGTAATTAACCTGAAGTCGGGATAAGAAAATCTACATTGGTAAACTGTCAATCCCATCTTTTTATTTATGTAGTCTGGATGTAGCACAGCGAAATCCGGGAGTATTAATGCATTATTTCCCAGATTACA
>CAZEZI010000032.1:0-20069 GCA_964516315.1 uncultured Thioalkalispiraceae bacterium
TGCTGCATTTCAAAATCGGTTTCACCCATGTCGTCCTGCCCCATACCTGAAGGGGTTGGAACGGCTTTAGTAATACGGATAAAGCGAGCTGGGCGTGCCTTGTAATTGCTGTCAGCCGGATTTTTCATTGCCGCGATATCGGCAACACCACTTGTTTGTGGGATGCTCTCGCCTGTCATAAGCACCGTGCTGCCCATGCGACCGAGGTCGTCGGTATCATAAACACTTTTTACATTCAGGATGGCGGCACCGGCACCCCCATTTTTAGCAGCGAGCGTTGCATCGAGGGCTTTATCATCAATACCGTTAGGCTTGGTACGTGCAATTAAGGCAACCGGGCTGCGTAATACTCTGCCGGCTGAACCAAGATCAATAATATCCAGATCTTTGGTATCCAGGTTGAGCATATAGATACCGTATTGCGGTGTGCCTTCGGTTGGTTCCATTTCATTTGTGGCCAGATTTAGCGTAGTGGCACAATTATCGACACTGATGGCAGAACAAGAGGCTGCCCAACTAACCAGCATACGATTGGTTCCATCATATAAAGGGTAAGGGTCGGTTGCGCGCCCGTTTGCAGATAAGCCCCTGCCAAAATTCAATGGTTTTTCTGTTGCATGTGATTGTGCACCGCCAGATATACTGCTGTCACAATCATTGTTTTCCGAGCAGTCGGCGGCTTTAATCAGCATGAGCGCGCCGCCTTCATTGGTGCGTGATAAAGGCATTAAGCTACTAACCAGCGTTCTACCATCGGGCATTTCGCGTGGGTGCAGGAAACTGTTACCAGGGCTGTGCGCACCATAGAAAACAAACATATTAGTGCCATCCGGATTAGTGGTGAAAATACTAAACTGGTTGCGCCCACCAACATGATCCCAGCGAGAATAGAGTATCTCGCCTGTTGCTAATACGGTTGGGTTACGGTCATGACTCTGGTTGAATGAAATCTGGCGAATGTTGGTGCCATTGGCATCCATTGTATGCAGCATAACGACACGTTCACGTTCGTATTCGTCACGGCTGGTATAGGGCTCGATATTGTTGATAGCCATAATCTCTTTGGAGCGTTTCTGGCGGTTCGATGTAAATACAATTAAGTCACCGCTATCGCGTGGTACATAGGCTGGGTCAAGGTCGTCACCTAAATTTGCGATGGCGTTATCGGTGATAATACGGTACGGGTTAGAGCCACTTACGGGCCTGGTTGTGTCATATTCATAAATGTCCCAGGTGCCGGAACCGCAATTGAGCTTCATTGAAAACAGGATTTTGGTGCCATCGTATGAGACTTCAAGGTCAGACACGTCGCCAGCGCCACCGGTTAAATGTGTAGTCACATCGGTTTTGCTTGAACTTGGGGAGGAGAGTTTACGTATATAAAGTTTACCGCCGGCAGAGCACATTGCTGCATCGGTTGGATTGCCAGTGGTATTTGCATTGCGATCAACGTAGGCAATCGGTTTATCACCTTCAATAACCACATTGTTGTTTGCCCCCGCGCTGTCACCTCCGCCACCGCAAGCGCTTAATAAAGCCGTTGTGAGTGTTGCAAAAATAGGCAGGATTAGTTTCTTGTTAAATCCAGACATATTTATTTCCCCTTAGTGTTAGACATCTATTGAAGTCGCAAGCTTATACATTAAAAGTGTGTTACTTTTTAGCGTGAACGACATTGACCCTGATTATTGGTGCACTTTGATGTGCTTGTAATGAGTCTAAATCTAGATGTTTGTAGCAATTTTCGCTGTTAGCCCGGTCACATAATTGAATTCCCCTTATTATTTAAAGGTTTATTCTGTGAAGTCCATTGCTATTTGGCTAATTTATAAACAGATTAATTAATATTATTATTAGTTGTTGGCTGTTCCAGCCCCGACGAAAAGTGTAACACACCTTGTTTATCAATAATGATGGCGTCGTATTGCGGCAGTGAATTCACTAAATTAAGCGCTTTTTGAGTGGGTAAGATAAAAAGAGTGGTTGAGAGTGCATCAGTTGTGGTGGTCTCGGGACCTAGTACAGTGACACTTTGGTTGTTGCTGGCCGATTTACCTGTTTTTGGCTGGATAATATGGTGGTAGCGAATATCGTCCTCGATAAAGAAACGTTCATAATCGCCCGAGGTTGAAATTGCCGTGTTCTCCAGTGGCAGGACAACCACGTATTTTCCTTTTTGGCGCGGGTGGCGGATACCAGTAATCCAGGGTTTACCCTTTTTATCCCCTAGAAGACGGCTGTCGCCGCCGGCCATCACCATGGCGTTGTGGATACCGAGTGCCGCGATTTTCTGAATGCTACGGTCAACCGCGTGGCCTTTGGCAATACCACCCAGGTCGATACGCATGCCTTTTTGTTTAAAATAAATTTCGAAAGTTTTTGCTAGCAATTGAATTTGAGTGTAATTTATTTTAGCCAGGTTCTTTTGAATGGCCTTGTTTGTTGGGCGCTGGTGTGCCCGGTAATTATATAAATTGCCAACGCTGGCAAAAGTAATGTCAAATACCCCCTTTGATTTTTTAGAGATGGTTTGTGCTTTAATGATAAGTTTGAACAGTTCCCGGCTGATTTTAACAGGGTGTTCAGTCGCTTGCCGATTAATAACAGAAACCTCACTACTTTCTATAAACGGGCTCATTGTTTTATCAATGCGCTGCATTTCTGCCTGCACAGCATTGATTGCTTTTTGTGCGGTACGCTTATCGGCATGCCATAGCTCGACACCGACACGCGTACCCATTATATCCCAGTACTGTTTGTACCAGTTAGCGAGCAATGGCTGTGAATAGCTGCAGAAGATAATTAATATAAAGAATGAACGAAATAACATCTTGTTAGTTTAATAAACTTTGATGGACGTTAATATCAATTAACAGGATTTAAGTTTATTTATTTTTAATAATCACTGGTTGCTGTCGGGTTTGCTTAACTTAAGCAAACATTTCGTCTGCAGGTTGGGGAGTGGCATTAACACGTGTCTGATAACGTGCGATCAACTCATCGGCCGTTTTTTGCATCGTGGGTTCAAGGAAGATGGCCTTATTTAAGGCATCAAGCCCAGTTGGGTCATTATAAGACAATAAAATACGGCCAATCGCAAACATGGCTTTGGCATGCATGGGGTTACGTTCCAGAATTTTCTTATATATAGGTATAGCGGCATGATAGCCGGTAATTTTTTCTGTCAGCACGGCAAATTCCCAGGTTTCGTCAGCGGATAAAGGCTGTTGTTGTATCTTGCTGGCTAAAAGATTCAGTCGTTGTTCGTTGCTGTTAAGCTGCGTGTTTGTTTCTCGTTGAGTTTGTAAACGCTGTAGCCAGAGCTTATCAAAAATTCGGGTTACTTTAGGCAGGGCACTGTCTAAATAGAGTTGTGCAGCGGTTGTGCTAAAAGGTTCGGGTAGTTTGTAATTCTCGTAGCCAATCTCGTATAAGCGTGTTCTTAATAAGGGTGCCGAAGAATAAAAGTCATTTAGTTTTTGAAATTGCTCCTCAATTAATTTCTGGGAGCGTTCGATTTTAATACTTTGCGCAAAAGAGATGGCCATATTGGCATGCGGGAAAATCATTTTATTGGGGTATTGTCGTTGCAGTTTATACATGGACACCCAAAAAGTATTTTTTAAATAATGGCTGGCAATAATAGTTTGTGACAGGGTTTGTGAAAAGTCATCGTCATCTATAATGTCCAGCGCATATTGATCTGCAGTGAGTTCTTCCATTCGTATTACGTAAAAAGCAATAGCGGTAAAAATTTTCTGGTAGCTGCGAATAAGGTAAAAAAAGGGTTTTAACGCCCAGTGTGGGTTGTACTGGCAGGCATTTAAGTACTGTTGTAACTGATCCTGAAATAGACTAATTCTACCTGTAATTTTATTATTGGTGAGAGACAGTTGACCAATACGTCGAGCAAGCAATGCTTTAAATTGTGTAGCTGAAACGGATTGCATCAGTGGCAAGCCAATTTGCAGGCTTGTTTGCCCCAGCTGTGGAATACAGTGTTGAGGTGTATTGTGTACGCTAATATCAAACTGGTCGGTTATGAGTATGGAATCAATATGGCGGATATTAAAATGCTGTTCCAGCTCTTCAATTAAAGCGATAAGTTTTGGGGTTTTCTTTTTATTGATGGTAATGTAAATCCCGGACGCTTTAGGAGTATCCAGTTCCAGTGTAACGAACTGATAAAATAAATAGCCCGATAATGCTGCCAGCGGTAGTTGGTATAATAATGGAATAAGGTCACTAAAAGATCCCATTGTAAACAATGAAGATATGGCAGAAATAAACAGGAGCAGGCTCAAAATCGGAAAAAATAAAATAAGCAAAATACCCAACACCGCAAAGGCAACAACCATTGCAAGATATAGCTTTGCCGAGCGATGCTGGAAGCTATTTAAACTTTCGATTAGTTCTGACATAAAGCAAGTCCAGATGGTTGTGTCGACTGAAAACTAATGGAGTTCGCATTTATTATTTGCTGCTGTGTTACGACTATGTCATAAATACCATAGCGCAACTATAAAGTATAGATGTGATTATTATCACAAATTCATCGTTTAGCTTGAATAATAGAGTCAGTATATTAGGAATGGCTGATTTTCTATTCCGGGCAGGAATGCTTCACTTGCAAGAGAACCAGGTGATGTTTAAAAATCTTCCAAAATTTTATTAAGCGAGTTTTTGTGTTGTTGTTCTGAAAAGTTCATGGCAACAAATTTTTGTCCGTGTGCGGCAATTTCTTTTCGTGAATCGGGGTTATCGTAATAATATTCTATTTTACGGGTTAATGACTCCACATCGCCGGGTTCAAATAACAAGCCAGTGAGCTGATCATTAATAATCTCAGGAACCCCGCCAGCATTACTGCCGATGACGGCAACACCGGATTGCATTGCTTCAATCAGTACCAAACCAAAAGTTTCTGCATATGTTGTTAAAGCAATAACATCAAAACAGGGCATATATGATGACGCAGACTCAATAAATGGATGGAAGTGAAATTGTGCATTTAATTTATATTTATGAATGGATGTTTTCAGGTTTTGGTAATAGGCCTGATCCATAACATGACCAATGACGGTAACATGTATTTCCTTATTTCTGGCTTTAAGCATGTGCACAGCCTCAACTAATAAATGTTGCCCTTTTCCTTCTTCAATTCGGCTAAAAATAGCAACATGCAAATAATTGCCGGGAGTATTAGTGAGCTTGAATTTATCACAATCCGGTACTTTTGAATCGGGTTTGTTAACACCATGATAAAGCAGTTTAATTCTGGATTCCTTCAGGGGTAAAAACTTACTGGCTTCCTTCATTAGCTGTTTTGATATTACAATAAATCGATCAACATGGCTGTATAAGAACTTATGGTAAAAATCATTTTTGTAACGTGTAATGGCCATATGGCGTGTATAGATTAATTTTACATTACGTGAGCTAAATAATTTGGCAAAAACGGCAAGATTAAAATCCTTGCTCCAGTGGATATGAATAATATCGATATTATTCGCATTAATAATCTGTGCCAGCCTGAAGGCGGCATAGAGGGGGAGCAAGTGAAACGAGGTTTTTAGTGAAAGGGTTAATTTTTTAGCGGATTTGCTGCTTGTTTCAAATACTGTGGAATCTGGGTTACATACGGTTATGCACTGGTGCCCCAGCTCTTCGATTATTTCAGTAGAACGGCGAGCATATAACTCCAGGCCACCCTTTCCAGGTGATAAACATAGCACTAAAATATTCAATGTGGCATCACTATATTGTAGGAGAATTTAAATTAATTATTATCACTGCTGTCCAGTTAACTTTAAACCCCTGCTTTGAATATAGAAAGCCTGGTCGTTGCGAGCGATAGCGCGGCAATCTTGTTTATATGGGGTATATCCCAGCAAGATTGCCGCGCTATCGCTCGCAACGACAAACTCACACCCATTTTATGTCCAGGAAGTTAATGTTTGCTTTTACTCGTTAAATATACCTCATAAAAACATCTTATTCATAAGTTAACGGGACAGCAGTGAATTATTATATTAAGTTATAGTTACAATAAAAACAAAGTTATTTATAAAAAAGAAAAAATTCAGCCTTTGTTTTTATGTTGATATGTCCATAAATCAGCATATTTAACAAAAGTTGAATGCGCAGATAACAGTGCTAATAAAAACCCTTGTTTACCATCAAGAAAACCGGCTCGTATAATGTACATTTTAATAAAACAACCGGTGCCATGCAGTACGGCTGTTGTTAAATTTGTCGTTTTACCTTTACTATGTTTGTCCTTTGCCCATATTGCTGCATAGTTTGCTGACTTAACTAAATAATGATTCATGTCTTTGTAGGTGTAATGCAACAAATCAGAACCTAATTTTTCAACCTGCATGGTGTCCGGTATTTGTAACTTTTCATGTACCATTGCATCGTTATAACGAGTCTTGTCTTTAGGGTATAAGCGATGCACAAAGTCCGGGTACCAGCCGCTATGACGAATAAAACGGCCAAAGCAATACGATAGACGGGGCACAGCATAGATAACGGAAGTATTATTCAGTTTTAATTTTTGCTGAATTTCAAGTTTAAGAGCGTCGGTAATAACCTCATCTGCATCTAACATGAATACCCAGTCACTGTTTGCATGTTTCTGGGCTTTTATTCGCTGTGGCCCATAGCCTTCCCAGACCGGATCAGCGATGATTGTGGCGCCTAACCCGGTTGCAATTTTTGCTGTGTCGTCAGTGCTATTACTGTCATACACGATAATTTCATCTGCCCAGCTTGCAGATTTTATACAGTTGCCAATATTTTCCTGCTCATTTTTCGTTAGAATGATGACTGATACTGAACTCATACCCCCTCCAGACGGTATTCTCTATTTTTATATAACACTACTACTGCTCTGTGTACAGGTGGTATATCAATGGGGTTGGATAAATCCGACAATGCTTAGTTACCCAGATTTTGCAATGCTTCACTGGCTTCCATCCATTCGGTTTCTACGTGTTCTAATTCGGTATTAATTTTTGCTTGCTTTGCCAGTAGGTTATCCAGTGTACCTTTGTTTTCAGCTTTATAAGTCGAATCATCTGCCAGTTCTGATTCGATATTGGTTTTTTTAGTGGTTAATTGTTCAAGTTGTTTATCCAGTTTTTTAAGCTTGTTTTGTAAGGGCTTTTGTTGTACGCGTTTATCGGCATTATTACTAGTAGATGAATTGGCCATACCGAGGCTGGTTTCTTTATCACTGTTCTGTTTTTGAAGTTTGTTTTCGTTATTAATCCATTGTTTGTAGTCATCCAGATCACCATCAAAGAATTCGATTGTTCCTTTTGAAACTAAAAATAGTGTGTCTGTTGCGGTTCTTAGTAAGTGCCGGTCATGCGAGACAATAATCATTGCACCTTCAAAGGATTGCATGGCAATGGTTAAGGCGTGGCGCATTTCCAGATCAAGGTGGTTGGTGGGTTCATCGAGTAACAATAAATTGGGTTTTTGATAAACCAGCAGGGCTAAAACCAGCCGTGCTTTTTCGCCACCGGATAAAGGTGCAACGGGATCCAGCGCCATGTCTTTATTAAAAGCAAAACCACCCAGATATTTGCGTAGTTCACTTTCTGTGGCGCGTTTATCCATTCGCTGCAAGTGCAGCAGGGGGCTGGCTTCCGGATCCAGTTGTTCGAGTTGATGTTGTGCGAAATACCCCGTTTTAAGCTCTTTTGCGAAATGTATTTCTCCGTGTTGAGCTTGTATTTCCCCTGCCAGTAATTTTATAAGTGTGGATTTGCCTGCACCGTTGTGGCCAAGTAAACCTATACGATCACCAGGGTGGATTGAGAACTTAATTTTGCTCAAGACGGTTTTATTCGGGTATCCGGCATCCACTCTGTCCAGATTAATTAAGGTATTCGGCATTTTTTCTGCGGTTCTAAATTGAAACTTAAATGGTGAATCAACATGAGCCGGTGCGATAATTTCCATGCGTTGCAGTGCCTTTACCCGACTTTGCGCCTGACGCGCCTTGGTGGCTTTGGCTTTAAAGCGTTCAACAAATTTATGCATGTGTTGAATTTCACGTTGCTGTTTTTCAAATGCAGATTGCTGGCTGGCGAGTTGTTCGGCTCGACGCAGTTCAAAGGCCGAATAGTTTCCTGTGTAATAGTTAATTTGTGCATGTTCGATATGCGCGATATGGGTGGTAACGTTATCCAGAAAATCCCGGTCATGTGAAATAAGCAACAGGGTACCTTTGTACTGGCGTAGCCAGTTCTCCAGCCAGATAACTGCATCAAGATCTAAATGGTTGGTGGGCTCGTCAAGCAAAAGCATATCGGAACGGCGTATTAAGGCTTGTGCTAAATTTAAACGCATGCGCCAGCCACCGGAAAAACTTTTTACCGATTGTTGTTCCTGTGTTGAAGTAAAACCTAATCCATGCATTAAAGTTGCTGCATGGCTGTTGGCACTATAGCCACCAATGGATTCCATTTCGCTGTAGTAGTGAGCCAGTGCTTCGCCATTATTCTTTTGTTCAGCGATTTTAATTTTGTTTTCAAGTTGGCGTAATTCAATATCACCATCAAGAACATATTCAATAGCGGCTTGATCGAGTGCCGGTGTTTCCTGGGCAACATGGGCTATTTTTATATTTCTGGGGAAGCTGACCTCGCCAGTATCGGCGTGCAGTTGGCCTTTGATTAAGGCGAATAAACTGGATTTACCCACACCATTGCCACCGGTGATGCCTACCTTTTGTCCTGCATGCACCGTTAGGCTAACGTCGTGGAATAATTCTTTTGTGCCACGGCGTAAAGCGAGTTCAGTAAATTTAAGCATGGATGTATTTAGCTTCTATGTAATGTTATAAACAATAGCATTACATTTTATGGTTGGTAACGATTATGTTTTTCTATAAAACTGGTATGAACTGGGAAGTGGTTATTTTTTCGATCTTCAAAGTAGCGCTTTAAAGTAAAGTCGATAGTACGAAAAGCCAGCTTATCCCACGGAATTTGTTCTTCAGTAAAAAGTTGGACGTCCAGGCTTTCGCTACCGGCTGAAAAATTCAGGTCAACCAGTTTGGCGAGGTAGAGCATATAAATCTGGTCAATATTTGGCAGGCTGATGACAGTATACAGACTGGTTATTTGCAGATTTGCATTGGCTTCTTCAACTGACTCACGGGTTGCGGCCTGTTCCAGCGTTTCATCATTTTCCATAAAACCGGCCGGTAAGGTCCAGTAACCATGGCGTGGTTCAATGGCGCGCTTGCAAAGCAGTACTTTGTCTTCCCATACCGGTAAACAGCCAGCAACAACTTTTGGATTTTTATAGTGAATGGTGTTGCAGTGTTGGCAAACATGTCGTTGGCGGTTATCACCATCCGGTATTTTCAGTTCCACTGTTTGTCCGCATTCACTGCAATAATTCATGGTCTGGGCTGCTGTGCGTGGTTGTTATTTTTTACCACCGGGTGCCTGAAACCCGTCAGGTAATTGTCCCTGGCTACCTTCATTAAACAAAAAGCCGAGCATATGTTGTTCAATGATCTGGATAGCTGCCGGATCGGCAGTATTGAGCTGATTTTCATTAATGATGCTGGTTAGGCGCTCAAGCCATTTCGTCCAGCCTTCGTTCGAAATATTTTCGTAAATACGTTGACCCAGTTCACCCGGCATTGGAACCGATTCGAGTCCTTCCGCTTCTTTATTTAAGTGTTGACAAAAAACCATACGTGACATAATTCCGTACCTCAAAATTTGAGCGCTTATTTTAAACAACTACACTAATTTAAGATATATTTTATTAGAAATAAGTCGCGGTTTAGGTGTTTTTTTTTAAGGGAGAAGATCTAATGTGCCACTGTGAAATAATAATAAAAAACAGTTGCTTAGCTATAAAATAATGAGACAGGTATGTGTGGAGATCTTGTATGGAATGTTTTAATTTAATGTAAGGAAATAACAGCTTGCATGGCCATGGCCTTGCCATAAGCAACATTTTAAGAAAGATCAGTCAGACGGACCCGTAAAATGATAAAGAGAATGCGTTGATGAGTATACCCGCAGCCTGTATATGAGGTAAAAAGTCTGGCCTCTACATGTTTACGAAATAATGATTTATTTTACTGTGGTGGTTTAAAATGTTTATCTATTTTTTTTGCATTAGAATAATATTTCGCGGCAGATTTTTTATCATTCAACTTTTCATATACTCGGGCAAGATGATAGTTTGCTTCTGCAGATACGGGTTTGCTTTTCACTGCAATTTGCAGTTGCTTTCTCGCGTTATGGTAGTCACCTACCTGGTAGTAAAGCCATCCTAGTGTGTCGGTAAAAACAGAACTGTTCGGTTTAAGTTTAACTGCTTTTTTTGCCCACTTTATTCCCGAATTAAAATTCTTTCGAGTTTCAAGTGAAATGTAGGCAATATTATTATAGGGGTCAGCTAATTTTGGATTCGACTTAGTTGACTGTATATAGGCCTTTTTCGCTTTCGTGTAGTTTTTTTGGTTATGGTAAACAAGGCCTTGTTTTAAGTATGCGATATCTTTTTGTTCAGTATTATTAATAATCCACTGATATTCTTTTAATGCATTATCATACTGTTTAGCCTGGACATATGTATCGGCTAATGCCCAATGTGTTTTAACTAGTTTTGGAGCTTTGTCCAGGGATATTTTGAAGACTTTAATCGCTTCTTTATACTGTCTGGCTCTTACATAATGGAGTCCCATAATTTGCCATGGAAGTCCATTTGCAGGTAATTTCTTACTTACACTTTTTAGTGTGGCTATGGCTGCTTTTATGTTTCCTGTTTTTGCTTGTGCGGTACTTAACCCATAGAATAGAGATAAATTCTGAGGATTACTTTTAATAGCGGCTTGGTAGTGTTTGGTTGCCTTTTCAGGTTTGTTAAGTCTTGAAAGATAAATTACGGCTAACTCTGTGTGCGCATCATATTGTTTTGGGTTAATTTTAAGTGCTTTTTCGAACTCATTTTTTGCTGCAGGTATATTGTTATATTTGAATAAAAATTTCCCATACGCTGAGTGCAAGAAAGAGCTGTTTCTTTTTATTTTGAAAGCTTTCTTAAAGTAATACTCTGCTTTTTGTTTATTTCCACTTCGATCTGCGATATCAGCTAAGCCAATCATAGAAGGGAAAAAAATCGGATTGGCTTTAAGCGATTCCAGGTAATCACTTTTAGCATTTTTAAAATCACCCTTTTTGTATTTTTGGTAAGCAGCTTTGTAAAGTACATACTCAGGTTGATTTTTTGAATCATTATCTACCAGGTATGCATTATTAACCGAGGGAATGGCGTTTGCATTGATAGGAAGCACGATGGCTAAAATAAAGCTAAAAATCCAATTTTTCTTTTTCATATTTAAGTTCCGTAAATACAGTTATTTTAAGTATTATAGCCAAAATATGATAAAAAAACCCCCTCTGCTAGTAAGCGAGAGGGGGTTTTATATGAAGCATTATAAATTTAAAACTATTTAAGCTGCTTTTTTCTTGCGTGTAAACCCAAGACCTAATAAACCAAGACCAAACAGGGCGATAGTGCCAGGTTCAGGCACACTCTGCGTTGGTGGAGGTGGTGCATTTACAGCCGCTAAAGCGGTAATGTTGACTGCTGCAAAAAAGATATTGTCATCTTGTGATGGATTCAGAGTGTCAATAACAATAGATGTATCACCTGCTGCGAGGAAAGGTACCAGTGTATATAACTCATCATCCTGACGTGGACCTACTGCAGAACAGTCATGGTCGTTAGCCACACTATCACCAACACCACCAACAGTAATTAAGCCACCATTAAAACCACCGCCATCATCCTGGCCACCTGCACATGTGGTTAAGTTTACTCCATTGACATCAACCCTTGAGTTTTGAGAGTCTGCAGACGACGTGGGTTGATAACCATAGCCAATACCAAGAGAAAGTGTTGCTTCAAAATTTGCATCAGCAAGTTGAGCAGCCGTTAATGGATCAGCTAAATTTACAGTCGTAGTATCGCCTGATGAAGCACTGAAACCATCCAGGAAGGCAATGGTACGTGTTTCTTCAGCAGGGTTGCTGTAAATAATAGCAAGGACTTCTCCATCAATTCTGCTATTAGGTGCCTCGTTGTTAATAGTAAATGTATAAGGTATTGCACTTCCGCCGCCTACTGCTGCTGAAATTTGAGTTGTGACATCAGTACGATATGCATTTAAACCACCATTTGCTCCCAGGTTAGTCCAGTCTGCACCAGAATACGTTGATCCCTCTAAGGTAACACTTGGGATGCTTGATGTTGTATATAAACTTGAGTACAAAAAAGCAGCTTCAATTGTTGAACCGGATGGGATAATCGCTGTAATCGAACATACAGGATTCTCTGTGTTTGCGCCACAAGCATCAAGTGACATATTACCTTGGCCGTTAAAGACATAAGACGTTGAAAGCGATGCGTGCGCTGTGGTTGAGCCTAGGACTAAGGCAAACATTATAAAAGTCCTTCTTGCAATATTAGAATACTTCATTTTATTACCTCCGATATAATAAATATGTATGAAACTGTAAAAACTATACGCCAAAATTTTTAATAAAACAGCTCAAAAAACCACCAATTTGCCAGGGTTAACCCAAACGTGTTAATCCCCCTGACTACCGTATTATTCGAGCTATTTTACTGGCTCGACACACGACATGACATTATTGATTTGGGTGTTTTTCACTATGGTAAGAGGAGTAACAAACAGTCGTTAATATTTGTCTATAAATGTTAACCGCTTCCGGTTTTTGCAAAATAATCGACAAGTCATGTCCTGAAACATGAACCGGGTACTGTTTTTCCGGGATAGTGGTTATTGACAATTATTATCCGGCACTGGACGCTAGGTGAGTACGTTTCTTTTCGAAACCAACAAGGAGAATACTCATGAGTTTAGCAGCAGAATATAAATTGAATTGCTTTGGTCCCTTTCAACAACTTACCCCACGCTATGATCCGGATTTGCAGTGTCTATGGTATGACATGCATGCTTCCCCACGTCCCTGTTTTACACCTACCCTGCTGGCGGAAATTGCCGACTTTCAGGAGCAGGTCGGGTTTGCCGTTCGCCGTAAGGAACTGGCAGTTTCCTACCTGGTACTGTCATCAGATGTACCGGGTGTCTTTAATCTGGGTGGCGATCTAAACCTGTTCAGCCAGCACATTGAAAATCACGATCGACAAGGTCTATTGGCCTATGCCAAAGGCTGTATTGATGTACTGTATTTGAATTCGGCACATCTGCATCTGCCGTTGACAACGATTTCGCTGGTACAGGGCAGTGCGCTGGGGGGTGGTTTTGAGGCGGCTCTGTCAAGTTCGGTACTGGTTGCAGAAAAGGGTACCGAACTGGGTCTGCCGGAAATTTTGTTCAACCTGTTTCCGGGCATGGGGGCTTATAGTTTGTTGTCACGCAAGCTCGATTTTCGACGGGCCGAGGAATTGATTACGGCGGGTAGGCTGTTCAGTGCCGAAGAATTGCATGAATTGGGGGTGGTCGATGTACTGGCCGAACCCGGTGAAGGAGAGCAGGCGGTGCGCAACTATATTCGGCGCCATCGTCGAGCCAGTAATGGTTTGCAGGCAATTCGACGGGTGCGGGAGTACCTTAATCCGTTAACTTACGATGAATTAATGGATGTGGCTGAGATTTGGGTTGATGCTGCCCTGAATCTGACATCACGGGATTTGCGGATGATGGGTAAACTGGTGGGTGCCCAGAATCGGTTAAAACCAGCCAAGGACAGCCCGGCGCTGGCATTAGTCTAGTTCTAGCGCAAAAGGTATAGCTGCAGGTTTGTAGCTATACCTTGATTTACTACCTCTTTTTTGAGGCTATAACCCTGATTTTAAAAGGGAAACAAGCTGTTTGCGTGCAAAAAAATAGAGTTGATTTTAAATATTATGGTATTATCTATACTATTATATAGTCATTTGAATAACGTAATCTGAATATAAATACAGAACACTGGAGAATAGAAATGAATGCAGCCGTTGCCGAATTTAATACAAGTATTGCCGATGCAGAATTAAAAGTATCTGCGACCGCGGGAGAACAACTTGCGGGTTTAATGGCTTCTTCAGATGATCCTGTTGAAGGTATTCGTGTTTTTGTATCCGGTGGTGGTTGTGGTGGCATGAGTTATGGTATGACCTATGCCGATACCATTCACCCGCATGACAAAGTGTTAGAAGGTGATAATTTTAAAGTGGTGGTTGACGCTGTGGCACTTTCCTATTTAAAAGGCTGTGATATTGATTATACCAACGACGGTTTAAATGCGTCGTTTGTTTTCAATAATGTTTTTAAAGCTGTTGGTGGTTCAGGTGGTTGTGGCGGCTGCGGTAGTGCGAGTGGCGGCGGCGGTGGCTGTGCATAAGTTTGTTTGAGCTATTTGTGATCACTCACAAACACGCTGACTCTTTTATCGATGTCTGCTGCTATTCCTGAAAGGCATCGCCCCATACCGATACATCGATCCCAACATATTTTATTGATTGCACCGCATGGTAGTTATCGTACCATGCGGTATCTTCAGGCCGCCTCCCGGCTTGGCCTGGATGTTATTGTTGTTTCTGAAGGCGAACATTCGATTGTGTCGGCGTATGCACAGGGCTTACATGTGCAGTTCGATAAACAAGAGGAGGCTTTGCAAACTATTCTGGCCTGCACAGCAAATATGAATGTGCTTGCCGTTATTGGAACCGACGATTCAGTTATTGAACTGGCCGCCAATGTAGCTCAGCATTCGGGTTTGGTACATAACAAGGTTAATACTGCACGGCTTGCCCGACGAAAAGATTTAGCCCGTGAAGCATTACAGGTTAAAAATATCCCGATACCGGAATATCAATGTGTTGAATTAGATAGCATATTAAATCAAACAGAGATAAAGATTAATTTCCCTGTTGTGATAAAGCCATTGGCATTATCGGCAAGTCGGGGGGTTATTCGGGCAAATACCACAGACGAATTGATGGCTGCTGCAAAGCGAGTTAAGGCTTTGTTGGCTAAACGAACCGATTTAAAGTTAGTCGAGAAAGAACAGGTTTTACTGGAAGAGTATATTCACGGTGATGAAATTGCTGTTGAAGGTATTGTTGATAATGGTGTGTTCAAGTTGCTCACTATTTTTGATAAGCCTGATGAATTATATGGCCCCTTCTTTGAAGAAACCTATTATATTACGCCAACAAGGTTGCCGGTTGAACAAGTTGATAAAGTATCGGATATCGTTCAACAAGCTTGTGAAGCGTACGGAATTAAAACCGGGCCGGTACATGCCGAGTGTCGTTTGCGTGGTACAGAAATTTATTTAATTGAAATGGCTGCACGCACAATTGGTGGTTTATGCAGTGATATTTTAGAGTATGGCCTGGGTTGTTCTTTGGAAGAGATTGTTTTAAGTCATGCAACAGGCAACCCTGTTGAAAAGTCATTTGTCGATACGGCAGCGGGGGTAATGATGATTCCTGTGCCGAAACAAGGCATACTCAAACGAATTGAAGGCTTGCTGGCGGCCAGTAAAATTGAATTTATTGAAGACATTAACATTCAATTACGTGATGGTTATGAACTTACACCGCTACCCGAAGGGAATAGTTACTTAGGTTTTATTTTCGCAAAGGCGCCTGAGTTTGAGCAAGTGGAGCAGGCTTTACGAGCAGCTTATGCCTGTTTAAATATAGTGGTTGCGCCGCTATGGAAAATAGCTGAAATTGAAAACCAGATAGTGGGAAAAATAAATGAGTAGTTTAGAGGCACGTCCGGATCATTATCAACTGGTTGAAACCATGCTGCAGGATAAGCAGGATGATGGCACAACACGTTGTAATTTATGTTTATGGCGTTGCCGTCTCAGTCATGGTCAGCGTGGCTTTTGTCAGGCACATGTCAATCGTAATGGCACTTTATACAATCTTTCGTATGGCATTATCTCGGCACTGGATGTTGATAATATTGAAGACAAGCCGGTTAAACATTTCAGGCCGGGAACCAGAGTATTATCGGTTGGCAGTTATGGTTGCAGTTTTCGTTGTGACGGCTGTCATAATCTGGATATATCGTGGGGTGTGACTGCACTGGATAAACTCGCTCGTGGTGAATCAACGGCAGCGTATGTAACGGCCAAGCAACTGGTCGAAACCGCATTACGTTTTAAAGTACAAGGCATTGCTTTCACCTATTCCGAACCGGCTGTCTGGCTGGAATACATTGTTGATGTGGCAAAAGTAGCCAAAGAAAAAGGTTTATATATTCTGTATGTATCCAATAGCTATGTAACGGATGAAGCACTGGAAGTGGTGGCACCGTACATTGATGTACTGTGTTCCGATATTAAAAGTCTCGATGATGATTTTTATAAAGATATTTGTCGAAAATCATCCGTGGCTGAAGTTTTACATTCTATTAAAAAAGCCCATGAGCTGGGCATTCACGTGGAAACACGCACCAATATTATTCCCACTAAAAATGACAATCTGGAAATGTTAGCCAATATTGCCCGCTGGATTAAAAAGAATCTGGGTGATGATGCGCCGTGGCATATTACCAAATTTTTCCCGGCATACAAGTTGAGCCATCTTGAGCAAACACCATCATTAATTATGCAACAAACTTTAGATGCTGCTAAAGAGATTGGCTTAAAGTATGTTTATAAATACGATGACAAGGGCTGCGACTGTGCTACTGATAATTTACCGATCAGTTCATTTTTACAGGGTGATGCTGAGTCTATTCATGCTATTAAAAAATGTGCCGCATCGTGTTGTGGTGATGAAGGGGTACTGCTTAAAAAGTATGAATAGTAATTTTTTAATATGACGCAACTTGCATTAAAACGGCTTCAGGCCAATATCAGACAATGCCATCTTTGTGAAAAAATGCAGAGCCAGCCGGTATTGGGCAATCCGGTGATGTCAAAAATACTATTAGTCGGGCAGGCACCGGGAATAAAAGAAAAGGATATTCATAAACCGTTTGCATGGACGGCCGGTAAAACACTGTTTAAATGGTTTAAATCAATAGGTGCTGATGAAGAACAGTTTCGTAATAAAGTGTATATAACGGCAGTTTGCCGGTGTTTTCCGGGTAAGAAGTTAGTTGATGATAAACCGAAAGGTGGCGATCGCGTTCCAGATAAAACTGAAATAAAAAATTGTGCCCGATGGTTGCAAAACGAAGTGGCAGCCTTAAAGCCGCAGCTTATTATTCCGGTAGGAAAGTTAGCAATTAGCCAGATAATGGCAGTAAACAAGCTGGATCAAATCATCGGACAAACCTTTAGACTTGAATTTTATAAGCATATCGCGGATATTATACCATTACCACATCCATCGGGTGCTTCAACATGGCACCAACGCGATCCGGGGAAAAGTTTACTAACACAAGCGTTAAAAACAATACAACAACATAGCGCATGGCATGACACATTTAACTGAGAACAACAGACGATGAGTTCAGGGTTACAATTAACACTTGAGCAACGCATTCTGGCGGAGTGTGCTAAAGGTAATCTTGAATTACCGAGTTTGCCTGATATTGCTTTGAAAGTAAGAACAGCGGTAAATGATCCAGCCAAAGGAATGAGTCAAATTGCAAAGCTTCTGGAAATGGATCCCAACATTGCAGCCAGAGTTATCAAGATTGCAAACTCATCGATATTTTCGGGGTATCGTTTAACCTCCAGTTGCATGGAAGCGGTGGCAAGGCTAGGTTTGCATGTGGTTCAAAATATAGTGATATGTGTTGCGGTTAATAATTTATTTGCAGCACCGAATTCCTTGTTACAGTATCAGCTAAAGAAAGTACTGGATCATAGCAGGCGTATAGGCGCAATAAGTTATGTGCTGGGTTCAATGGTTAAAGGCAAACAGGCCGAGAAGGCCATGCTTGCAGGTCTGGTCTCACAAATTGGTGCATTACCCATTATTAGCTATTTAAGCCGCGTTCCGGAATTAAAAGATAACCCAAAATTTGCTGGCCGTGTTGTTAAGAAGCTTTCCGGCCAGGTGGGAAGAATGATTTTAGAACAATGGAATTTTGATGAAGAATTGATTTGTGTTCCCGAGAATATGGATAACTGGTTTAGAGATGAAAAGCCCGAGGCAGATTATGCAGACATTATTATTGTCGCTAATATTCATAGTACGTATGGGCACAGAAATCAGAATTCAAATATTCCTCCCCTGATTGAAATACCTGCATTTCAGAAATTAGGTATTAGTGAGCTTGGCCCACAGGCTAGCATGGAGATACTAAACGAAGCTCAGGAAGATATTCGACAGGCTGCAAAGATGCTGGTTTTATAAGAAAGCTATTTATTCAAGCCATTCCATTACATAATAAATATACTGGCTTTCTGATGATTTGGACGGGCCTAACACTTGTGCCGCGTAGCGTTTAGCTTGTGGACTGGATTGTTCCAGCGCCTCTTCTTTGCCCTGTTTTATTTCCACACAACTTTGCGGCATACGGTGCCTGTTTGCCTTTCTGCGAGGCGCATAAACAATGGCATAATGAATACTGGACACATCAGTTTGAGGATCGGGTGGAACAAAGCCGCGCATAAGGTTCTCTTATTGTTTTGTGTATACTTGCGTAAGCCATACGGTGGTTTGATTCTGGTTTGTTTTTTTATAACCTTGTTCTGTAATCCACTTTTCAATCTGAACGGGATCATGTACATAGGGCCTGAAATCAGAGCCTGATAGTTTCATAATCAGTGCCAGTACCTGTGTTCCCAAACGGGTATACCATGTTTTACGCGGGTATGTTAATGCGTAAGCAGAGAGACATTTTTCTAATGAGCGATGTATCAGCGAGTCCGCATCAGGATAGCAACATACTACTTTATCCATAATAACAATATCTGCGGGCTCAATAGTATTGGCAATAGAAATAAAGTCACCTTCTATATAACTTGTTTTTTCAGACAGGCCGCGTTGTTTGGCCCAGTCTTTTGCTTCATCCAGCATTTTGCTTGCAAGTTCTATCCCTGTTGCAGATTTTGCTCCTTGTTCAATTAGAATTTGATGGAAATGCCCGACACCACAACCAATTTCAAGTAAGGTTTTACCCTGATAGTTTATTTGGGCAATCCCCTTCAGTAATTGTTGCTGCGGTAACTCCAGGCCTTTTTTTGCAAAACGACGGCGGTATGACTTTGCAAAAAATGAAAAAAATTTACTGGCTGACTGGCTATGAGGGCAACAGCAGGGCATCGTGATTATTTCCTGTTAAGAAAGGATAATCTAAAGTTTAGATGATTATCAGGAAGATTTAAATAGTAAACGTTTTATTCTGGATAACTGAAATGCCAGATCGAATTTCTTGTTTGATTGGGGTGGGAAGACAATATATACCGGTATCAGAATTAATTTTTTGCATGAGTGTGTAGGACTGAATAAAAGCTTCCAGAGTATAGCGATGTTATTGATTGTGAGCACACGACTAAAAGGTTTGCCAGTAAGCAGATAGTTATCAATTAATTTATTAATCAACAGTATGTCAACAAAGCTCAGTGAATGATTAATTTGTTTTAAATATTTTTGAATGGATGTATCAGTTACAAGATTATTTTTGAGTAAATATGATAAAAGAATATAAACATAATTAGCAATGAGAGCAGTATTAGCCCAGTGAATTACTTTTTCAAAATTGACCTGGGTATTGTTAATAATGAGGGCGGTATCAAGAAAGGCAAATAGCCCAGCTGTTTGTTTAAATGCTTCACCCCAGTGAACTGCAATATAAATTATCTGAAGTTCATAACCAAGCCGGTAGATTTTCTTTTCTTCCAGTAAACTCCGGTACTTTTCTTTATGGATAGTTTCCAGAGAGAAAATCTTTTCGGAATAACAAGGGGAAGACCCAGGAACAAGTTCTGTGTGTATTTCAATCCAGATATCTTTTGTTTTATGCTGCCAGGGTTTTGTGTGGTGATGCGTTTCATAGAATGTATCTGGCAGATGTGATTTTTGTTCATAGCCTAAAGCCAGCATTTTTTGCTCAACTTGTTTAAGTTCATGTT
>CAZEZI010000033.1:0-19724 GCA_964516315.1 uncultured Thioalkalispiraceae bacterium
CTTCAAGCGTGCTCACGTTGATTTGGTTGATAAATCAAAATTATTTAAGTAAGCAATTACTTAATTAATTGAGTTAAAGAACCCGAGTTGCCGAAAGGCACTCGGGTTTTTTTATTTCTAGATTTTCATGTTAGTTGATAACTTAAAGTTGGGCTTAGATTAGGTATTTTTATAGGTTATATTTTAGTAATAAACAAAGTAAATTCAGAGTTGATATGGATCAATGTCTTTTACTGTTAATTGAGTACTATAAATAGTAGGTTAATAAAGAGTAAGAAGTATTTGTTTAATTGTAATGAAAGAGTAAAGAGTAAGGAGTATTTTATTTAATATGTAAACTAGGGGAATTAAAATGGAAACGTTAATTAAAATTACGAAAGATTTAAAAAGAACAGCAAGGATAAGTTTAGCCAGTATTTTGCTCGGCATAACAGCTCTACCCGTTATGGCCGGAACCATCAAGGACACTAAGCATGACTTTAGTACTTCTGGTTGGTCTGGTGGTGAAATTTGTATTGCTTGCCATACACCACATAATGCTGACGCAACAGTAACGGATGCACCTTTGTGGAATCATGATTTATCGACCAAGTCCTATACGCTGTATGACACTGCGACACTGAATGCAACCGTAGCACAGCCTACCGGTACTTCAAAGTTATGTCTCTCTTGTCATGATGGCACGGTTGCTTATGATAATACGACCAACGGAACCAAAATGACGGGGTCTTCTGCAGTTGGTAGTGATGAATTGAATAATGATCATCCTATTTCATTTACTTTCGATACTGCTTTAGCAAATGCAGATGGCTCACTTTTTGATCCATCAACCAAAACAGTGACTATAGGATCAGGTACAGATACTAAAACAGGTACTATTGCTGCCGTTATGCTCAGCGATGGTGCTGTTCAATGTGCTTCATGCCATGATGTTCATAACAAGTTCACTGATGGAGATACGCTGTTAAAAATTTCAAATGCTGGAAGTGGACTCTGCTTGACTTGCCATAATAAATAAGTAGTCTATAAGTAAAACAACACACCCTCTGGATGTTTCAGAGGGTCGTACTAACTCAGAAATAATTTGACCAGAGAGTTAGGGGCGTAGCTGGTTGTCTAGTATGGATACGACGAATTCAATCAGGTTTTATTATGACTATGTGGCAATTGATTTTTACAAAATATAAGCACCTATACTGTTTGATTACAGTTTTAATATTGGCAGGGTGTAGTGTTACACCGGAAAAGCAGGAAAATGCCCCTGTTTTTTATCCTCCCTTACCTAATCCACCGCGAATTCAGCATTTATTATCACTCACAGCTTTGGCTGATCTTAATCAAAATAAAAGCAGTTTTGCAGATTTCATTCTGGGAGCGCAGTCAGCTGATTCAATGGTGGTGAAGCCATATGGAATAGCATTATTTGAAAAGAAAATTTACATTGTTGATGCAGCAAGTGCTGGTTATGTGATACTTGATCTTGTAACCCGTCAACGCAAATTTGTCAGTGGTGGTGGTGCCGGAAGAATGAAAAAGCCCATCAATATCACTATTGATAAAGATGGCACTAAATATATTAGTGATACGGGGCGAGCTCAAGTTCTTGTCTTTGACAGAAGTGACAAATTTATTCGTGCCTTGGGCATTAAAGGACAATTTAAACCTTCTGATGTTGCTATAGAAAACAATCGGCTGTTTGTTACGGATTTGGATAGTCATATGATTCAGGTGCTGGATAAAAAAACCGGTAAGTTGCTGAGTCATATCGGTAAAATTGGTTCAAAAGATGGTGAATTTTTTTATCCAACAAATCTGGCTATTGGACCTGATAAGCACCTGTATGTAACGGATACTGGAAATTTTCGAGTACAGAAATTTACTCTGGATGGTAAATTTGTTCATCGTTATGGAAGTATTGGAAGTGGTTTGGGGAAGTTTGCCAGGCCTAAAGGTCTTACACTTGATCGTGAGGGACGCTTATATGTTGTCGATGCAGCATTTGAGAACATACAGGTTATCGATAATAGAGGGAAATTATTACTTTTCTTTGGCAGGCCAGGAGATAATCCTGAAAATATAAATTTACCAGCAGACGTATCTATTGATTATGACCACGTGAAGTTTTTTCAAAGCTATGCACATCCAAAATTTAAACTGGAATATGTTTTGCTTATAACAAGTCAATTTGGTGTGAATAAGATAAATATTTTTGGTTTTGGTTATATGGAAGGGATGGATTATTCAGTAACTGAAAAAATAAATTAGCAATAAAAAACTTGGAGCAATGTTCAGTTATGTGTACAGGAGATCAGATAAAGCTGCTTTCTCCGGTAACAGCATTTCTCTCGCTTCTTGTTACGGCATCTCATAGTGTTTATGCAGATGAAACTGCGGCATACAAACTAACAAATATAGATAGCTATTTTGGTTTACGTTTTCGTTATGATAGTAATTTAACCAAGCAAGTTGTAGGTTCGGAAAATAAGGAAACCCGTTCAAGTTTTGACAAAGAGCTTCATGTACAGACACAAGGGCACATTTATCATCCGAATTTTTTGAAAGTCGATATGGGAGCAGGTGTTGTGCTTAGTCAGGAAAATCTTGAGACACAGGCGGGTACCGCAGAAGATGACAATACCCTGATTGATTTTAATACCCGATTGCTGTTTCTTGAAAAAAAGCCTTACCCGTTAACATTATATTATCATAAGTCACACCCTTCGGTTGCATTGAATCTGACTGATGTATTTATTCAGAAGAATGAAAAATATGGAATGAATTTTTCATTACGTAAAATAATTAGTCCAATAACCTTTAATTTTGAGACTTACCGTGAGTCAAATGAAGGTAATAGTTTTACTCAGATTACAGATGATACTAATACCTACCAAAGTGTTAGGGCCTATACCAGTATGGGTAATGGTGGCTATACACAAGTGTCTTATACAAAAAATCATCAGGAATCGATGAGTGGTTCAACAAGTTTAGCGATACAACCATTTAATGTTACTACCAAAACAACAGATCTTAATTCACATTTTATTTTTGGTCAGAAAAAAAATATCAAGTTTAATTTAATTGCTATAAACACAAGCCAGGAGCAAGACAGGGAGCGGGAGGAGCTAAGGTTTTCACCTAGCTTAATATGGGAGCATAATAAAAATTTTAATTCATATTATCGTTACAGTCTAACCGATAGACAACAATCCAGTATTGACACTCGTAATACATCTGGTGAAGCAGGGATGCGATATCAATGGGATGAAAATTTATATTCAAATGCTGAGATTCATTATGATGATAAAAGGACTAGCGGGCTGGAATTTAATAGTTCTGGTGCGAGTGGCTCTGTTACGTACAAGCATCCATTGGATTTTGGTTCGGTGCAATTCAATATTGGTCTGAATTATAATGACTATAATCGGGTTGCACCGAGTGTAGTACAGGTGATTGATGCGAGCTATACTTTGGTAGGTACAACACCTGTCACTCTTGGGCATGATTATATTGATGCAGCAACCATTGTTGTTAAACGTGAAGACACAAATGAGGTGCTTACAGAAGGGTTAGGTAATGATTATATAGTAGTCGTAATAGCGAAACAGACACAAATACAAAAGGTTAATCCAGCGCTACCATCCAGCCTCAATGTGCTTGTGAGTTATCAATATAATCCCGGTGGTACTATTGCATATGATTCACTTGGGCAGAATTATCATGTGAGTCTTGAAGTTCATAAATACTTTAGCATTTATTTTAATTATCGGGATTCGCAACAAAGTTTGAAAAGTGGTTTGCCAACATTGCCGCTGGAATCATCAGATACAACTTTATATGGTTTTCGCGTCGATTACCCTTTACCTGTTGATATGGAATTATCTGTTGGTGGTGAAATGTTAAATGAAAAGCATAATGAAAATATCTCATCATATGAGAAAAATAGCAGCGAAGTTTTTATGCAAGTTGCTTTACCACTTTCATCTAATATGTATTTAAGTATACGGAATCTTAATATTGATAATCTCTATTCTGTTGAGGATGTGAATTTGACACGTTATGCACTGCGTTTAAAATCAAATCCAGCAAGACAACTTAGCCTTTCACTGCAGCTGAGTGATGAAAAAGATACAGGTGGTAGTTTATCTCGCCGCACTCGTAATATGACCTTTAGTGGGCAGTGGCGCATTCGGAAGTTGCTCATTAAAATGGGCGCAAGAAGAGTATTAGAGACACAAGGCTCCATCAAGCATGAACGTACTATTTTTAATATTAAATTGCGAAGAGATTTTTGATGAAATATAAATGCATGAGGCATATTTATATTGCAATTCTGTTGAGTATAGTGTTACTTGTAGTTTCCTGTACACAGTTATATAAACCCATTGATTTAAATCTGGATACTGAGTTGGTTTGGCCGGGAAAACCGGCAAAACCACGAATTGTCTATGTTGCTTCATTTTACCATCCGGATCACTTTGATATAAAGAAAGGTTTTTTTTCCTGGTTAGGTGATCTGTTTACCGGGGAAGAAGAAAGCAGGATGATTCGTCCTATGGCTATTACTCAAACTTCTGATAATGTAATATTTGTGGCTGATCCCGGTGTAAAAGGTATTCATCGTTTTGATTTAAAGGAAAAACGTTATTCTCTTATACGTCTGCAAGATAAAAAAATATTACCTTCTCCGGTTGGCTTGGCTGTTGATACTGAAGATAATGTTTATGTTGTTGATTCTGAGTTGGCCCAATTATTCAAAATTGAAAAAAATAAAGATTACGCGATAATAGTTCCTCTTGAGGGGGCGCTCATTCAACCAACATCTATTGCGATAGATTCAGATGCAGATTCCCTGTATATCACTGATACAGGTTCGCACCAGATAAAACATTTTTCTTTTAAGGGTAAAATTAAATCTATTATTGGCAAGCGTGGCAAAGCTAAAGGTGAATTTAATTTTCCAACGATGATTTGGCGGGATAAAGCAGGGCAACTTTTTGTTACAGATTCACTTAATTTCAGAATTCAGATATTTAATCGTGATGGAAAATTTATTCGCTATTTTGGTAAGCAGGGCGATAGTTCAGGATATATGTCACGACCAAAAGGTGTGGCTACAGATCGTAATGGACATGTTTATGTCGTTGATGGCCTCTCCCACGTTTTTCAATTGTTTGATAAAGACGGTAAGTTTTTATTACATGTCGGAGGCCAGGGACAAGGGCAAGGAGAGTTCTGGCTGCCTTCAGGTATTTTCATTAGTGACGATAATCTCATATATATAGCAGATTCACATAATCGGCGTGTACAAATATTTCGTTATACAGGAGAACGATTGTGAAACCACAAATACTTTCAGTACTGGTTTCAGTGTATATTATTTTTATTGCAGTGAACTGCTATGCTGGAGTGAAAGATACCAAGCATAATCTATCAGTTAGCGGGCCTGGAAATATTAAAGCATCACAGGAAAGTGAAATTTGTATTTTCTGCCATACACCGCACAACGCAGAGCCAGGTAGTCCACTATGGAATCGTTCCCAATCGGGGCAATCCTATACACCATATTCGAGTTCAACGGTAAAAGCCTTGCCCGGGCAGCCAACAGGGGCTTCTATACTTTGTTTAAGTTGCCATGATGGCACGATTGCATTAGGTAAGGTTTTAAGTCGACAAAATGATATTAGTATGCAAGGTGGTATTACCACTATTCCATCGGGGGCGGGTCGTTTAGGTACCGACTTATCGGATGACCACCCAATTTCATTTAAATATTCTTCCGCTATGCAGGGTAACGGTGAATTAACAAGTCCTGGTGCATTAACCGGTGCAGTGAAACTGGATGCAAATGGAGAACTACAATGTACTTCTTGTCATAACGCACATGATAATACCAATGGACAGTTTTTAGTCGTATCGAATCTTGCGGGGCAGTTATGTGAAACCTGTCATGTAAAATATGGCTGGAATCAATCACCACATAATCTTTCACCTAGCACGTGGAATGGGCAGTCTCCAGATCCATGGCTTGATTCAAATTGGGATACAGTTGCAGATAATGCATGTCAAAATTGCCACAAACCCCATTCAGCAGGATCCAGTGAGCATATTTTAAAATCAAATATTGAAGAGGATAACTGTCGTGCTTGCCATAATGGCCATGTTGCCAATAAAAATATTATGGCAGAGTTTAACAAGAGTTCATTTCATCCTGTTGAGAATCAGATGGGTACGCATGATCCGGGTGAATCAGCTGTTGTTTCTTCGCGACATGTTGAATGTGTCGACTGCCATAATCCTCATGCTGCTAAAGCTTCCGGAACACCAGCCGGCCCCTTAACGGGTGTTCGCGGTGTGAATCGCTTTAATTCTGAAGTTAATCCGATTGCCTATGAATATGAACTCTGCTTCCGTTGTCATGGTGATAGTAATGGAAAGCCAGCCGCACCGACACAGCGTGTATTTAGCAATACTAATGTACGCCAGGAGTTTAATACTTCCAGCGCATCCTATCATCCAGTTGTTGGTGTGGGACGAAATAATAATGTACCCAGTCTGATTCAACCCTGGTCAACTAATAGCATCGTTAAGTGCACGGACTGTCATAATAATAACAATGGACCGGCAAGTGGTGGCAATGGTCCAAAAGGCCCACATGGTTCCAGTTATCCGCATTTACTGGAGCGGCAATATCTTACTCAGGATCTGACCAATGAAAGTCAGGCATCCTATGCGCTGTGTTATAAATGCCATAGTCGCACCAGTATTCTTGCTAACCAAAGTTTTTCCAGACATAATTTTCATATTACCGGGGCAGGTGGTAGGGGCGGTATGGGGGGTACGCTCAGTACACCTTGTAATGTTTGCCATGATCCGCATGCCAGTAATTTTGAAAAACTAATTAATTTTGATACATCCGTTGTCTCACCAAGTTCTTCAAATCGACTTGAGTATAATTCAACAGGTACTTTTTCCGGTGAATGCTATTTAAGTTGTCATGGCAGAAACCATGATCCATGTACTTATGGTAGTGGCGGTATGGGTAATTGCAGGGGTGGTGGTGGTCATTAATTCATGGTTTTCTAATATTTGATTGGTTGTTGAGCTAGATCAAGTCAATGTTAGATAGGTGTGTCAGACTGCAAGGTAGGTTGATTACAAGCAGGAACACACCAAACTAACAAAACGTATACGTAGCTTAAAAAAGGTTGTTTTAATAACAATGGAATTAATTTATAACCTTTTATGTTTTATAAAGAGACACAGGTCAAGTGTTGTACTTATAACTATTTTGATATTGCCAACAACTATAAAGGCGGAAGAGAGTGTAAATATGTTATCTGCAAAACAGCAATATAGCATGCAGGGAACAGGAAAATATTCTCAGAACCCACATTGGCGTAATAATGCCTGTCAGGCGTGCCATGAAGACAAACCAGACAGAAAAAATCTAAAATTACATACATCTGATATTAACAAACTTTGTAACAGTTGCCATCGTACTGTATCTAAACACAGTTATATTCATCCTTTCGGGATGGTGCCCTCGAAGAAAATTTTAAAGAATATGCCTGAATCATTTTCCCGTGCAGTAAAAAGAGGCGGAAATAAATTAACCTGTATTACCTGTCATGATTTATCTATGACATGCCTACCAAAAAAGAGATCAAAAAAAGGTTTAAACCCACTGTTCTTTCGTGAAGGGCCGTATAGAACACGCACTGAATTTTGTTATCGCTGCCATGATAAAAGTAAATATCAAAGACTTAACCCACATGATCAGATAAATGAGTCGGGGGTAGTAAATAAAAAAATATGTACTGTATGCCATGATTCAATAGAAAAATTAAAAACAGCTAAAAATATAAAAGAAGTTGATTTTAATTATAAAGAAAATCTTTCTACGATGTGTGTTGGTTGTCATCCAGTCAAGCCACATCCTGGTGGCTCTTTCAGTTTTTTTTCGGATAAAAAAGGCCCCAATCATCTTGTTAAGCCATCAGAAAGAATTTTACGCCATATGAAGAAAATGGAGAAGAAAAACAACATAGTTTTTCCACTTGAACCTGGTACGGGTAAAGTTTTTTGTGGCACATGCCACAATCCACATGAAAAAGGAGTTATAAAAAGAGATGTAGCAGCCAGTGGCGCAGATAGTAAAAATCGTTTACGAATACAAAAAATATGTAGAAACTGTCATGATAATTAATTTTGTAATAACAGATTAAGAAAATAATTACAGTGAAAATATCAATTACAACAACAACTATTTTATTGCTGGGCAGTCTGTTTTACAGCAATATGGTTCTGGCCTCTTTTGAGGATGATGAGGCATGTTTGATGTGTCACAAATATCCCAACATGGCTCGTGTTACCGATGATGGTGCAAGACGTTCTTATTATGTTATGCCTAAAGTATTCTCGAATACCGTACATCGTAATGTACCCTGCAGAGATTGTCATACTTATATAAATGAACTGCCACATAAAGAAGTGGATACAGGTGTGACTTGTAACACAGAGTGTCATTCTATAAAAAACCCGGCAACGGGAAAACCATTTAGTCATAAAATTATTTATGATGCATATAGTAAAAGTGTACACGGAAGAAAAAAGATTGAAGTTGGACTGGAAAACGATAAACCTTATTGTATAACTTGCCACACTAATCCTCTTTATAACCCTGAAGAGGAAGCGCCACCTAAGCATGTTATTGACCGCTGTGTGTTATGCCATGAAGATGAAAAATTTGCAAAGCAATGGTATAAACATACCAGTCGCCGTATTAAAGAAGTTAAAAGATCTTCAATAGAAATCGTTGAGCTATGTTCTTCGTGTCATGGGGATCAAAAACTGATTGATCGGCATGTTAAGCAGGCTAAAAAAGATAAGCGTAGTCTTGGTAATAAATTTTCTGTCGCAGTAGAATCTTATAAGCACAGTTTTCATGGTAAATTAACCAAGTATGGTGTCACAAAAACTGCAAATTGTCTGGATTGCCACGCAGAAAAAGATAACTATTATAAGAGCGTACATGAAATTTTCCCTTCACGGGACGAGAATTCACCAGTAAATAAAGCTAATCGTGTTGAAACTTGTAAACGTTGTCATATTTATGCAGATGAAAGTTATGCGAATCTTGATCCGCACCCGACAAGTTATCTGGAAGATAATGTGTTTCGCTATTACACAGAAATAATATATAGCCTGGTTGGAAACTTTGCACTTGCGGCTCTGATTGGTTTGTCAATTTTTGAAACGATTGGGCGTCGTCGTGATGGTGTTTCCTGGCGTTTACTTCATGGCAGTTCATGGCGACGTAAGAGTAAGCGTGGACGAAATAGAAAAGTATAAAAGTAACAATAATATTTAAAGCAGGAGATACAGCTTAATGCAACTCTCGAATCATGCGCGCAGTGTTTTAGAAACATCAATGCAGCAAAATAAAATAGATGATACAGAGAAAAAGGAAATTGAAGATCTTATTTCTGTTTTGCCACAAGACAAGGTGGTGATATATAAAAATGTTGTTTCCAATCCAATTGGCGACATCTATCGGTATAACATTCATATTCGTATCCAGCATATGCTGACCTTTGTGACATTTTTAACGCTGGCGTTTACCGGGTTACCTATTTATTTCTTTGACGCAATCTGGGCTGAGCCATTTAATTCTTTAATGGGAGGTATTAATGTTTCTCGAATTATTCATCGAACCATTGCTGTAGTAATGATTTTTTCCATGATCTACCATCTCGTTACGATAACACTAGGGCCGCTTGTGCGTATTAAACTGGGTACCTTTGATATACGTCGAACCATTATTCCTCTGTATAAAGATATACGTGATTTCAAGGATGATATTTTATATTTTTCAGGAAAGCGTAAAGAACGCCCTGAAATGGATAAATTTAACTATAAACAAAAAATACATTATTTTGCTGCTGCTTTTGGTAATTTGGTCATGATTATATCGGGTTCTTCGTTTTTATTTCCAGCGTTCTGGGCCAGTGTTTTACCAGAAAGTATGGTGTCACATTTTCAGGAATTTATGCGTATATCACATCCGCATGAAGCGTTATTAGCCTTACTGGTTATTGCCTTCTGGCACTGGTACAACGTTCACCTGGCACCGGGACGTTTCCCAATGCAATGGACGTTTTTAACTGGAAAAATTACACGAGAACATCAAATCGAAGAACATTTTCTGGAATATTTGCGTAATCTGGTTGAAACACCCGAAGAGCGTGAATATTTGCGTGACATGATGGAAAGCAGAGAACTGTTGAGTAATAGTGATACAGGACAGAAATTCAATAAAGAGGATGTATGACAATGATGATCCCTCTGAAAAAATGGCAAAAGGTTATTGCTTATAGTTCACTTGCGTTTGTTTTGATGTGGACAGGTTGGGGTATTTTCGCAATTTGGGTCATATTAACAAACTAATGAAAAATAATGGGTAGTTAAATATGCATAATGTAGCCGTAATGAGCCCTACGATTATTGTAATAGCTGTTTTGCTATTCTTTGGGCTAGGTGTTGCTATTTTGATTATTATGGATCATAAATCAAAATTACCTGGTGGCTATCAGCGTGATCTATTTAGTATATCTGGAAAACGCCGTGATCATCCGGTTGAATCATTTGTTACAACCACTATTTTATTGGGCATCATTGCTTCTTTGCTTTTTTCATTGTTTGCCGTATTAGGTGAACAATTGGGTTTTTCTAAAATTCAGGAAGAACCTGCTTTACTGGTGAAATTACGTGAAGAACGTACCACGGAAAGGTTACGCCACTTCCATAATGCACCGGTAGTAAATAAAGTATTGTTAGGTAAAAAGAGTGTTTGTTTTTCATGTCATGGAGATTATCCACATTCCAAAGAACCCATGATCCGTACATTAATGAATATGCATACTCAATTTACAGGTTGCATGACTTGTCATAATGATCCACGAAAAATCAAGGAATCAACATTATCTTTCGAATGGTTGAATTATTCAGGCATTGAAGTGAAAGGTAAACCATTTGGTACAAGTAGGGATAAAGAAACCGGCTATTTGACAACGACTGATGATTATTATTCAAAGATTGTTGTTTATAGTAATCAGGGTAATGAGAAAAAATTACTGGAAATTACAGAAGATACTCAAGAGGCAAAAGAATTTCTTGCTATTCGTGATAAGCTCACAGATATAGACAAAGAAGCCATAAAGAAAAGCTTTCATAAACTTGTTATACCGAAAGGCCGGTTTTGTAGTCGCTGCCACACAGAGGAAAAGAATAGTTATATCCCATTCCGTGAGTTGGGTTTCACGGATAGACGTATTAATGATGTTACTAACCTTAATATTATTGGTCTGGTAGAAAAATATAAAACATTTTATATGCCAAACTTACTTAAAGCAGGTAAGTCATTACCTTCGATCAAAGACATGACAGGTTCAGATAACAATAAAAAGTCGACCAGCAATAAAATGCGAAAAGATCCAAGAGCCTGGTGGAAAGAACAATATGATAAGAACAATTAACTTTTTGTTTAGGAGGAAATTCAAACTTTTTATTCCTGTCATCTCACTTTTTTTTATAGCCATTCCACAGTTCGTTATAGCAGATACGTCTATTCCTGTTAAACAAATAAAATTTTTATTTAGTATAAAAGGTAATAAAGCTAATCCATTATCTTTACCTAGTGATGTCTCTGTTGATCAAAATGGAGATATTTATGTTGTTGATAGTGGCAACCATCGAATTTCTGTTTTTAATAATAGTGGAGAAAGTATTTTAACTATTTCCAGAAAAGGCCAGAAAAAAGATGAATTAACAAACCCTGTGGGTATTGATACAGATAAAAAAAATATTTATGTTGCCGATAAAGATAATCATCGAATCCAGATTTTTAGTAAAGATGGAATATTCAAAAAAAATATAATATTAAAGCAGGGAGATAAGCTTATTCGTCCTGTTGATGTTGCCGTTAATACAAATTTACAACTATTTTATATCAGTGGTAATAATAACCATAAAGTCATGGTTTATGATTACTCGGGGGCATTGCTATATCAGTGGGGTGGTGAGGGTACAAATAAAGGTGAATTTCGTTATCCGGCCACAATTTCATTGTTTAACAGCAATGTTTTTGTAGTTGATGTATTAAATAGTCGGGTACAGATTTTTGATACCAAAGGAGAGTTACATGCGATAGCGGGGGAGTGGGGGGTGTTACCTGGCCAGCTATTTCGACCCAAGGGAGTGGCACTTGATAAAAAAGGTAATATTTATGTAAGTGATAGTTATCTTGGAGTGATTCAGGTATTTTCAAGTGATACCAGCTTTCGTTATGTTTTATCTGATAATGGGAAACCTTATAAATTCACATCACCCACAGGAATTACGATTGATAAACAAAATCGTTTATATGTTTGTGAAATGCTAAAAAACAAAGTTTTGGTATTCTCACTGGAACCGTAATCGATGTTATGTTTGTTTAACAGAAAAATTCTCAACCCAATTTACATTCTGCAAATCGGGGTTAGCTTATTATTTATTAGTTCCATTTTATTTACTTCTGCTGAGGCTTCACGTGAAGTATCTGGCAAGCGTGAATGTTCAACTTGCCATATTATGTGGTTAAAAGATTTTAATCGTAAAGATGTGACTCCACTTATACCTTATGAACCTGAACCTGTTGTTGCTACAGGCAAACAAGATGTATCCAGTACCAATAAAATGTGCTTTTCCTGTCATGATGGTTTTGTACTTGACTCACGTTCTGTATGGAAGGCAGGTACTCATAGCCATCCTGTTGGTGTTAAACCTTCAGGAAAAATTAAGTTTCCAACATCAGAGGGAAAAACTATTTTCCCTCTTAATGAAGATGGCAAAATCTATTGTGGTACCTGTCACACCGCACATGGTGTTGACTGGAGCCAGAGTGAGTCCCCGGTTTTTTTACGTGTCAAGAATGTTGAGTCGAGTATGTGTTTAGCCTGTCACCTGGAGAAAAGCACTGGGCCAAAAGAAGGTAATCACCCTATTTTCAAGAAACCTGAATATAAGCCGGATACTTTGCTGCAAGCGGGTTCAAAGTTTTCAAAAGATGGCGGTGTCATTTGTCAAAGTTGTCATAACCCGCATTCAACCAGAAATAAAAATATTCTTATTATTAATAATCATGATTCCGGTTTATGTGTAACATGCCATAAAGACAAGAAGGTGATTAAGAATACAAAGCATGATCTGAATAAAACTGCACCCGATGCTACTAATAAAAAAGGCAAAACAGTTTCTGAAACTGGTGTTTGTGCGGCTTGCCATCTACCTCATAATGCGAATGATTCGATGCTGTGGGCACGTCAGGAAATGCAAACAAATGACAGTGCGGCTGCACGTTGTTTAACTTGTCATCGAAAAGATGGTTTGGCCAAAGAAAAAATTATTGGGGAGCATTCTCACCCAACCATGGTTTCTATTAAAAAAGCTGGAATTGAGCAGATAAATGGAAAGTGGCGTAGTAAACAATATCTATTGTCAGAGAAAAATCACATCAACTTACCTTTATACAATAGTGCCGGGAACAAAACGGATACTGGTGGTAAAGTAAGTTGTGGTTCATGTCACGATCCTCATGTTTGGAGTAAAGAAGATCTTCCTAGTCAGTCTGATGATGGTGAACTTTTTGAAGGTAATGACCAGAGTAGTTTTTTACGTATCAGGCAGGATAAACAGAGTGCACTGTGTATTAATTGTCACCTGAAACAAAAAACAATACTGTCTTCCAGACATAATATCCTTAATAACTCTGAAATAGAGCAAAAAGATATTCTGAAAGGTGGTACATGTGGACAATGCCATGTTCCACATAATGCGCTTGGTAGTTACCTGAGAGCCAGAGAGTATCCTGCTGAAAAAGGAAGTTTTTCTCGTTTATGTATTTCCTGCCATCGTAAAGGCGGGATTGCTGAAGATAAACAAATTGGTAAATATACCCACCCTGTTGGTGTTGATTTAAAAAATCTCAATGCATACACAGGCAACTTGCCTTTATATGATAAGGATGGGAATAAAGTTTCTGAAAGTGGGTTGGTTGATTGTGTTAGCTGTCATGATGCACACAATTGGGAGCCACCATCTGTAGCGAAAAAGTTATCTGGAAATAAAGAGAAGAACAAGAGCGATCAAGAAGGCGATGCAAGTAACAGTTTTTTGCGTATTACGGCCGCACATGATTCAAAATTATGTGTTGAATGCCATAAGGACAAGAAGAGGGTAATCGGTAGTGATCATGATATGTCTGTTGTAAATCCAGCGGCGGTTAATCATCAGGGGCAAGATGTTGCTCATTCAGGCGTTTGTGGTCAGTGCCACTCTGTTCATAATGCGACATTGGCAATAAATTTATGGGCAAGAGAGCCGGATAAATCCATATCGATAGTAGACCAAATGTGCCTGAGTTGTCACCAAAAAGGTAAAGTTGCAAAAGATAAAGTGCCACCAGAGTTACAGCATCCTGACCATATTAAAGTATGGTCAAACCAGATACATGAAAAGCGTATTACAGGAAATTCCATTCCGGATATCCCTGTATTTAACAAGGAAGGACGTCGTGTACATGTGGGGTTGATTAGCTGCCTGAGTTGCCATGACCCACACCAGTGGCAAGCTGGTAAAGGTAAAGTGAGTAGCAGGAAAAATGAAGAGGGTGATGCAATGAATAGTTTTTTAAGAAATAAAAATAGTGAACTTATTGTTTGTGCAAACTGCCATGGTGCAGACGCTATATTTCGTTATAAATATTTTCATGGTGAGACCTCCCGTAAAAAATATCCGCTATATCAGTAAATTATTTTTTAATATATGTTGGTACTATAAAGTAAAATTATTATGCAGAAAAATAAAGATAACCATTCTTTGTTAGCAATATTAAAAGACTACTACGCTAAATTAGCAGTGGTTATTGTAAAAATGCGTATGCACTCTTACCATCTTTTTAGTAAAAAAAATAGAAAATTTAATATAAGATCATTGCTGGCTAATCAGGTTGATGAATTGGCATCTACTATTGCTAAAGAGGAAAACTGTCAGGATAATTCTACTCTTGAATGTGAGCAACATTCAGATATTATTGATAATAAAAAATCATTTAATAATATCAGTGATACCGAAACAGATTTTTCAAAGTATTTAAAAAACAGAAGGCAATCTTTATTTATTAACCATAGTCTGGGTAATAAGTTAATAGCCACTGTCTGGGAACAAATTCATGCTGCTGTTCGCTATGCAAAACAGGGAGACGTTAATACTGCCAGGTTACATTCTGATATTGCTGGTAATGCACTAGAAGAGGCCAGCCATTACCTTAGCCATGAAGATTATTCAGATCTGATATTTCAGATCGAACAATATTTTATTGATTCAAAGAAAGATAAAGAGTAGGAGGTGTAAGATGTTTGCTTCAATCAGTCGTATCACTATTATTATGATATTTTGTTTTTCCAGTTTATCGGTATATGCAAAAGATAAGGAATCTGCACATATGTTTATTGATTTGAAAAATAAACAATCATCCATGAAACTTAAACAGCAAGCCATTAAAATGGGTAAACAACGTGCTTTGTTGTGCAGCCAGTGTCATGGTAAAGATGGTAATAGTACTAAGCCGGATATTCCCAACCTGGCCTCACAAAACCCCGTATACCTGCTTGAGCAAATAAAGAGATTTGCAGATGGAAGGCGAAAAAATTATGTAATGAATGCATTATCAAAAAATTTATCAGCTGAAGATAAGATTAATCTGGCAATATTTTATGCCAATATGCGAGTTAAGAAAATTAAAACGGATACTCAGCTAGCGGCCAAAGGACAGCCTTTGTATGTAAGTAAATGTAGTGTATGCCATGGTGAAAGGGGTATAGGTAAAGCCGACTTTGCCCGTATTGCGGGTCAGCAAGTTCAATATGTCGAAACCACATTACGTCGTTTTCGTCAAAATGCAAATATGAAATCGGAGAGGAATGTAAAACGCCGGAGTTCTGTTATGGAAGGGGTAACAAAAACACTTTCGGATGGCGAAATTAAGGCCTTAACAGCTTATATTGGGCAAATGCACTAGTATATATCAGACTTAAATAGAGGCTATCTGGTTTAAACTTTGTTACTTCTGTCTATGCGAAAGGATGTTGTAGTGACTACAATGCTTTGCTTGTAAACGGGGATTTATAAAAAATTTAACCACTATTCTGGCTATAAAATAAAAAGATTAGTGTTACTCGTCCATGAGTAAGGGGGGGGGGGATTTAAATTTCCATTAACTTATTTATGCGGCGTGCATCTCTTTTGCTTCTTTAGCTGCTTTAGCCTGGTCAGCGTCATAAGCTGCACCTGACCACATCATGTCATAAGCAATTTCTTCGTTACCGTTTTCACAAAGCTCCAGTACTTTTTCGAATAAAGGCTGGAAGGTTTCAGACTTATGAGATTCTTCATGCTCTGCAAAGCTTTTCCAGAAAGTAATAACGAGTGCTTCTTTGTCTTTCAGTGGGCTATCGACAGCCTGTCCAACGGTAGAGCCTTCGTTAGAAATCCGGCCTGTGTTAAGGGCAACAAAACCACCGACAAAACCGGTTTCTGAATGATAGGTTTTAACGTTTTCGCAAAGGAAAGCAACACGTTCCTGTAATTCATCGATCGTGTATTCCGGTTTTAAGATAACGCGGTTAATCGTAACGATACCGTCTGCAGGGAAGTTTTTAATTAAAGACATAGTGGTAGACCTCTATAGATTAGTAAATTATTAATATCTAATATAGATATTGTTATTAATAAAATCAAGTGTTGATATAAAATAATTTATAATGATTGCAGCCTGTTGTTATTTAAAGATTTTAACTATAGATGCTAAGTGGATAAGCACCTTTTTCAGGCTTTTCCCCGGCTTTTCTTAGTCATATTGGCCAATTCCATTGGATCAAAGAGGCTGGCTATAACATTAATGATGCCAGCGAAGATAAGTGAGCATAAAGTACATTTATCTTCGCCGGGTATGCCAGCTTTCACCTATTGTAAATAAAGGAATAAAGAGCCTGTTTTACGGCTGATATTTAGCAGTAATGTTGGGCTGGTACTCGTGGCCTTTTTAAACTCCTGCAAGCTATTAACAGGAAGGCGATTTACGGAAGTGATAACATCATTTTTGCGTATACCCGCTTGCCATGCAGGGCTGCCGCGCTCAATGCCTGAGACAATTACACCTTTGATTCGTCCGTAAAGTGGTGAGCCTTCAGTAATATTGCTGAATATTGCCCCTTGCAGACGCGGGTGTGTGGCTTTGAGCTGGTTAATATTTTGCTCACCTTCTACTTTTGCTATCAGCGTTTTTTGTTTGCCTTCACGTAACACAACCAGCTCAACACGTTCACCAATGCGCAGCAGCCCCACTCTGTTGCGTAAAGCCGAGGCATTTCTTACCGGTTTACCATTAAAACGTATCACGATATCACCGGCTTTTAAGCCTGCTTTCTCGGCAGCAGAATGCGAATCAACCTGCGTGATAACCGCACCTGTTATTTTATCTGCGTTACTAATACCAAATGCTTTGGCAAGATCAGGGCTTAAATCCTGTGCCTGTGCGCCTAACTGGCCACGTTGTACTTCACCGTGGGTAATGAGCTGTTGCATGATAACGCGTGCCATATTAATGGGTATAGCGAAACCAATACCCACATTGCCACCGCTCTTGGATAAAATGGCGGTGTTAATACCAATCAGCTCACCGTTTAAACTTACCAGTGCACCACCTGAATTACCGGGATTGATAGATGCATCGGTCTGGATAAAATCTTCATAACCTTCTATGCCTAAACCACTGCGGCCTAACGCACTAACAATACCGGAGGTGACGGTTTGCCCAAGCCCAAACGGGTTGCCGATTGCAATCGCAAAATCACCAACACGCAGTTGATCAGAATTAGCCAGTGGTAAGGCGATTAGTTTTAAGTCATCGGTTGGCTTAACCTGGATAACCGCAATATCGGTGGCCGGATCGGTACCAATAAGTTTTGCTTTCAGGGTATGGCCCGTTGTAAAGGTAACAGTAATTATATCTGCCTGGTCGATAACATGGTTATTGGTGAGTATATAGCCCTTTTCGGCATCAACGACCACACCAGAGCCCAGGCTTTGTGAGCGACGTGTTTGTGGCTGATCGGGAACATCAAAAAAATGGCGGAAGAAAGGGTCGTTTAATAACGGGTTTTGTTGAATCGTGATTGTGCTACTGGTTGCGATGTTTACAACTGCAGGCATAGTGCGTTCCAGCATGGGTGCCAGTGTTGGCAAACGGTTACCCTGGCTGTCGAGTACCGGTAATGCTGCATTCACATTAATGATTGCAAGCAAGCTTAATGCAAGAACAATTAAAAAATGAAAGCGAAAGTACGCTAGCTTTTTTTGTACGGGATATAGCTTTGCTTTGTACGCTGGTTTAGTTTGAGTTTCCATTTTTTATGTCCTGTATTTTTTTCAATGAAGATTAGATATAAAAAATGCCTTAAGTTTCAATATGAGTAAAAGTATTTTCAAAATTAAAAAGAGGTTGCCCTTATATTACGTAGAACAACCTCTTTTACCGCTACCAGATTAAAACATTAAGATTAATGTTCTACTTTAATTTTACGTGCCTGCAACTTGGCGTGTTTAGGAATTGTAATACGTAAAACACCATTATTGCATTTAGCATTAATCTTTTCAGCATCGGCTGTGTCGGGCAGACTAAAGCGACGATAAAAATTGCCATAGCTACGTTCAATACGAGTATAGCCATCATGCTCTTCGGTTTTTTCGCTTTCGCGCTGCCCTTTAATGGTTAACAGGCCGTTTTCCATGTGGACGTCAATATCTTTAGGATCAACGCCGGGGATATCGGCATGCAAAATAAATTCTTTATCGGTTTCTTTTACATCCACTGCCGGTGTCCAGTCGCTGGTGACAACACTGCTTGCGGCATGTGAATTGGGGTCAAGATCAGTACCGTGAGTAAAGAAATTGGTTAATTCTTTACGAAACTGGTCGGTATTCCAAGGTTGGTAACGTATCAAGCTCATGGTTGTTTCTCCTTTTATCTACATTAAATGGCAAATAACGCCTGCATGTTAAGGATATAGGTACGCATTTTTTGAATACAAGAATTGAAAACAGTTTTTGTTGCCCCCATTGGGATTAATTACCTAATTTCAAGAGGTGATAGTGAGGCAGAATCAGGCCTTGCAGGGGGGTGTTAAACATTAATATTATGGAAGTCTGTATTAGAAACACAATATATAGTAATGCTTGTATATTGTGGATGACCTGTGCATAACCCTGTGTATAAGCGGTTGAGTATTATTTTCATTTAAATACCATAAAAAACAAAGACTTAAATATTTAAAATAAATGGCAATTAGTTATTGACGAGATCTCTGTTAAGGAGTAACTTTGCTCAACCACACAAGATGTTGTGGTTGAGTATAAAACTCATCACTAAGGCGCTATTTCTTCCTCCGAAACAGCCATTAAAGTGAATAAAACCAATAATATAGACAAAAACACGGAGATAACCCAAACCATGAGCCGCGCACCCTTGAAAGCCGTAAAAATAACAAATACCCATAACATTCCTTTTCAAGATGCTTCGCTCGATATTTGGGACAAAAAATACCGCCTAAAAAGCAAAGATGGCGACATTG
>CAZEZI010000034.1:0-19567 GCA_964516315.1 uncultured Thioalkalispiraceae bacterium
CAAAACTACGTGATATTGGTGATTTCAACTTGCAACGCGCACTCATCAAGGCTGCCATTGATGCCGGTGAAATTGATGCCGCAGGCAGGCCAACTGGGCAGTTTGTCAAATTTGAGCACAGGGTTAAAACAAATGCAGGTTACCGCTATTTAGAATTCTATAGTGGGCTGGTATCTAACTCCGGCTGGAAGGACCGCCTGCGTCTTATCCTTGTTCGTGATCGAACAGAACAACGTCGACTCGAAGCCGTATTCAAACCTGGCGTGGATGATTTTTCAACCAACGATCCTCGAATGATGGAAATTTTAGCCCGTATTCAGCAAGTCGCGCCTACTCAGGCCGCTGTCTTGTTACAAGGTGAATCTGGCTCGGGTAAAACCCAAATAGCCCGTATGATCCACCAGTTTAGTGACCGTGCGCATATGCCATTTATCGAAGTGAATTGCGCCGCTATCCCTGAAAGCCTGATCGAATCTGAATTATTTGGCCATATTAAAGGTTCCTTTACTGGTGCAACGCAGGATAGAGCCGGCCGTTTTCAGGCTGCAGATGGGGGAACTCTGTTTCTCGACGAAGTAAGTGAAATACCTTTCCACCTCCAGGCCAAACTGCTTAAGGCAGTACAGGAGCAATCCTTTGAAATGGTCGGCTCGGATGAGTCCGTCAGCGTTAATGTACGCATTATCTCTGCCTCAAACCTGAACTTGCGTGATCAGGTCGATCAGAATACTTTTAGAGCAGATCTTTATTATCGGCTTGCGGTAATCCCTTTAACCATCCCCGCACTTCGGGAACGCCCTGGTGACATGCCGGTTCTTATCAAACATTTTTGCAACCGGATGGCAAAGCGTGGCTACAACAATACCCAGATGGAATGTAACCCCGATGCAATGAGGCTTATGCTTAATTACCCCTGGCCCGGCAATGTGCGTGAACTGGAAAATGCCGTTGAACATGGCATTATCTGTACTCAGGGAGACAGTGTGGGCCCTGAAAGTTTGCCACAGCATATCCAGGACTTTTCTCTAACTCGCAAAACTCAGCAACCACAGCACAGCTCACAGTTAGCAACCGAGCATATTCAGCACAAGCAGATAGAAAATGCCCTACGCGAAACACAGGGGAATAAATCACAGGCTGCCCAGTTGCTGGGCATTGACCGTTCAACCTTATGGCGGCGCATGCAACGATTCGGACTCGATGTATAAAACCCGTTACTGCCGCAATTCCTGCATACGATGTTCCAGCATCGCTTGCCATACGGTGCCATAGGTCACATTAAATAAATCCTTAATCACCCGCCGCTCACTCGGTTTCCGCGCCCGGCGCACATCAAATTCACCTTTATCCAGCAAACCACGCTTAATATCGGTAATGCGATAAGAACCAATAAACTTTGCTTTGCCCGGCTCAACATGAATAATATTCTGGTAAGCAGTGCGTTTTGAGTTAACCAGAACAAACTCACTTTTTTTGGTGTTAAAAGCCGAAATAATGTATTTACCTGGTTTTAAATTCTCTGCCATAAAATGGCCATTATTATAAATAAGCACGCGTGGCGGTTTTACAAAAGGGGGAATATAAAACTTGCCGTACTCGCGCAATTCGACTTCGGTGACTTTTTCCGGTGCCACAACATGGCCAAAAATCATGCTACGACTGGCACCTTTAATTTCCATTGGTGGTGCGGGCGCCGCACAGGCACCTAAAATGATAACCGTAAAAACCCCATACAGGGTGTAGCGTATTGTTTGCCCGAATATTGATCTCATGGATGGAATGCCTCTTTTACTCTAAACTAATCGGGTGCAAAACACCTTTATTCCAGAAGTGTTTCACGTATAAGACCAGTTAAAAAATGCAACTACCATGCCATTTAACAGGCTATTCAGGCCTGATTTCAGACAAAAAAAGACCCGCAAAAAGCGGGTCTTTTTCAGCATATGCTATTTAGCGGTTCAGGCTTCAGCAACAACGGCTTTCATACTTAAACGAATTCGACCTTGTTTATCAATTTCGAGTACTTTTACCTTAACCACTTCACCTTCAGTTAACTCATCGCTGACTTTCTCGACACGCTCTTCGCTAATTTGCGAAACATGCACCAGGCCATCTTTGCCCGGTAAAATAGTAACAAAGGCACCAAAGTCCATTAACTTGGCTACTTTACCTTCGTAGATTTTACCTACTTCAACTTCGGCAGTGATTTGTTCAACCATGCGCTTCGCTTCTTCAGCAGCAGCACCATCAGTCGAGGCAATTTTAACCATGCCGTCATCGGTAATATCAACACTGGTACCGGTTTGTTCGGTAATAGAGCGGATTGTTGCACCACCTTTACCAATAACATCACGAATTTTATCCGGGTTAATTTTAAAGGTAACATAACGAGGTGCATGCTCAGACATTTCTGTGCGAGGCTCAGAAATAACTTTATTCATTTCACCTAAAATAAACAAACGCCCTTCTTTGGCCTGATCTAAAGCAATCTCCATGATTTCTTTAGTGATACCTTCAATTTTAATGTCCATTTGCAAAGCAGTAATGCCGTCTTTGCTACCGGCCACTTTAAAGTCCATATCACCCAGATGATCTTCATCACCTAAAATGTCTGAAAGAATTGCGAATTTATCACCTTCTTTGATTAAGCCCATTGCGATACCCGCAACCGGTGCTTTAACCGGCACGCCTGCATCCATCATGGAAAGGCTTGCACCACAAACCGATGCCATTGAGCTGGAACCGTTTGATTCGGTAATTTCAGAAACCACGCGTAATGAATAAGGGAAATCTTCCATTTCAGGCATAATCGCCAGTACACCGCGCTTGGCTAAACGGCCATGGCCAATTTCACGGCGCCCCGGAGAACCGGTGCGGCCTGTTTCACCTACGCTAAATGGAGGGAAATTGTACTGGAACATAAACGGTTCGCGATAGCTGCCTTCTAATGCGTCAATCACCTGTGAATCGCGTTCTGTACCTAATGTGGTAACAACAATCGACTGGGTTTCTCCACGAGTGAATAAAGCAGAGCCATGTGCACGCGGTAAAATACCGGTTTTAACAGTAATTGGGCGAACAGTACGTGTATCACGACCATCGATACGTGGTTGTCCCCCTAAAACCTGGCTACGAACGATGCGTTTTTCAAGGGATTCCATTGCATCACGTACATCTTCTTCGCCGTGCGCATCATCTGCTGTCAGCTTTTCAATCGCAGCTTTGCGTACTTTCGATAATGCATCGTAGCGATCTAATTTTTCTTTAATCTGGTAGCCCACTTTAAAGCCCGCTTCACATTCAGTTGCAACAACTGCAGCGGCAGCCTCATTTTTTTCTTCAGGTGTCCAACCCCATGCTACTACACCGGCCATTTTGGCAAACTCTTTAATGCCTTCAATAACAGGTAGAAACGCATCGTGGCCAAAGGTTACCGCGCCTAACATCACTTCTTCTGATAATAAGTCCGCTTCAGATTCCACCATTAATACCGCAGAGTCTGTACCGGCAACCACCAGGTTAAGGTCTGACTCAGCAATAACCGATGTGGCCGGGTTTAAAATATATTCACCGTCTTTGTAACCAACTCGGGCACAAGCCACAGGGCCATTAAACGGCGCACCGGTTAATGTGAGTGCTGCTGAAGCACCGATAAGTGCCAGCATGTCTGGCTCAACTTCCGGGTCACGTGACATAACGGTTGCAATAACCTGAACTTCGTTGGTAAATCCTTCAGGAAAAAGAGGCCGAATCGGACGATCAATTAAACGTGAAGTTAAGGTTTCATGCTCGCTAGGGCGTGCTTCACGCTTGAGGAAACCGCCGGGAATACGACCCACTGCATAAGTTTTTTCGGTGTAATTAACTGTTAATGGAAAAAAGTCACGGCCGGGCGTGGCTGATTTTTCTGCAACAGCAGTAACGAGTACCTTCGTATCGCCCATGCTAATGAAAACAGCACCGGTTGCCTGACGCGCAACTTCACCCGTTTCCAGAGTTAGAGTATGTTCACCAAATTTAAATTCATGTTTTACAGGAGTCATCGAGTATCCTCGTTTCTTGTTTTGTTACTAGCGGTATGAACTCCGGCAGAGGACTGCCGGAGATATAGTTGTACTTATTATTTGTCGTTGGCATAAGCCATAAGATAGCAGCCAACTTATTCTCTCGGTTACTTACGTAAACCTAAAGAAGCAATTAAATCACGGTAGCGTTGTAAATCCTTGTTTTTCAGATAATCTAACAACTTACGACGCTGGCTAACCATGCGTAATAAACCCTGACGTGAGTGATGGTCATGGTTATGTTCTTTAAAATGACCTGATAAATCGTTGATACGATTTGACAGTAAAGCTACCTGAACTTCGGGGGAACCCGTATCGCTCCCTGAACGAGCGTATTTACTAACAATGTTGGCCTTTTCTTCAGCGCCTAAGGACATCACAAACTCCTGTTATTACACAAAAAATGTTACAAAATTAAAGGCGCGTATTGTACCTGCGCGCACTAGTCTGACACAAGCAAAATCCGGCCTTTTATGATAATAAAAGGCTAAATTCGCCTGTTTTCGATGATTTAATCTATTCTCGCCGATTTAGCCCTGTTAAAGGTTAACCAGTCGTTTTGGCGCCACGCGCCCGTCTTCCAGAATATGCCCGATACCAATAAAATCATCCGGTTTTTCGCCCATTAAGCGAACCCAGCCATTGCTCGGCGCCTTGGGAACCAGCACCGGCTGCCCCTGACGCACGTAATATGCCGAGTTATCGGACAAGCTAATTTCCGGCCAATCGGCCAATGCTGTGTGCATGGGGATTAAAAGAGCATCCAGCACATCAAATCCTTCTTCAGCCAGCGCCGTCAGCTTATCCAGACTGACCGTCTGGCTAATATCGAAGGGCCCGGCAGCGACGCGTCTTAATAATTTTAAGTGTGCGCCGCACTCCAATATTTCACCTAAATCTTCAACCAGGGTACGTATATAGGTTCCTTTGGAACAGTGAACAAAAAGTTCCAGCTCGTCTTTGTTAAAGCCCAGCTTTTTGAGTTCAAATATTGTGACATTGCGAGGTTTGCGCTCAACCTCGATGCCCTGCCTTGCTAGTTCGTATAACGGCTTGCCATTCAACTTTAGAGCAGAGTGCATGGGGGGAATTTGCGAAATTTCTCCACGAAACGAATCCAGTGCCATTTCAATGGTGCTATCCGACAACACCGGTACCGGACGTGTTTGTAAAATATCGCCTTCCGCATCAGCCGTATTGGTACGAATACCTAACCTGGCCGTGCCCTGATATTTTTTATCCGCATCCAGAAGATAACTGGTTATCTTGGTTGCCTCACCAAGGCAGATAGGCAACAATCCCGTTGCCAACGGATCCAGACTGCCAGTATGCCCTGCTTTTTGCGCATTAAATAATCGCTTCACCTGTTGCAGTGCTGCATTCGATGAAATACCTGATGGCTTATCTAATAATATAATGCCATGTACTGCGCGGCCTTTACGTCTGCGTGCCATTAATCTTTACCACGTCCAGTATCTTCTTCCGGTTCACTTTCTTCACCATTATGCTTTGCTTTGTCCGCTTCAATCGCATCATCAATAAGATTCGACAGGCTGGCACCGTAAGCAATACTTTTGTCATAGACAAATCTTAAATTGGGCACAATTCTTAACGACATTCTTTTGGCCAATTGCTTACGCATAAAACCACTGGCTTTTGTTAAGGCTTGCTGCACATTATCAATATCCAGTGAATCATCTAATAATGTAAAAAACACTTTCGCATAGGCTAAATCATTCGCAACCTCAACGGCAGAAATGGTAAGTAACTTAAAACGAGGATCTTTGGATTCACTGTGGAGCATATCCGCGATTTCACGCTGGATTTGCTCACCGACTCGACGGGCTCGACTAAAATCTTTTGGCATAAGGGCTCAAATATTAAAAATTATACAAAAGTTACAGAAAATTAAAGTTCACGTTTCACTTCAACACGTTCAAACACTTCGATTTGATCGCCTTCTTTTACATCATTGTAATTTTTAACGCCAATACCACACTCGGTACCTTGCTTAACTTCATTTACATCGTCTTTAAAACGACGTAGTGATTCAAGCTCACCTTCATAGATAACCACATTATCACGCAATACACGGATAGGGTTATTACGTTTAATAATACCTTCAACAACCATACAACCGGCAATCGATCCAAATTTTGGTGAACGGAACACATCACGCACTTCGGCCAGGCCAATGATTTCCTCTTTGAATTCCGGTGCCAGCATACCTGTCATCGCACTTTTAACTTCATCAATTAAATCATAGATAACACTGTAATAACGTAAATCAATTTCTTCTTCATCTAAAATACGTTTTGCAACCGCATCTGCACGCACGTTAAAACCAATTACAATTGCAGTAGACGCAACAGCTAAATTTGCATCGGACTCGTTAATACCACCAACACCACTGGCAATAATTTTGACTTTAACTTCGTCAGTCGACAGTTTTAGTAATGCATCCACAATCGCTTCAACTGAGCCCTGTACATCAGCTTTGAGCACAACATTCACGGTGCTTACATCGCCCTCTTCCATTTGCGAGAACATGTTTTCAAGTTTGGCTGCTTGCTGTCGAGCCAGCTTCACATCTCGTGATTTACTTTGACGGAATACGGCAACTTCCCGTGCCTTGCGTTCATTTTCAACCACAGTGGCTTCATCACCGGCCGACGGTATACCAGACAAGCCTAATACTTCAACTGGCATAGACGGGCCAGCACTTTCAAGTGACTCGCCTTTATCATTAATAATCGCACGGACACGACCGTACTCTAAACCAGCCAGTAAAATATCGCCTTTGTTCAACGTGCCACGTTGTACTAAAATGGTTGCCACCGGGCCACGACCTTTATCCAGACGCGCTTCAACAACCACGCCACGGGCAACACCTTCAACAACCGCTTTAAGTTCTAACATTTCAGCCTGTAATACGATGGCTTCCAGTAATTCATCAACACCTTCACCGGTATGCGCAGAAACATTGAGCATAATGGTATCGCCACCCCAGTCTTCCGGAATGACTTCGTTTTGCGATAACTCGTTCTTAACCCGCTCAGGATCCGCTTCGGGTTTATCCATTTTATTAATGGCAACAATAATCGGCACTTCAGCGGCGCGTGCATGCTGAATGGCTTCTTTAGTTTGTGGCATCACGCCATCATCTGCCGCAACTACCAGCACAACAATATCTGTTGATTTTGCACCACGCGAACGCATAGCTGTAAAGGCAGCATGCCCCGGTGTATCCAGGAAGGTAATATCACCCGTTTTAGTGTGTACGTTGTAAGCACCAATATGCTGGGTTATACCGCCAGCTTCACCAGAAGTTACTTTTGTTTCACGAATATAATCAAGCAATGATGTTTTACCATGATCGACATGACCCATAATTGTCACAACCGGTGAACGCTTAACGGCATCACCCACATCTTCTGTCTCTAAAATTTGCTCTTCAATCGCATCATCATTAATAAGCTTAGCACTATGGCCCATTTCTTCGACAACAATCGTGGCAGTTTCCTGATCTAGCACCTGGTTGATAGTTACCATTGAACCCAGGTTCATCATGGCTTTAATTACTTCGGCGGCTTTAACCGACATTTTTTGCGCCAAATTAGCAACGGTAATCGTTTCAGGCAGCTCAACCTCATATATAACGGGATTAACCGGTTTCTGGAAGCCATGCTCACCACTGTCTACTTTTGCAGCACTTCTCGGTGCCTTATGTTTGCGTTTCCTTTTACCAGCGCCTTCACTAGCAACATGTAATTCTTTACGACCATATTTTGTTTTACGATGATCAGCGCCATCTCTACCACCATGGTCTTTTTCTTTAGCCGGTTTTTCCCGCTTGGTTTTTGCTTCAGCCGCTTCGGCAGGTTTTTGAATTACTGTATCAGTCTGCTGTACAGCCTGTTTTTCAACTTCCAGCTTGGCTTCTTCTTCACGCTTTTGTTTTTCTTCTTCACGCTTTTGTTTTTCTTCTTCTGCTGCCAAACGTGATGATGCCTGTTCTTCTTTTAAACGTTTATTTGCTTCGTGCTGTTTTTGCTGCTCAGCTTCAAGCTGCTCACGTTGCGCCTGAACTTCAGCAAGTTTATCTACACTTTCATCATCCGGCTCGGTCGCGGCAGCACGTTTAGCATAGGTGCGTTTTTTACGAACCTCAACCATTACAGATTTTGCCGTTTTATTGCGCGACCCCGTCTGTTTAAGCTCGGAAGTAGAACGTCGGCTTAAGGTTATTTTTGCTGCTTTGGGTTTTTCTGCTTTTTTAGGCTCTGCTTCCTTTCCATGTTTAGTACGTAAAAAAGTAAGCAATTCCATTTTTTCTGCGTCACTAACCATCGCGCCAGCATCCGAAATTTTAATGCCGGCATCTTTAAATTGTTCAAGCAGTTTATCAACGCTTATTCCAACTACTTCAGCAAATTGTTTGACAGTTACATCAGCCATGTATTTTTTACCTTAATTATCTATTCTTTCTCTAAATCAGTACTGAAAATTTAATCAATACTAAATTATATTTATCAAAACGATTACTGTTCTACAATAAACTTATGATTCGTTTTGCTCTGCTTCTTCAAACCAGGGTTTGCGTGCAGTCATGATTAATTCTGCAGCAAGCTCTTCATCCATGTCGTCCACTTCCATCAACTCATCAACCGACTGTTCGGCTAAATCTTCCATGGTGACCACACCTTGTTTTGCCAGCTTATAGGCTAACGGTAATTCCATACCTTCCATTTCTTTCAGGTCATCGGCTGGCTCAACACTTAAATCTTCTTCTTTGGATATCGCTCGCGTTAAAAGAACGTCATTCGCACGCCCGCGCAGTTCATTGATCATGTCATCATCAAATTCTTCAATTTCCTGCATTTCTTCTACTGGAACGTAAGCGATCTCATCAATTGTCGAGAAACCTTCCTGCGCAAGAATAACAGCAACTTCTTCGTCAACGTCCAGTTGATCCATAAAGAGTTTCTGGATTCGTTCTGCTTCCGCTTCACCCTTTTCTTCTGCATCGGTTTCCGACATTACATTCAAAGTCCAGCCTGTTAACTCACTTGCCAACTTAACATTCTGTCCACCACGACCTATCGCCTGTGATAGCTGTTCTTCTGCTACGGCAATATCCATTGATTCTGAGTCTTCATCGACAACGATAGACTGTACTTCCGCCGGTGACATCGCATTAATCACAAACTGTGCCTGATTTTCGTCCCATAAAACGATATCAATTCGTTCGCCAGCTAATTCGTTTGAAACCGCTTGTACACGCGAACCACGCATGCCAACACAGGCACCAACCGGATCGATGCGCGCTTCAGTACTGTTAACTGCAATTTTTGCACGTGAACCCGGATCACGGGAGGCACCAATCAGCTCAATTAAACCTTCACCAATTTCTGGCACTTCAATTTTAAACAATTCAATTAAAAACTCAGGCGCAGTTCGGCTAACAAATAGTTGAGGGCCTCGTACTTCTTTATTTATTTCTTTTAAGTAACCACGAATTCTGTCACCAGGACGAACAGATTCCCGGGGTATCATTTCTTCACGTGGAATAATGGCATCTGCATTTCCGCCTAAATCAAGGTAAACATTGCCACGCTCAACTCGCTTAACCACGCCCATGACTAATTCACCGATTCGGCCTTCGTACTGCTCTACAACCTGGGCACGTTCTGCTTCACGTACCTTTTGTACAATAACCTGTTTTGCTGTTTGTGCAGCAATACGGCCAAACTCAACAGATTCAATTTGTTCTTCAATGTAATCACCTTCCTGAAGGTTTTCATCATCATATTGTGCCGCACTTAAGGTGTATTCTCGTTCAGTTTGCTCAACGGCATCATCAGCAACAATCAACCAACGTCGAAAAGTATCGTAAGCACCGGTTTCTCTGTCAATTTCCACACGCACGTCAATATCCGCTTCATAACGCTTTTTAGTGGCCATGGCGAGTGCCGCTTCGATTGCTTCAAAAATAATTTCTTTGTCAACGCCTTTTTCATTTGAAACAGCATCTACAACCATCAAGATTTCTTTATTCATTACTTTGTCCTAAGTTATAACACTTCAACAACACTATTTAATTAATACTATGCCGAGTTTACGCCATGATTAAGTGTGCTTTGTCGATATCATCAATATCAATCACAAATTCCAGCTCGGTATCCAGTTCACTTATTGTAATATTGTTGCCTTCAACTGCAACAATATGGCCTTTCAATTTGCGGCGTTTCTCAACCATGCCATAAAAACGCACAAATACCGACTGACCAATAAACTGCTTATAATGATCAATTGTAAATAATGGTCTTTCTGTACCCGGTGACGAAACTTCTAAACTGTATTCTCCGGCAATGGGATCTTCCACATCTAAAATACCACTAACCTGACCACTGACTCGCTGGCAGTCATCCAGATTAATCCCCTTATCCGAGTCGATAAAAATTCGTAAAATCGAATGTTTACCCTGCGAGATATATTCAACACCTAATAATTCATACCCCAGAGCAGAAACGGTTGGGGCGAGCATTTCGACCAATTGTTGCTGTATTCGCGCCATAATGTTCCTGATTCACTCCCGTAATATGGGAAGCATTTTTTTCATCTAAATAACCAACTTCCCAAAAACTTAATCTTAAGAAGCAAAAAGTGGGCTCGAAGCCCACTTTTCAAATTCAATTTACCTTTAAAACGCGCTAATTATACCACTATAAAAGCTTATAACCAATAAATTTACAATGTTTTTGCTATTTCGCAGCAAAAATCTTATTTTTAAGTTCAAATTCAAGCTGCGCGGGCATTTTTCTGTTCCTGCGCATTTAAAAATCCAGAACAATATTCGAGTACTGCTTATCGCAAAATGTTTCTTTAATCGCGTCAGAAAAAGGCGTGGCTGAAGTCTCAAAAATTTCATCCCAGGGAATTAATTCAAATTCGTCTTTCGCCGTTAAGGCTTTTAACTGGGACGTGGTAAACGGCGGATCACTTGAGAAGATGCCGTAGGTTGCAATTAACAACCAGAATAATGAATATGGAATTTTAACTATCCAGGTCTTTAAATTCTGTGCTTTTTTAATTTCACGAATAATATCAATGTAATCGACCTGCTCGTTACCCGAAATGTTATAAACATTTCCGTTTGGTTGGCGCTGCAAGCAATTCTCAATAATTCGACAAAAATCAGCAACATACAGTGGCTGGCGCATATACCGGCCGTGCCCTGGAATCGGGAAAACAGGTATGCGTTTCATAAACCGGGAAAGCCAACCCAGATGTTTACGGTCAAACCAGCCAAACATCAGGGTTGGGCGCAAGACACAATGCGCAATGCCTGAGGCCTTGACCATGTCTTCCTGTTTCTTTTTTGTTGCGGTGTAGTCATCATCTGCAACCGACTCAACCACCGATGAACTAATATGCACAATATACGGTATGTTATATTTTTTAGCCGTATCCAGAACCATCCGGGTTGAATTTATGTTATTGGCAATAAAAGGGGCTGATGATTTGGCGCCAATTTGAGCCTGTAACATCACAATGGCAGTGGCCTCCTTCATATGCAATTGCCAGCAACCCTCGTTAACAAGATCTTCTTCGATACAGGTAACATCCGGATGTAGCTGCTTTAGAATTTTTAAATTAGCTGCGTGCTTATCAATAACAACCAAATTACTGTAACCTTGCTTCTTTAGCTGCACCACCAGGTTCTGTCCAACCAGCCCAGCACCACCGGGTAATACAATTTTGTCGTTTTTATTCATTACGTGCATTGCTCTTAAACTTCTAAATACTGTTTCTAAAAATTTAACTTCCGGAAAATAAAAGCTGGAATTATTTTAATAATGGTCATAATTAAAAACCAGAACGGCGGTACATAAATGACACTTTTCTTTTTATTAATCGCTTTAACAATATAGCCTGCCACTAAATCGGTTGAAACCCACAAAGCACCTTTCTTTAAATGCGCCGTCATTGGCGAGTCCACAAAACCCGGTTTAATCGTTAAGACCTGAATACCGTGCTCATATAATTGATAACGCAGACCTTCCAGAAAAATCGTCAAGCCTGCCTTAGCCGAACCGTAAATGTAATTACTTTTTCGGCCACGATCACCGGCAACAGAGGACACAACTGCAATAGTACCAGCATTTTGCTTTTGCATAAGCTGGCTAAACAGAACCAGCAAAGAGACAACACTTGTATAATTAGATTTAACTTGCTCAAGTGCTTTTTCCACATTAGTTTCACACTCGCTCTGTGGATGCATCAGTCCATAACAAATAAACAAGGTATCAATGACTCCAGCCTTATTAACAATGTCATGAACAACAGCAGCATGTTGTTGCAATTCGTTAAAATCCAGTTGATAGCAGACAACCTCACCACAACCGCGTGATTTAAAATCACTCGCAACAATATTTAACTTTTCCATATCGCGCGCAACAAGATGCAAACACACATCATCGGCCAGCATTTGCTTTGCAACCGCCTGCGAGATGCCAGAGGTTGCCCCTATAATAACGATGTTTTTCATAATATTATAATTCTTGTTGTTGCGTTACTCTTCGCCAGAAGCTTGAAGAAAAAGCAGGGTCAATATAATTTTTAAACAGTTCCAGATCAGGAAATGATGATACAAACATTTCAGCGGACATTCTGGCATCTTTTGCTGGATATATAGCACCATTTGCCGAACTAACCAGCTCATCCAGATCATTTAAAAACGCTAACGTGCGTTTGCCTTTGTTCGGGAAATCCAGAGCCAGTGTATAACCTTCACGTGGAAAAGACATCATACCAACTGATGGTATATTTCCAAACCGTTTTAACACGGATAAAAAAGAGGCCATACCCTTTTCTGAAACACGTTTCAATATTTCAGTAATCACTTCCTTGCCATTATCAAGTGGCACAACACATTGATGTTGAAAAAAACCATGCTTGCCATACATCCGGTTCCAGTTTCTGATGTTATCAAGTGGATAAAAAAATGGTGCATAAGGTACTAAAGTTTGCTCTGATGCATTCTTGTGGGCATTAAAATAAAGTATGTTAAATGCTTTAACTGTAAAAGAATTTAAAACAAAACTAGGGAAATTAATTGGCAAGCTCAGACTTTTCTGATTTTTTCTTTTATCAGTGTATGCAACAGGATGCTCTTTTGCATGATCACCTGAAAAATATAAACCACGCCCAAGATTGCTTAAACGCGAAGTAGTATCTATCCAGGCAACAGAATATTCATGGCTATCAAGATATTCCTCATCTAATTCAAAAAACCCGGCAATAGATGAAAATGGCTTCGTTGATGTTGCAACATATGAATTAACAATTTTTTTTAATTTAAATTCAACCCATGTTACAAAACCGGTTAATCCTAACCCACCAATAGTCGCATTAAAAAATTGCTTGTTCTCATTTTCGGGAGTGCATAATAACGTTTCTCCTGTTGAGCGTTGCAATTCGAAAGCAGTGACATGATTACCAAAACTGCCAACGGCATGATGATTTTTACCATGCACATCATTTGCCAATGCACCCGCGACGGTAACAAAGCGTGTTCCGGGCGTAACCGGCAAAAACCAGCCTCTGGAAACAATAACCGACAGCAAATCATCAAATGTTATACCTGCCTCACATCGAACAATACCTTTATCACTATCAAAATCAAGAATATGATTAAGCTGAAAAGAATTAATTAATATACCGTTTTTATTTAAACAGCTATCACCGTAACTCCGCCCCATTCCGTATGCAAGATAAGGCGCATTATCAAAATGAATTTTTGAGCTGGACCATGGGTAACGTATAACATCTTTAGGCTGATGTGAGGGGTAATTTCCCCATGAAGGAAAATTAAAATGAGCGGATGAACCTGATTTATTGCAGGAAGCCATAAAGCAAACTATATCGCAACTAACACACTAACCAGACAAACAATCACAACGACATAACTTGCCTTATCTCTCAACGCAAACAAAACAGGATCTTCATGTAACAGTCCACGATTCGCGATAAGCCAGATACGACTTAACCAGTATAACATTGTAGGTATCACTAACCAGAGCCAGGCCGGTGTTGAATATTTGGCTGTCACTAACGGATCATGTATATAAAGTGCAATCACTAAAATAGCGATATAACTGGAAACAACACCCATTTTAGATATCAAATCGGCATCTCCAACCACATAACCGCGACGTGTCATTTTCTCCTCGTTTCGCTCTTCCATATTTTTTAATTCAATAAATCGTTTTAACATTGCGAGGCTGATAAATATGAATAGCGAAAACACCAGCAGCCAGAAAGACATATCTACATCAATAGCATAAATACCAGCAATAATGCGTAAAGTATATAAACCGCCCAGTATTAGAACATCAATAATAGCTAACTCTTTTAACCCAAAGGAGTAAGCAAAAGTAAGAATAAAATATGCCAGAAAAACCAGAACAAATTCCTGATTGATTTGTAATGAAACGGCCAGCGCAATAACAAATAAAACAAGGGCTGCTATCTTTGCTGCAAGTGGAGACAAAATACCAGCAGCAATTGGCCTGAACTTTTTAATAGGGTGTTTTCTGTCAGACTCAACATCACATAGATCGTTAATAATATAAACGCTTGACGCACACAGGCTAAATGCAACAAAAGCGATTAAGGAGATCGAAAGCAGTTCGGAGTCTGCATACGTATGTGACAACAGTAGTGGAACAAAAATCAGTGTGTTCTTCACCCACTGATAAATTCTCATTTCTTTTATTATAGCAGTAATCATCAGTTAATCTTATACAATCGAATATTGAAATTTAATAATAAGGAAGGAATATTTTAAGGTTTAAGCTTTACTACTTTATCATTACGTGGTACCAATTGAGCGGTCTCTAAATCATGCTCATTCTTAAACCATAAGGTATCCATTATTTCCTTGCTTGGTGTGTACTCTAAAACAACTTGTGTCATCAGCCTTACTATTAATTCGCAATTATAGTGACTACATGCCTTGTCTAACTTTGCCATATAATCTTTAATGTCATCAAATGAAACACTATCTTCCTCTGCACGTTGAATTCGAGGATGAGATGTTTTTACAACATTATTTCCTATTAACAATTCTTCATATAATTTCTCACCAGGGCGTAAGCCGGTAAATTTTATTTCAATATCCGCATCACTGTTCTGCTCATCACGCACATCCAGCCCCATCAAGCGAATCATACGATAGGCTAAATCCAGTATTTTTACGGGTTCCCCCATATCTAAAACAAAAACATCCCCGCCCTGCCCTAATGAGCTTGCCTGAATAACAAGTTGAGCCGCCTCAGGAATAGTCATAAAATAACGAATAATATCCGGATGCGTCACAGTGACAGGCCCACCCGACAAGATCTGCTCACGAAACAAAGGAACCACCGAGCCAGAAGAACCCAGCACATTACCAAAACGCACCATACAAAAACGTGTATTCATTTTTTCCATTCTTGAATACGCTTGCAATATCAATTCAGCAAAACGCTTGGAAGCCCCCATTAAATTTGTCGGACGCACTGCTTTGTCGGTTGAAATAAGAATAAAGGTTTCAACATTGTTTTCAAGTGCTGCTTCAGCAGCATAGCTGGTTCCGAAAATATTATTCCGTATACCTTCTATAATATTATGTTCGACTAATGGCACATGCTTATATGCCGCTGCATGATAAATGGTGTTTACTTTGCAGGCTTTAATTGTTTGAGACAAACGAAATTTATTCTGAACTGATCCCAGCACTGAAATTAATTTTATATTAGATTCATGTTCATCCAGTCTGGCGAGTAAATCCTTTTCTATTTGATACAAGGCATATTCCGACTGTTCCAGCAAAACCAGAGTATCCGGATTTGATTTTATTATCTGCCGACAAAGTTCCGAACCAATTGAGCCTCCGGCACCGGTAACCATCACCACTTTATCTTCAATACAGGCCTTCAGCAAACTCACATCCGGAGGAACCGAGTCACGCCCCAATAAATCCAGAACGTCCACATCCTGAATTTCTTCAACACTTGATTTACCAGAAACCAAATCTTCCATACCCGGCACTGTACGAACCCGTACTGCAAATTTGTCTAGTGACTGTAATAATTTCCTACGTGCTGATTTTCGAATTGATGGCATCGCCAGTAGAATCTGCTTAACATTGTATTTATCAATCAGTGGCTGAAGTTTATCTTTGTTAAATACTTTTATCCCGTGAATCAAGTTACCCTGAATGGTTTTATCATCATCAATAAAAGCAATTACTTTCGAGTCGTTCGCATTAACCAGTGCAGTTGCCAGTTGCACCCCTGCCGCTCCGGCACCATATATAATCACTGCATCTTTCGGTTTATGTAATCTCATCACAGTCATAAGATAAGCACGCATCAATACACGACTACCAGCCATTAATAAAACACCGAAACTAAAATAAATAATAAAAACAGAACGAGGGAAACCTTGTGTCTGGGTAAAAAATACCAATGCCAATAAAATCAGGGTTGAAGTTGCCATCCCTTTAACTATCACCCAACCAATCTGTATACCCATATACCGCAGCATTGAACGATATAAACCAAAAGTATAAAAAACCGGGATACTTATAAGCGGTGCAGCAATAACTATCCACCAAAAATCAGCCATTCTGGGGATAACCTCACCAAAACGAAGTACAAAAGCAGCCCAAAATGAGAAGGGAATAATGCATAAATCTACCAGAATCAGAATAATGCGTTTAACCAGCCTTGATGTTGTGTGCACATCAAATGCGTTATGCACCAAATCCATGTATTTTTTATATTTGTATTCCATCTTTAAGATTATTCCCAGATTTTATTCTTTAAATGTTTGTTGTTCTTTTCTTGTTCCTGGTCTTTATATCAATATAGACCAATATTGTAATAGATAACACCATAAATAAGCTAACGGTCATCCACTCCACGGTACTATTTTTATTTCCTAACAGGAAAATACTCACCACAGAGCAACCCAACATCCAGATATATTCCAGCATCAATGTTTTCTTATGCCCCAGCCCTAAAAGTACTAACCGCTGGTAATAATGTGAGCGATGCGCCTGCCAGACCTTTTCCTTTTTTAATACTCGCTTACAAAGTGTTACCGATGCATCCAGAAAAAAGGGCATAAAGACAATAATTCCCAGCCAAAAAGGGAAAACCTTATTCACATCGGCCCATAAAATAAATAAAGCAACTAATATACCAAACAACGTTGAGCCGACATCACCTAAAAATATTTTTGCTGGCGGAAAATTAAAAAGAATAAAACCCAGGGTTGCCGACACAACAACCAGGTTTAGAATTGCAAAGCCGGGCTCTCCCTGTATTACAGAAAGAATGGCAAACGTACCAAAGCCTGTTATCGCCATGCCACCGGCAAAACCATCCATTCCATCCATAAAATTATATAAGTTAATCACCCATACTATAAAAAGAACCGTAACAGTACTTGCAACAAAATAATTTAAAGGAATAACCAGCCCAGGCAGGTTCAACACTTCCAGATTAAGCCCTTTCGACACAAATACACTGGCGACCACTATTTGCAGAAAAAACCTCAGCAACGCAGAAATAGAATAGATATCATCAACAAAGGCAACCACTAAAATAACCAGGCCATAAGGAAGAATAGATAGCAATCCGATATTCATTTCATCATAAAGAATGAAAAAACCAACTGATAGCGTAATTAAAATAGCCAGACCACCAGTTCGAGGTTTTGGAGTATCATGTAGCGAACGTTGATTCGGAACATCCATAATTCCGAGCTTATCACTTGTCTTTATAAAAAAGTATGTCAATAAAAAAGACAGGCAACTGATTGCCAGGAGAACAAAGACGAGAAAAGTAATTTCAATATGCAGATTGCCAACCTGGGTAAAAATATTAATGCTTTTATCCTGAAGTATTAATGCTAAGTAAGAAGTTCAAGTGCATCCACCTCAACTTTTACTGCCGTTTGATTACCCATAACATTCAACAGAACGATAACTCGTTCCTCTCCTGAACGTGCTTTAAAAAGACCTTCATACCCGGCCAGTGCTCCGTCTGTAATACGGACACCATCGCCTGATTTAAAGTTAAAATCTTCATCGTACAAGCCGGTATCAGGATCTTCATTTGACATCAGTAAGGATATTAGTGAGTCGGATACGACCGTTGGGTATTGGGTAAAACGTACAATATTTGCCACTCCAGGGGTTGAGCGGATAGGAGACCAGTTGTCCGTTGTGGTATTCAATGAAATAAATAGATACCTTGGAAAAAAGGCTTCAATAGCGGTTATACGCTTTCCATTACGCTTGCGAGTCTTTTGAATAAGCGGCAAATATGTCATATAGCCCTGACGCTGCAAATTCTCCTGAGCCAGCTTTTCCTGTCGTGGCTTTGTGTAGAGTAAATACCACGATTTATTTGAAGTTTGATCAATATATTTCATTATTATTATCTAACAAGCCCATGTCGTTTAGCACGGATAAACATCAACAAATTCAAGCACTCATACCACATTCATATATACCCCAATCTTAGCACATAGACAAGTATTCATCACAATAATGTGGCAATATCCTGCGAAGCAACAGGAAACGTCAAAATGGCATGCAGTACCAATATTTCATTTAATTTATCGACGTATTTTCGCTCTTTTTTATCAACTAACACGATCACTTTTGCCTCTGGCGCATACTTTTGCAAGCTATAGAGCAGAACATCCAGATTGCTGATATTAATCCCTGCATAATTATTGCCATATCCATAAAAAAATTCAGCCACAATAAAATCCGGTGGCATTTTTTTTAATGCGGCTAAAGCCTTCCGCATTGAGCTAAAACGAATTTCGTTGATAGCTTTATTGTTATAAACTTCTGATAATTTGGGGTGCAGTGGTGACTCGATAATGGAAAACAAACAACGTTTTTTTATACCGTTTGGCATGTAAGCAACTATAATTCCTGACTTTAAAAGTTAGCAGACTAGCAAACCACTGAATAGAAAACCAATATATTATTATTTATGACTTCAATCGCAATAACATATAAAAAATAGCACCTCCATATCAGGTATTTCATACTCCTGATTCTGAGCCAAAACTAAAACAGCTTTGTGGTTATTAGTTTCACTGCCTGTTAACGCTACTTTAATTTCCAGATTAATTGTGATGCACTATATATTAACTTGTATCTCTATATTTCTGTTCTTCTGTCAGCGTGGGTACATACAGATACAGATACAGATACAGATCAAGCTAAAACGGGAAAGTACAGAGTTCTGGATGCTGTTTTACTGCCATGACTTACGCCATGCATGTACAGAATGGCACAATTTCGGCACAATCAGCAAAAGAAGAAACAGGAAAGGGTTTTCAACAAGCTGTAACCTATTGAAAACCCTGTAGTATTTGGTAGCGGGGGCAAGATTTGAACTTACGACCTTCGGGTTATGAGCCCGACG
>CAZEZI010000035.1:0-19141 GCA_964516315.1 uncultured Thioalkalispiraceae bacterium
GTGAGCAGGGCTACCGTGAAAAAGCCTTAAAAATGTACCCGCACATTTGTGGCCGCTGTAGTCGTGAGTTTGACCGTGAGAATTTACATGAATTGACGGTGCATCACCGAGACCATAATCACGACAACAATCCAGCCGATGGCAGTAACTGGGAATTGCTGTGCATGTATTGCCACGACAATGAACACCAACGGCAGTTAGAAGCCGATCTTGGAAATATGTCAACAACTGAAGATAACAGTGCCACCGCAACACATAATCCCTTTGCAGATCTAAAGAGCTTGCTGGACAAAAAGTAATTCCACCGCCAATAACCTATGCTCATCAAAAAAGTATCTAATCTGGCTTGCCCTATAGAGGGTGAGCAACTTGAACTTCATGCACAACAACTGGTTTGTAAAAACGGCCATACATTTGATGTCGCACGTCAGGGATATATTAATTTATTACCAGTGCAGCATAAGCGTTCGAAAGAACCAGGTGACAGTAAAGAGATGGTTGTTGCGAGAACACAGTTTTTAAATGCCGGATTCTACACGCCGGTTGTAAATAAATTATTTGAAATAATACAACAACAGATTCAAGGTGATGAGCAAATTTGCTTGATGGATGCCGGTTGTGGCGAGGGATATTATTTAGACACCATTGCAAATTCATTTGAAAATATAAAGGGTGACATCGAGCTTTCTTTTATTGGTCTGGATATATCGAAGCACGCTATTGTGGCTACAGCAAAAAGAAATAAAAAGATAACCTGGGTTGTAGGTACAAACAGGCAGCCACCAGTTTGTGCTGCAAGCGTGGATGTTATTGTATGTGTATTTGGGTTTCATAGTTTTGAGGGTTTTGGTAAAGCCTTGAAACCGGGTGGCAAAGTAATTCTGGTTGAGCCGGGGCCGGATCATTTAAAAGAATTACGGCAAGTAATTTATTCTGATGTTAAAAGAACTGAGTCGCCAGACTTACCTTATGCTAAAGAGTTGGGGTTTTCCCTATTAGACACAGTACTATTACAATTTAAAACGGGTGATATTAATAAAGAGCAAATTAATAATTTACTTTTAATGACGCCACATTTTTATCGTGCAAATAAAGAAGGTAAAGAGGCAGCGAGTCGATTACAAAAATTAGATTTAAGTGTTGACATGGTGTTGAGCGTTTGGGAAAAAACAGCTTAAGAATACGCAAGTATATTATTTGCTGTTAACTCTATTGAGCAGATTGAGAATTAATGCAGTTTGCAAATTTCCGGCACTGTATATCCTGTAGTATTTCCAGTATGTTCTCTACCATTAAGTTTGTGTTGTTTGCAGTGTGCTTCGGCATAATACGCAGGTTCCTGTTCACAACAATCGTTGGTGTGGCATATATTTTTAATTGTTTTTTCAGGATGTTATATTGTTGCAATTTTTTAGCTGCCTTTGAGTCAGGATCGTTAAGAGCCGCTGCCACCTTGTTTTCAAGATTAAATTGTTTAGAAATTTTCAGTACCACTTGTTTGTCACTTATATCGGCATTTTGTCCAAACTTTGCATTAAATATGGCTTGTTTAAAATCCTCTCCTTTACCATTTTGTTCAGCCACCACATAGGCAAGCGATGCCCACAGTGCTTGTTGTTCACCAAAAGTAATGGGTATTTGTTTATACTGATGGAATTTTTCTATTCTGGAGTGCGATTTTTTAAATTCGCTATTAAAGACATAACAACGACTACAGTAAAAGCTAAAGAACTCCAGTATTTCAATTGGCGCTGAAGTAATAATTTCCTGTTTTGGTTTAAGCAGCTCATATTCACCAACAATCGGTGATATTGACTGGCGATGCAGAGGGGGGGTGCCAAGTGTATGACTTATTTGAGACCAGTATTTATGCATAGAGAAGTTCGGACTGTTTTCTTTTGTATGGCAGGTAACACATTTTTCAAAGGCATTGGGTAACTTGTTTGCAATGGGGTAGTTGGCATGGTTACGTGCTGTGCCGTGGCAAGCCCCACATTGAACATTCAGCCGTTCAGGGGTTTTATTTATAGAGATAAAACCGCCATCCTTATGCATACCTGTAGTATGACAAACCAGGCATTCTGGATCGTTTTGTTTTCCTGCTTGTTTCAGGCTGTTAATCGCATAAGAATGTTTTGTCTTTTTCCACCCCTTATATATAGAGCTATGACATGTTTTGCAGGTTTTATCTGTATATTGATTGTCTGTATGTTCCGAAATTTTTATACGTGCTGTTTTTTTATTCCACCATGTTGTAACGGCATTGTTATAACGTGTATATAAATCAGTTAATTTCGGGTGATCAGGGATAGCCTGGGTTAAAGGTATCACCTTGTTTGATAGCAACTGTACTTTTGTTTGTAAGTTAAAGTCTGCTATGCCGATACGTTGGCCCCTGTATCCTGCACTCAGTATTCTATTGTTTTTCTTTACTATGCCATCAAGGTGGCCACGTACAATAATATCAATGAGTGGCCATTTAGTGAATTTGTTCGCAAATGATTCTGAACCGTGGACTAATAGAACAACAAAATCATTGTCACTGGCTTTTGTTCTTTTTAAGACACGCTTTAATATTTTATCCGAGGGTTGTAGGTAGCGCTGTATATTTTTATCAAGATTCGGTTCTACTACGCCATAAATGAACACGGTTTTGCCTGAACTTAAACGGCGTTCAATATGGTCTGCAAAGGGTAGTGTTTTTATTTTATTAGTAAGCACCCACGGTAATTGGTGTTTTTTTAGTGTTTTTACTGGGTAGGCCAAATCGCGTTCGCCTGGTAATATTGCATCTAAATCAAGATACGTATGCCCCTCCAGCATGTAATCTGCTTTAATGCGGTTTTGCTCACTGATCTTATCCAGAATATCACCTGCGCTCACAAATACTGTGTTGGAAAGCGATTTTTTAAGTGTGGACAATTTACTTGCACGACGCAGTATACCTCCCAGATTTCCTTCTGCTGAGCAACCGCACGGCTTTATTTCGCCGTTAAAATTTGATGAATAAACAAGGCGTAGATCAATATTTACTTCGCCAGGAAGTGCTGTGTTTGTGATGGACAACAGTACAAACAAAATAATGAGTTGTTTGTTTATAATCATAAAATATTAACGTAGTTAGACCAGGTTATTGACCTGCCTTGTGAACATTTATCGACTTTTCGATTGCCCATTTCTTTGTTTTATCTTTATGACAGGCCAGGCAGGCAAAGTCGGTGGTGACAAAACCTTTGGCAAAGCTTTTTGTTTTCCCTTTCACCGGTTTATTATAAAACATGCTTTGCTCAGTTATATTAATTTTGAACAAGTGACTGCGGATATCTGCTTCAACCACACTTTTTTTAGTGGCCGATTTTGTGGCGCGGGGCATATGGCAGTCAATGCATTGCACGCCAACTTTTTGCATGCTGCTGCCATTGAAGTCCTTTTGTTGTTGGGCATGGCAAGTTATGCAGTCTTTTTTAATGCTAAATTGTGCTCGTTGATGTGGGTTGTGGCAAGTAACGCAATTCAATAGCTTGTGAGGGCTTGCCAGCAACTCATTGTATTGTTCGTGGTGTCGAATAAAGCCTTTCTTTGCCGGGATGTTTTTAATATTACCGCGGCTGTGACATTTTCCGCAGCTTGCCGCAGAGCGATCTATTTTGATTTTATTTTTATCGCCGGTTGTTACATGCTGGCTGCCGGGGCCATGACAAGCTTCGCATTGAATGCCTGCGGCAGCCCATGTGCCTTGAATGCCTTTGAGTCCATCTTGATGCCCCTTTTTACTGAACCCGGTAGTATGGCATCTGCCACAGTTGTAAGGTTTTTTCTCGCCTTTATGGTAAAAAGACCAGCTATCTGTTTCAAGATTATATTGAGTTTTGAGTTCGCTACCATCTTTTGCGGCGGTAATAATAAAGCCTTGCTTGTCGATATAACGTACTTTTTTGTATGCACCACCAATAACATAAGAAATGTCATTCCATGAATAGCCTTTGGGTAGTGGTAAAGCGCGATGTTTGGCGACTTCTGCTTTGGTCAGTTTGTAGGGGTGACCGGAAAGGCGAAAGTTATTGTATTGTTTTGCATGACATGTGGCACAAGCCTCTGAGCCTGTATAGGCTGCTATGGCATAATTGTTCACTAAAGCAAAAAAAACGATTGCCATAGTAATGCTGAATGGTCTTGTTTTTAGAAAGTTTGGCATTATTAATTATATTAAGCGCCATAATCTTTAATCTGTAAAGGTTAATGTTTTTTAAAATAATAATATGCTTAATTAACTGGGAAGAATCTGTATGTTGCTCTATTCTTTAATCAGGGTGGAACTAAAAAATGAAACCAGGTTTACAAAAAGCGGGTGTGGATTTATCCAGTGTTCAAGTGGTTGAAATAATGCCGATACCCCCACCTGTGGACTATCAAGCTGCAATGATCATAGCGAACAACGAAGCACAACAGCAACTGGGAGAAATGATGTTGCTGTCATGGTATGACCGTGATCGTGACTTTGAGTCGCCGCAGCATTCAAGTGAGTGCCATCAAAACAGTGCTATACCAGGTTATGTGGATTACGGGCTTTCGCATGGTGCAGAGCTGATGATTGATATTGATAAGGGGCGTTTTATTTTTTTCTATATGACCGTCAGGTTGTAATGTAATTAGTTATTTAAACCAATAAATATATAAAATAAGGGGAGGGTGTCTCATGACAGAGAAAAATAAAGTAGAGCAGGAAAAAGAACCGTCTAGCGAAAAAGTTTCGTGTGATGTTTGTCTTAAAGAAATACCACGTTCAGAGGCCAAAGTTGAAGAAGTGACGGACTACGTTGCGCATTTTTGTGGTCTGGAATGTTATGAAAAATGGCGGCAAGATAATAACAAACTGAATAATTCATGTTCTGATACAAAATTAAAGGTGTAGGCCTTTTTTAAGTACAATGACATTTAATATTGCCAGCATGCTTAACCCGGCAGTTTACGATCATCCGGTTAAAAGCATCAAGCTTATTGAAACCCATATTTCATGGGTTGTGTTGACGGGTAGTTTTGCCTATAAAATTAAAAAACCGGTTAATTTTGGTTTTCTCGATTTTTCCACTCTGGAAAAAAGACGGCTTTGTTGCGAGCAGGAGCTACACTTAAATCGCAGGCTGGCTGATGCAATTTATCTTAATGTTGTGTCTATTACCGGTACAGCCGATAAGCCTGTTATCTCAAAAAAGGGCGATGCATTTGAATATGCGGTAAAGATGGCCGAGTTTCCGCAGTCAGCCCAACTGGATAATATGCTGGCGGTCGGTGAACTTAATGCTGAACATATGGATGCGATTGCACATCGGGTAGCAGCGTTTCATCAGGTTGTTCCGGTTGCAAATGATGCGATGGACTATGGTAGTAAGGATAGTGTTTATCAACCCGTTATCGAAAATTTTATACAGATTAACCAGCATTTTAAAAAAAAATTGTTCGTCGGTATTTTAGATAAGCTTGAAAGCTGGAGCCATGCTGAATTTAAAAAACTGGAATCAGTATTTGAGCAGCGTAAACACAACGAATTTATTCGTGAATGCCATGGTGATCTGCACTTGCGCAATCTGGTCTGGCTGGATGGTAAGCCACTCGCGTTCGACTGTATTGAGTTTAATGCTGCACTTCGCTGGATAGATGTTATTAGTGATATTGCATTTCTGGTCATGGATTTACAGGCCAGGCAGCAGCCTCACCTGGCTAACCGTTTTTTAAATACCTATCTGGAAATAATGGGTGATTATGCCGGTTTATCGGTACTTAAATTTTACCTTTGTTATCGGGCAATGGTGCGCGCCAAGGTGGATGCGTTACGTTTAGAGCAGGAAAATATTTCAGCCGATGAAACAGAACACTCATTTGCAGAATTCAAGTCTTATCTGGGACTTGCTACAGGCTATATTCAACCAGCTAAGCCAAAACTGATTATTATGCGAGGTGCTTCGGCATCAGGGAAGAGCACCGTGTCTCAACAATTGCTTGATGCAACAGGTGCAATCCGTATTCGTTCCGATGTTGAGCGCAAGCGGCTGTTCAACAAGTTAGAAGCGGATGCATCCACTGAAATTAATACAGGTATTTATTCGGCGCAGGCCTCGCAGCAAACATACGCGAAGCTACTTGAGCTGGCCGAAGAAATTATTCTTTCAGGTTATACTGTGATAGTCGATGCGGCATTTTTAGACGCTGCACAGCGAATCCCTTTTTGTGCACTGGCTGGCCGTTTAGTTGTGCCCTATATTATTCTGGAGGTGACCGCACCAGTGGAAGTATTGCGGCAACGGATTGTAAAGCGAAAGCAGGGTGTATCTGATGCCGATCTTTCTGTTCTTGAGCATCAGCTTGCAAATAGTCAGCCACTGCATAAAGACGAGTTAAGTTCGACTGTATTTGTGAATACGGCAGAGTTTTTGGACATAAATAAACTGCTAAACGATATTAAATCGTTAAAGTAATAAACTTTCTTCAATTTTATGGTAAAGACCGGCTGCTTTAATCAATGAATTGGCAGTGAGTGTGGGTACACCATAAACTTCTGTGTTTATCGCATAATCTGTTTTTATTTTTTCGAGCAGCAGGTCAAAATCACCGTCACCTGATAGTAGGATAACGGTATCGACATCTTTTGCCACAGTTAGCACATCAATTGTAATACCAACATCCCAGTCACCTTTTGCAGAGCCATCACTGCGTTGTATATAGGGTTTGAGTTTTATATTAAAGCCAATATGCTTAAGCGCGTCCTGAAACCTGATTTGTTTATCGTTATCACGGTAAATAGCATAAGCCGTTGCCTGAACTATTTCACCTTGTGTAAGTATTTTTTGCCAAAATTTTCGGTAATTAAACTGGCGTTGATACGCATCACGGGTGGTGTAATAAATATTTTGTACATCGACAAAAATTGCAATTTTGTTCATTTTATTCAAAATAAGCTCACTTATTGTTGAAACAGGCTAGTTACCAGAAATGCAGATAATATAGCTTTAAATTGATTAATATCAATTATTATTTATTTTATGGGTATAAACAGGCTTGCTATCTGGAAATAACTGGTTTTTGACTCATACTGGTAAGAGTTGTTAACAATTTGGGGTGATTGTTATTTATGGGTCTATCTCTGTTCCAAAAGCTCACCGAAAGTGAGCTTGATAATTGTATTAATGAAATTGACCTGGTTGTTGAATTCCACATTAACTGGTTATCTGAATTAAATCGTGCAATTATTTGTCATACTGTTACTGAACGTAAGCAAATTCAAAACATACTAATAACGGATGAGTATTTCAAACGCTGGTATCACGGCGTGCAAGATAAAGAATTAACTGAAATGCCAGCCTTTAAAATGTTGGGTGTTATTCATGCGGAAATGTTGAAGCTGGCAAGTACTTTGTTAGCTCATGCTGGTCGGCAGGAGAATATTTGCGTGGATGAGTATGACCGTTTTATATTATTAACACACGAACTGCGCTCCCAGATTACCGAGCTAAAGAACAGGATTAAGGCGAACCTTCAGTTGGTTGCAAAACTTATGGGTAAGGTTTTTGAAAACGCTGAAGAAGGGGTGGTGATTACTGATGCAGATAGTTATATTCTAAATGTTAATCAGGCCTTTACAAATGTTACGCAATATACCAAAGAAGATGCGCTAGGTAAGAAGCCGAGTATTTTACATTCCGGTAACCACGATAAAGGTTTTTATGAACGTATGTGGGATGTGCTGCTGCGCGAAAAACGCTGGCAGGGTGAAGTCTGGAATAAACGCAAGAACAGGGAGGTATATCCTGCATGGTTATCCATTACGGCTGTTCTTAATAATAATGGGGATGCCAGTCACTACATTGGTATTTTTTCGGATGTGTCGGCAAAGAATGAAGGTGATGAACGTTTATATCATCTGGCACATTATGACAGCCTGTGCAATTTACCTAATCGTATGTTGTTCTATGATCGTTTGCGGCAGTCCGTATCACGTGCTAAACGTAATGATCAGAAAATTGCAGTGATGTTTATGGATCTGGATGGTTTTAAACAGGTGAACGATGAATTTGGTCATGGTGTGGGTGATGAATTATTGCAGCAGGTTAGTAAGCGGGTAACCGCCGTATTACGAGAGTCTGATACACTTGCACGTATTGGTGGTGATGAGTTCACCATTATTATTAATGATGTTGACAGAGTCGAGTCGATTGATGCCATTGCAGTAAAAATTCTGGCAACCATTCAGGAAAATTACTTCTTGCATGACCTGGAATTTAGCGTATCGGCCAGTTTGGGTATTAGTTTATTCCCCGATAATAGTGAAGATATGAATACGTTGGTAAAGCATGCAGACATTGCAATGTATAAGGCAAAAAAAGAAGGTAAAAACCGCTTTAAATATTATAACAAGTCAATGCAGTAATCAGCACAGAGTTTCGCACTCCAGACTAAAACAACATATCAATAAATTGCTGCCGGCTTTGTGCCCTTAGCTTTCTATTTACTATAAACTTAACATGTGTATCCGGGGTGTTGTTTTTTTGTTGGTCAAGTTTAATCCCCCACATTAGTTTAACATTATTAGGTAAAAGAGAATAACGTACATCCATAATCGTATCCGGGTTTTGCGGGTCAACAGCCAGAAAGTCATCGGAGAACCAGCGGAAACGTTCAATGTCTTTTGCCTGTCGGCTGTTTGGAGTTAACCACGGAAGGTCACGTTTAATATTCAGTTTTTGTATCGATGTACCGGGGATAATCGCCGAGTTCCATAGTAATTTTACAGCATCAACATAATAACGTTCGTTGTACTCATAAATAAGTTTCCATACATGCCGGTTTGCAAAGCTGGGCTTGACGCGCATGCGTTCAACCTGGTGGCCTCGTTGTTGAGCAAGGCTATACAGTGCATCTTCAGCCCGGTGCTTCTGGGTAAAGCCTGAAATTAAAAAGACAACAGCGTAGGAAAATGCAATTTGGGCAAACAGGCGCTGTTTTCGATAAACGGCAAGTACTATAAGAACAAGAACAGGTAAAGTGAAAAAAGGGTCAACAATAGAAACAATGCTCCATGCAACGCGCTCACTGGAAAAAGGCCAGAATAGCTGTGTGCCGTACGACGTACAGGCATCAAGCAACCCGTGTGTCGCCAAACCTGCAAACGAGAACAAATAGATTTGCGCAAAAGAGAGTTTCTTTTTTACAAACGGGTAAAAAATAAAAGTACAGAGTAATGCACCAATGGGGATAAAAAATAATGAATGGGTGAACTGGCGATGAAACTCTAAAAATAATAAATGGTCATCTGACGAACGAATCAATACATCAAGATCCGGAGCCATCCCGGCCAGCGCACCAATAAGCAAAGCAGTCAATTGCTTTGACCTGTCTTTCGCAACTGACTGGGCAAGGCTGCTACCTAAAACGGCTTGAGATAAAACATCCATTGTTTTTAATTACCCCTTCGAATAAATTGTCACAGTTTAATGTGCATATTGTTGTGCACGGTTACCTGATTTATTCCTGTTCTGGTTTGCTGATTGATTTGATGCTCGCTTCTTGTTGCCAGAGCGCTGGTTATTATTTGCCGACTGCGAGTCCTGCGAAGACGCTCTTTTTGTTCCGGCTCGTTTTTTACCTGCAGGACGCTGATTCGAACGGTTACCTGAACGGCCCCCTTTGTTTTGTTGTTGGCGGCCGCCGCGGCCTTTATTAATTGGTTCGGCCTTAATGGATGGGTCGGGCTTGTAACCATCAATTTCAACTTTCGGTATATCCTGCTTAATTAAACGTTCAATATCTTTAAGTAATTTTAATTCATCCACACAAACAAGGGACATGGCTTCGCCTTCGTTACCAGCACGTCCGGTACGGCCAATACGATGTACATAGTCTTCAGCCACGTTTGGCAGTTCAAAGTTAACCACATGTGGAAGCTGGTTGATATCCAGACCACGTGCTGCAATATCGGTTGCAACCAGCACACGTATTTTGCCAGATTTAAAATCGGCCAGTGCTCTAGTGCGTGCGCCCTGGCTTTTATTACCATGGATAGCCGCAGCGGTAATACCGTCATCGGTTAGCTGCTCGGCAAGCCGATTGGCACCGTGCTTGGTACGGTTAAATACCAGTACCTGTTCCCAGTTGTTAGAGCCAATTAAAAATGAAAGTAACTCACGTTTGCGTTTTTTGTCAACATGGTGGACAACTTGTGTGACACGTTCGGCGGTTGTATTTTGTTGTGCCACCTCAACGAGTGCAGGTGAGTGTAATAAGGTATTGGCCAACTTTTTAATATCGCTTGAGAAAGTCGCTGAGAATAGCAGAGTTTGTTTTTCTTTTGGAAGCAAGGCTAAAACTTTACGGATATCATGAATAAAACCCATGTCGAGCATACGATCGGCTTCATCAAGTACCAGAATATCAATCTTTGCCAGGTTAACTGAATTTTGACTGACGTGATCAAGCAGTCTTCCCGGTGTGGCTACTAGAATATCCACACCTTTAATCAGTTTCATTTTTTGCGGGTTAATACTTACGCCACCAAAAACCACGGTAGATTTTAAAGGCAGGTGTCGGCCATAGGTTTGTACACTTTCGTGAACCTGCGCAGCCAGTTCACGGGTTGGGGTAAGTACCAGCGCTCGAATAGGGCGGCGGCCTTTGCCAGGTTTACTGGTTGCCATTAAGCGTTCCAGTAATGGCAATGTAAAACCGGCTGTTTTACCTGTGCCAGTTTGTGCGCCACCCATTAAATCACGGCCTTCCATAATAATAGGAATGGCTTGTTTTTGGATAGGGGTGGGTTCGCTATAGCCTTTTTCGGAAACAGCACGGAGTAATTCGGCTCTTAAGCCGAGGGATTCAAATGACATGTAAGATGTTCTCCAGAACAATTATGGGATCAGCCTATCCAAAGTATGCCCCAGGGCACTACCGGGAACGGTCCAGGCGGAAACAGAGTATGTATTTCGGGGTAAATTACCGCGATAACTGGGTGCAGACCGAAGTGCACCTGATATTTGAAAACTGATTATAACACAATGCAGGCCAATATATGGGAATTAAATTTCCCGGATACTCGAAATACGGCGATAAAAGCATTAAGCTAGGCTTGAATAAAAGGAAAAATAGAATGGCCGCTGTTATTACAATTACTCCGCAACAAGCACATGAACTGCATCAGTTGCCCGGTTCGTTATTAATTGATGTGCGCTCACATATGGAATTTTTGTTTATAGGCCATCCAGTGGGCGCGTTGCATATTCCCTGGATAGACGAGCCCGACTGGGACATTAACCCGCATTTTGTACGCGATATTCGGCAACTGATTTTAGGCGGTGTTTCGGTTATCGAAGATAATAACGATGTGCCATTAATCCTGATTTGTCGAAGTGGTAAACGTTCGCACGAAGCAGGCACGCTACTGATCAACAAAGGTTTAAAGCAGGTTTATAATGTTGAAGGTGGTTTTGAAGGTGAACTGGATGACCACCACCACCGCAGCACAAGCTCTGGCTGGCGATTTGAAGGCTTGCCCTGGGAACAATGTTAAAATAATAAAACATGGAAGATAAAGCGCTTAGTATTTTAAATAGCACATTTGGCTATTCCGAATTCCGATATCACCAAAAAGAAATTATCAAGCAAGTCGTTAATGGTAATGATGCGGTAGTGTTGATGCCTACTGGTGGCGGCAAATCATTGTGTTACCAAATACCGGCGATGGTTCGCGATGGTGTAGGCATTATTGTATCCCCCTTGATAGCTTTAATGCAGGACCAGGTGGTTGCATTAAAACAGTTGGGTGTGCGTGCCGCATTTTTAAATTCAACACTCGATGCCACAAGCGCGAGTGAAATAGAACAGCAATTACTTCGTGGAGAACTGGATTTACTTTATGTTGCCCCCGAACGCTTAATGACTGAACGTTTCCTGAATTTACTGGATAATGCGCCGCTTGCATTGTTTGCTATTGACGAAGCGCATTGTGTATCACAATGGGGGCATGACTTCCGCCCGGAATATATCCAGTTATCGGTTCTGCATCAACGTTTCCCGGCTATTCCTCGTATTGCTTTAACGGCGACTGCTGATGAACCCACACGGCGTGAAATTATTCAGCGCTTAAGTCTGGATAAAGCAACCTTGTTTGTTTCCAGTTTTGATCGGCCCAATATTTGTTATCGTATTTCACAGGCGCAGGGTAACGCGCGAGATCAGTTGTATCGCTTTATTTTAAATGAACATGAAAATGATGCCGGTATTGTTTATTGCCTGTCACGAAAAAAAGTAGAGCAAACAGCTGACTGGTTAAGTTCAAAAGGTTTAACAGCATTACCTTATCATGCCGGTTTGCCGGTTGGTGTACGCCAGGCTAACCAGCAGCGTTTTTTAACAGAAGAAAAAGTGATTATTGTCGCAACCATTGCTTTTGGAATGGGCATCGATAAACCCGATGTGCGTTTTGTGGCACACCTGAATTTACCAAAAAGTATTGAAGCTTATTATCAGGAAACGGGGCGGGCAGGGCGTGATGGCGAACCTGCGAATGCATGGATGATGTACGGCTTACAAGATGTTATCACGCTAAAGAAGATGATGGAGTCATCCGATGCAGACGAGGCGCATAAGCGTGTCGAACACCATAAATTACAGTCTATGTTAGGTTTTAGTGAACTGACTACTTGCCGCAGACAGGCTTTATTAAAATATTTTTCCGACAACCTCGATAAACCCTGCGGTAATTGCGACACCTGTATTACACCGGTTGAAACATGGGATGCAACCGAGGTGGCGCAAAAAGCCTTGTCCTGTGTGTATAAAACTAATCAACGTTTTGGGGTTAATTATTTGATTGATGTTTTAACGGGTAAAGACCATGCACGTATTAAACAGTTCAGTCATGACAAGCTCAGTGTTTATGGTATTGGTAAAGAAATAGATACAAAACAATGGCGTAGTATTTTCCGGCAACTGATTGCGAGAGACCTGCTTGCGGTGGACATGGAAGGCTTTGGCAACCTGCTTTTAACCGAACAGTGCCGCCCGGTTTTACGTGGCGAGCAAACATTAATGTTACGCAAAGAAAGCAAACAGGAAAAAACACAACAACGTGGCCGCAAAGTAAATAACAATGTAAAAGAGGCCGATAAAACATTATGGGAAGCATTGCGAGCCTGCCGTAAAACATTGGCCGATGAAAAAGGGGTGCCACCCTATGTTATTTTTCATGATGCAGCATTAATGGAAATGGTTGAACGGCAACCACAAACGCAGCAGCAGTTTTCTAAAATTACCGGCGTGGGAGAGAAAAAACTGCAAGCCTATGCTGATAATTTTTTAGAAGTAATCCGGCAATACAGTTTAAGCACGGCTTCCACATCAACGGATACGGTTGATGAAACCTTACAGTTATTACGTAGTGGCATTAAAGCCGAAGAGATAGCCTTGCAACGTAATCTAAAACCCACAACCATCTATAATCATTTAGCCCAGTCGATTGAGTCGGGGCATGTCGAATTACAACAGGTTGTTGAGTTAACTGAAAATGAAATTAAAACAATACAAAATGCATTATCGACTTTCGGTGATGAAAGCCGAAAATTAAAACCGGTGTATGACGCACTTGATGGTACTTTTGATTATCATCTGTTGCGCTGTGTTCAGGCTTCGCTTGATGCGGGCTAGTTACTAATGTTTTCCAGTAACATTCGCTTTACTATAATGACAGCAAGTGATGGCAGAAATAAAAAAAGGTTCGTAAGAACCTTTTTTTATTTCAATATAAGACTAAAGATTAACTACAGCCTTTAGGGCGGGGCAGGCCAGCAATCTTGTTCGCACATTTGATTAACCCGGTTGGAAACAAAGAGTAAATATATTTTTGACTACTCTTGTCTTTGCCGTATTTTTCTTTCATCAGTTTAGAAAAATTGCGAGGCTCGCAAACAGCACCATTGTCGCTAAAATATTCACGCGCTAAATTAATGATATTCCAGTGTTCTTCCGTTAAATCACCAATTTTTTCATTAATTGCGATTTGTGCAGCAAGACCTTCGCTCCATTCATCCAGGTTTTCTAACCAACCCGCTTCGCTTAATTGGATAATTTTGCCATCTACTTCTGCTTGCATGTGTTTGAGCTCCTAAATTGTTTGCAATACCCGAGTAATTATATCAAGTATTCTGCTTTTTATCAATACATTAGTGCAAGGTAATATAGTTAAATAATGGTATTTATAAAAACTGGTAATATTTCACAGAATATACTGATCTAAGTCAACTAAACTGTCCATTAGGCGCATCTTTTTAAATCCCAATGAATTGCGGCCGATAAGAGGTGCAGCTGTGACGGAGTCGCAGTTTATACGAACAGGTCAGGAATATGAATGAAAATACACGTTTTTTAGTGGCTGATGACGAAGAACTTAACCTGGATATTATTTCCGAATATCTAAATTTCATGTCAGAAGGTTATCAGGTAGAAACGGCTCAAGATGGAAAAACCGCATGGCAAATGCTCAGTGAGAACCCGACAAATTATTACGATATAGTCATTCTGGACAATATGATGCCACACCTTAGCGGTATCGAAGTGTTAAAAAAAATGCAGGCACAGGCAAGCTTAAAGCACATTCCTGTTGTGCTTCAGTCTGCACGCGCAAGAAAAGAAGATGTTGTTGAAGGGATTGAGGCGGGTGCCTTTTACTATTTAACCAAGCCCTTTAACGAAGAGCAGTTCTCTAACGTAATTAGAAATTGCTACAGAAACCTGCATATATACAAGGACTTACAAAAAGTATTGCAGGGCAATGCATCCTCAATGCATTTGCTGGAAGAAGCCACTTTTAACTTTAAAACCATCGATGACGTGCATTCAATTGCAACGTTGGTTGCGAGTGCCTGCCCCTCATCCGAGCGCTCGTTAACTGGTTTATTCGAGCTTATGCTCAATGCCGTTGAACATGGCAACCTGGGGATTGGCTATGACGTTAAATCTGAATTGAATCAGAAGGGTGTCTGGGCTGACGAGGTTAACCGCCGTCAGCAACTGGACTCTAACCGCAATAAAATGGCACAAATACATTTTAAGCGTAAAAAAGATCATATTGAAATAACCATCAGTGACGACGGCAAAGGTTTTGACTGGCAATCTTATATGGAATTCGATGTTCAACGCCTACTCGACTCGCACGGCCGAGGTATTGCGATTGCCAATAATATCAGCTTCGATCATCTTGAATTTAACGACTGTGGAAACGAGGTATGTGCACACCTTGAAGCGGCTAAAAAATGAGCTAGAGTCACTATCCAGTGTAAGTTAAACCCTAATATATTGTGTAGGAATTATCCTACATACAGTTTATGCATAATTAGGTTAGACTGATATCTACTAACGACTCAAATCAGAGTGATATGGACTACTTATTTAACACAACCAGGGAAATGATGCGTCGAGGAAAGCAATACCGGATTAATACGGATCGCTTTTTTCACATTATGAATGAGGGTTGGTTTGTCTATATGCGTCGGGAAAAGAAAGAGCTCGAAAACGATACTGGTGTTGCAGGGCCCTTCGGGACTAAAGTACTTGCAAATACCCATTTGGAGCATGTTGTGCATTTAGTGGGCTTGCCAGGTGATAGTGAGCCTGAAAGCCAATCTGGCGGCAGCGGTGAAGATTGGAGATATTAATACCGGCTGAAAATAAAACCTCTAATAACATTAAGTTATAATTTAAAGTTAATTTTATTTATTAAGTCTAATTCAGGTCAAAAAAATTTCTATTGTTCAATAATTTTATTCTGCACTACACTGTCAGTTTATAAACATTTAATTTGAGTATATTTAATGATCAAAGTCATGTTGGTTGATGACCACGATTTAGTCCGAACAGGATTGAAACGATTAATAAATGATGTAGACGGGTTTCAGGTGGTTGCCGAAGCGGCATCGGGAGAAGAAGCCATCCACGATGCCAAAGAAAGGGTAATCAAAAATAAGCCGATTGATATTATTTTAATGGACATTAATATGCCGGGGATTGGCGGCCTGGAAGCGACAAAAAAACTACTACAAATAAACCCCGAGTTCAAAATTGTTGGCGTTACCATGCACGATGACGATATTTTCCCGCAACGCCTGTTAAAAGCCGGTGCCGTGGGTTATTTAACCAAAGGCAGCGACATTGATGAAATGATCCATGCGATGCGTGAAGTGATGGGCGGGCGGCGTTATATCTGTCCAGACATTGCTCAACAAATGGCGTTAACACAAATGCCTGAGTTTGAAGCGTCACCGTTTGAATCATTGTCGGAACGTGAGCTTCAGGTGATGATTATGTTGATGGATGGCCAGAAGGTCAGCGCTATTTCAGACAAACTGTCTTTAAGCCCTAAAACCATTAGTACTTATCGGCACCGTCTGTATACCAAACTGGGTGTGCATAATGATATGGAACTTGCGCGCATCGCGTTGCAACATGGTTTTATTGACAAGCACGGCACACACTAAAATTTGATAAATCACCTGCCATTTTAAGCCCGTTTATTTAAACGCGAATGCCGAACCAACACGCCCATAAAAATAAAACTAAAATAAGCGGTGAGTCGGTTAACCCACCCAAAAAGTTTGACGCAAAAAGCTTTTTAAAATCATTGCCTGCAAGCCCCGGCGTTTATCGTATGCTGGACGCGAGCAATACCGTTATCTATGTTGGTAAAGCTAAAAACTTAAAGAACCGGGTTTCCAGTTACTTCCTGAAGTCGGTCGACAGCCCTAAAACAAAAGTACTTGTTTCAAAAATTGCCGCAATGGAAACCACCGTTACGCATACCGAAAACGAAGCCTTACTACTTGAAAACAACCTGATTAAAACATTAAAGCCACGTTATAACGTGCTGTATCGTGACGACAAAAGTTACCCTTATATCTATTTATCGTCACAGGAAAGCTTTCCACGGTTAAGCGTGTTTCGAGGCAAGCAACGTAACAAGGGTGAATACTTCGGGCCGTATCCCAGTGCTGGCGCTGTACGTGAAACCTTAAACCTGTTACAAAAAATATTTCCGGTGCGGCAGTGCGACAATAACTTTTTTAAAAACCGTTCGCGCCCCTGTTTACAGTACCAGATTAAACGTTGCACCGGGCCTTGCACTGGCATGGTGAGCGAAGATGATTATGCCTTTGATGTGCAGCATGCCAAATTGTTTTTATCCGGCAAAAGCAATGAAGTTATCGACGAGCTGGTAGCCAAAATGGAGCAAACAGCCGCTAAACAGGACTACGAACAAGCCGCTGTATTGCGTGACCAAATTATCTATTTACGGCAGATTCTGGAAAAACAATATATCCATACCGATGCGGGCGATGTGGACGTGATTGCCGTGAGTGTACAAAACGGTCTGGGTTGTATTCAGGTTGTTACTATTCGTGGTGGCCGCAGTTTAGGCAGCAAAGCCTTTTACCCGAAGCTAAAAAATATTTTTGACGAACAAAGCATGTCGCAGGTGTTACTCGACACCTTTATGCCGCAGTATTACCTGTCATCGCAACATGTGATCCCGCCTGAAATTATTTTAACCGAATCGCTTTCCGACACCGGGTTGATCCAGCAAGTGCTAACCGAGCAGGCAAAGCATAAAGTGGCAATTAAATATAACGTACGTGGTTTTCGTCAGCGCTGGCTCGATATGGCACAACAAAATGCCAACCAGTCTTTATTGCAGTACATCAACAGCAAAGAAACCCTGTTGCAACGCTTTGACAACCTGCAAAGTGCACTGCAACTGGACGAACTGCCCACCCGTCTGGAATGTTTTGACATTAGCCATTCGTCGGGCGAGTCTACCGTGGCTTCTTGTGTGGTGATGACTACGCAAGGTTTTTCAAAATCGGACTATCGGCGTTTTAATATAAAAGACATCACTGCAGGCGACGACTATGCCGCCATGAAGCAGGCACTTATGCGGCGTTACCAGCGAGTAAAAAAGGGCGAGGCTAAACAGCCCGATATTTTGTTGATAGACGGTGGCAAAGGGCAGGTCAAACAAGCCGAAGAGGTGATGCAGGAACTGCAACTCAACGATATTCTGCTTATTGGCATTACCAAGGGCGAAGGGCGCAAGGCTTGCTTCGACACCTTATATCTGGCCAAAACCCATAATCAGGTACGTTTACCGGCAGACTCAGCCGCTTTGCACCTTATTCAGCAGTGTCGGGACGAAGCACATCGTTTTGCCATTAGCGGCCACCGTGCGCAGCGCCAGAAAACACGCAATACCTCGGTGCTGGAGCAAATTCCCGGCCTCGGGGTGAAAAGACGGCAGCAGGTGCTCAAGCAATTTGGTGGGTTACAGGAAGTGGCGCGTGCTGGTGTGGAGGATATTGCTTCGGTGCACGGTATCAGTGAAAAGTTGGCACAATTAATTTATGATGCATTCCATACAGAAAAGGAATAAGCACTGCAAAACAAGCAGGGCTAAAATAAGCAAATGAAGCTAAGTTTACCGAACCAGTTAACCGTTGCGCGGATATTTTTTATCCCAGTCTTTTTACTGGTCTTTTTTATCCCCATTTTTGGGGTTAATAATTACATTTTGGCAGGTATTTTCTTCCTTGCGAGCGTAACCGACTGGCTCGACGGTTACCTGGCTCGAAGGTGGAACCAGCAATCCGCTTTTGGTGCTTTTTTAGACCCCGTAGCCGATAAATTAATGATAGCAACCGTGCTGGTCTGCCTTGTTAGCAAGTACCCAACCTTTGGGGTGACCTTTGCGGCGGTGGTTATTGTGGGCCGTGAAATAGCTATTTCAGCGCTGCGAGAGTGGATGGCAAGCGTGGGTGAGCGCGCCAAAATCAAAGTAGGCTACCCCGGCAAGGTTAAAACCGGCTTCCAGATGTTTGCAATAGGTTTAATGCTCTATGAAGTGCCACTTTTGGGTATAAATACGCTGGAAACAGGCAAAATATTCCTCTATATCGCCGCAGGTCTTACCGTTTGGTCGATGTTAGGTTACTTAAAAGCGGCCTGGCCGAGCCTCTACGAAAGTCAGGAAAATCAATAATTTGTCTTGACAGAAAAGTGAATATCATTACAATACGCATCCTTTGATTAAGCGGGAATAGCTCAGCTGGTAGAG
>CAZEZI010000036.1:0-19119 GCA_964516315.1 uncultured Thioalkalispiraceae bacterium
ATTGTGCAGGCATCTCCGTTAAGATGCTGTCGCTCAATTTCAGCGCTTGCTGGTAATCCTTGTCGGCCATTTTTTGTTGTGCTGTTTGTAACACAAGCCGGTTTTTATCTGAAAGTATTGCAGAAGGATTGGGCAGCGCAAGTGCGTTATGGGCAAACAATGCCGTCAGCAAAATAAAACCTGCTGTTAAGCCGACAGTGCGGCTGATTAAACTGGGGAACAATGCCCCGAGATGCATCTGCATGCACTACTCTCCTTTTTTCTCATTTTGTTATAAATTATAACAACTTACCGACTAGTCGCAACAAACTAAGCCGGTTTTTTTGCTAAATAGGTATTTATTTCATCCAGCCGCTGCGCTGTACCTATGTCAAACCAGTCCCCGTTATAAAGCTCCGCACTAATATGCTGCTCCCGTATTAATGCCCTTAGTACTGGCGCCAGAGCCTGCGGCCCCTCATCAAGAAAATAAAATATTTTTGGGTGATAAACCCCAATCCCGCTAAACGTGAAACAAGGACTGTCCGGGTAAATACCTTTCTCATAAACAAGCGACGCCTCCTCGCGCAAGCAAAAATCCCCCTCGGGGTGGTGTACGGGATTAGATACGAGCAATAAATGTGCCCAGACAGAGGAATTCATCTGTTTTTTTGCTGTAGTTAACAACTGAATTAATGGGAAATCAGTCCAGATGTCAGCATTAATAACCAAAAAAGGCTCTGTCCCCAGTAATGGCAGAGCATGGCGAATGCCACCGGCTGTCTCTAAAGCCGTTTGCTCGGCAGAGTAGGCAATATTCACCCCAAATTGCAGACCATCGCCCAGATGTTGCTCAATTTTATCCCCCAGCCAGGCATGATTAATCACTATATCCCGAATGCCTGCCCGATACAGCGCTTTAATATGGTATTCAATCAGCGTACAACCCGCTACTTTTAGCAAGGGCTTGGGCACACTGTCGGTTAAGGGACGCATACGCTCGCCTCGACCTGCGGCCAGGATCATCGCTTTCATTTAGCCCCCACCTTCATTCAGGCAACTCATCAATAAATTGACCAAACTTTTTCAACTCAGGATATTTTTCACACACCATAACAACATAAGACAAAGTAAGCGGGATATCATTCAAGTAACCGGGCTTGCCATCACGGTAGTTCAAGCGTGAAAAAATACCAATGGCTTTTAAGTGACGCTGCATTCCCATTAAATCAAACCACATCTCAAACTGTGTGTAGTCAACCGCTGGTAATATCCCCTTATCCATCACCAGAGTATGAAAATACTTTAGCCATCGTTCTACTTTTTCTGCTGGCCAGGCCACATAGCAATCTCGTAACAGGGAAACCAGATCGTAAGTCACCGGCCCCATTACCGCATCCTGAAAATCCAGTACCCCTGGATTACGTTCACTGGTTACCATCAAGTTACGCGAGTGATAATCCCGATGCACACAAACGTACGGTTGAGACAACGCAGAGGCAGCCAGAAATCCAAAGGTTTGTTTTATTAATTGTTGCTGTTGTGCTGATAAATTTATCTGCTTGTGCTTTACTAAAAACCAGTCTACAAACAAATTCATTTCCTGTTGCAATAATACTTCATCATAAACTGGTAGCGTACAATGTTGACCTGCCTGCATGACTAGCAAAGCCTGCATTGCATCCTTGTACAGCTGATCGGCGTTGCTGTCATCAAGCTGCGTTAAATAATCGGTACTACCTAAATCTGACAACAGGAAAAAACCCTGCTCGAAGTTTTGTGCGTAAACTTCAGGCACATTCAAACCCAGTCGATAAAAAGACTGCGCTATGCAGATAAAAGGATGACTGTCTTCTTTATCCGGTGGTGCATCCATTAAAATTTTTGAATCACCGTTTGCGTTATCTTTAAGCCTGAAATAACGGCGGAAACTGGCATCAGCCGATGCTGGCTGCATTGAATAATCCTGGTATCCCAGATCATTTTCAATCCACTGGATTATTTGTTGTTGTCGTGCATCCAAACTTGATGTTCCTGATTTATAAATGTTAATCTGAATTATGTTTAATATAACATGTTCATCCAGTAAAAAAGCATCCCACTACGGCTATATCGATTATCTGCGTGGTATCGCCCTGCTGCTCATGTTTGTTTACCATTTCAGTTTTGATCTGAATTATTATCAGTTCATTGACGCCGACTTCTACAATGATCCTTTCTGGGTTTATTTTCGAATTATTATTGTGAGCCTTTTTTTATGGCTGGTGGGCGTTAGCCTCTGGCTTGCCAGCGAGAAAGGTATCCGATTATCACGTATTTCAAAACGTTTAGGCTGGCTTATTGCCGCCGCTGCACTGGTCAGTTATTCCAGTTACCTTACCTTCCCGAGTAGCTATATCTATTTTGGTATTTTACATTTTATTATTGTCGCCAGCATTATCGGGCTGCTTTTTGTGCGTTTGTACTACACTAATTTATTGCTTGGAATATTGCTGATTATAATCGGTATCGCGATCTCCTCCCCCGTCTTTAACCATGACTTACTGCAATGGTTTGGCTTAATGACACATAAACCGATTACCGAAGATTATGTGCCTTTTTTACCCTGGTTTGGCGTGGTGTTGCTCGGCTTGTTCAGTGGCTCGTTTATTTTCAAATATCGGCACTTAAAATTTATCGCCCGCTGGCGGGAAAAGAACAGACTCCAGTCCACTATCATCTGCATGGGGCACCACAGCCTTATCATCTATTTGCTGCATCAACCCTTATTTATGGGAATTTTATTCGTATTTAGCCTGATGTTGCACTAACAGTTTGCTAAACTGTGCCTTTCAAAACAACAACGTCACTATTTCATGCTTTATTGCCCTTTAGCTTTTAAACGAATATGCATTGCCTGCCTGCTAAGCCTTTATCCGTTTGCCATAAGCCATGCCACTAGCGGGCAAAAACCTGCTCAGGAACAGGCATCCGAACCTGCAGCGGTAATAAAAAATACCGGCTTATGTGCACCCATCCCTGTTATTACTGCTCCAACTGTTAACGACAACAAAATCTACCTGGAATCAGATTCAGCAGATATGGGGCAAAAAGATGTCACCACGTTTACCGGCTCGGTAGTTGTGAAGCAAAATGATCAACGACTGACCGCCGATAAAGCGCAATACAATAAAGAGAAGCAGGACTTGCACGCAACCGGTAATGTCAAGCTCACTAAAGGCAGCCTCGCTATTAGCGGTGACACATTGCAAATAAACCTGAAAACAAACCAGGGTGATGTACAAAATGCCACTTACCGTGACAACAGCAGCCGTGCACAGGGCAAAGCCAGCAGCATTGTCTTTAAAAATGAATCCGAGCTTGAAATGCGCAATGCAACTTATAGCACTTGCGACAGTACCTCTATAGACTGGGAATTGAGCGCAACCACCATTAACCTTAATAATAAAACACATCAAGGTCACGCCAATAACGTTGTGGTGCGTTTTAAAGGCATTCCTTTTTTATATCTGCCCTACCTGCGTTTTCCTATTGGCAATGAGCGCTTATCCGGTTTTCTATTTCCGAGTTTTGGCTCGTCTACTAAAAACGGGGATGAGCTTATTGTTCCGTATTACTGGAATATACATCCACAATTTGATGCCACCATCACCCCACATTACATGGCCAAGCGTGGTATCCAGTTACGCTCGGAATTTCGTTATCTCACTGATACAACTCGCGGTAAATTCAATATTGAATACTTACCCGGTGATAAAGTAACCCAAACCGATCGTCAGGCTTTTAGCTGGCAGCATACACAAGCGCCTGTCGGTGGCTGGACAGGTGGATTAAATTATAACTATGTCAGTGACCCTTTTTACCAGAATGATTTTGGTGGCAACCTGGAAAGTGCCAGTCTATCCAACCTGTCACGACAGGCTGATATTCGTTATGATGCAAAAGACTGGTTATTTAAAGGACGGCTACAGTCTTTTCAGACACTCACCGGAAATGAACAAATCAAACGTCTGCCACAATTGAACCTGAATTCACGCCAGTCCATCGTGCCGAATAAACTAAACACCTCGTTCCAGTCAGAGTGGACACGCTTTGCACACAGCACACAGGCACCGATTGGTGACCGGCTGGTACTCCAACCCAGTGTGAGCCTTCCTTTTCAAAATGCAGCCGCCTATACAACATTTGTCGGCTCACTGCATTACACACGCTACGATCTTGAACGTATTAGCACAACAGAAAAGCAAACACCAACCCGGACAGCCCCCATCTTTAGCATGAACAGTGGCGTATTTTTTGAGCGTGATTCCACCTTTAAAGGCAAAGACTACCTGCATACGCTGGAACCCCGTTTACAATATCTGTACATTCCATACCGCGAGCAAAACAGTTTACCGACCTTTGATTCAGCAACAGTTACTAACAATATGAACCTGCTATTCAGTGAAAATCGCTACTCAGGTGCCGACCGAATTAATGATGCCAACCAAATCACACTGGGCCTGACCAGTCGTTATATCAACCTCAATTCCGGTGCCGAAGTTTTAACGGCGAGTGTTGGGCAAACCTACCAGTTTGAAGACAGCCGGGTCACCCTGGCAGGCGCACCGGTACGCACAAAATCCTGGTCCGACTTGCAGTTCGATCTCACTTTCCAGCCCACTCAAAGCCTGAAAATAAATGGCTCCCTGATACGCAACCAGCAAACACGTGAATTTGATAAACGTAATATCCGCCTGCAATACAAAGCGGACGCCGAGCATATTATTAATGTTTCTTACCGCTTTGAACGTGGCACCCTGGAAACCCGTGAAATATCAGGTATTTGGAGAATTAACCCACGCTGGTCGGTGCTCGCCCGACAGCATGAAGATTTACGCCAGAACCGTGAACTAGAAACTGTTTATGGTATCCAATATGACAGTTGCTGCTGGGGGCTACGTTTGGTGAAACGGCGCTATTACTCCGGTGCATTCCCCGGCGAACCCGGCGGCGATCCGAGTAACCCCTACAACGAGATTCTATTTCTTGAACTTGAACTAAAGGGGCTATCCAGCTTTGGGCAGAAAAAGCAGATCGATTCACTGCTCAGACGTGGTATCCTAGGCTATTCAAAATAAGCCTGATTTGTTACACCCTTATTAAGATACTTATTAAACATTAACGAAATTTACTAAACAAAGAACCGATTTTTAACCAACGAATAGAATTGAAAGAGCTCAAAATGTCCCCAGTTGTACGTACCCTTGTTACCTTTACTACCCTCTGCCTTGTTATCTTGTTCAGCCCGTTAAGCAATGCCGGAACTATTGCAAAAAAAGCCAAAATAGAAGAGCTCGATCAGGTCATCGCAATAGTCAACAACGATGTGATAACCACCACCGATCTCAAAAAACGTATTAAACGCATTCTGGCTCAACTAAAAGCCAGAAATAACCGCTTACCACCTAAAGATGTCTTATACCGGCAAATACTGGAACAACTGATTACCGAACGACTCCAGTTACAACTGGCAAAACGCGCCAGTGTTATCATTGGTGATGAAGCCGTTAATAATATTATACAAAAGATAGCCAGCGAAAATAATTTAACACTCGCAGAATTCAAGGACATTTTAGCGCGTGATGGCATGAAATATTCAGAATACCGGCAAAATATTAAAAATGAAATCACCATCAGCCAGCTAAAAAAACGCCGAATTGAGAATAGTATTGTTGTGACCGATCAGGAAATTGACACTGAATTAAGAAATCAGAAAAACAATAAAGCCCTGGCCGATGAATTTCATCTTGCTCATATATTAATTGCAACACCAGAAGCGGCAACCCCTGCGCAAATTCAAAAAACCAGGCAAAAGGCACAACAAATTATTGCACAACTCAATATCGGTGCCGATTTTGCAGAAACAGCAGCCGCCTATTCTAACGGCCCCAATGCATTAAATGGCGGTGACCTGGGCTGGCGACAGGCAGCTCAACTCCCCTCTATTTTTACCGACAAGGTTATTAAACTTGAAAAGGGGCAAATTACCGGCTTAATTCGTGGCCCCAATGGTTTTCATATTGTGAAAGTTATTGATCGCCGCAGTAACGAAAAACGCCGTGTTGTTGAACAAACGCATGCTAAACATATCCTGATGATTCCTAATCAGGTCAAAAATAATGCCGTAGTAAAAGCAAAGCTGGAGCGGCTGCGTGAACGCATCGTCAATGGCGAAGACTTTGCGCCCATCGCAAAAGCAAACTCGGAAGATAAAGGTTCAGCCGTTAATGGTGGTGATCTTGGCTGGGTTAACCCTGGAACAATGGTGTCTGAGTTTGAAGAACAAATGAATAAACTTGCACCTGGTGAAATAAGCCAGCCTATCAAGAGCCGTTTTGGCTGGCACCTTATTCAGGTTATTGCACGCCGGCAACATGACGTAACGCAAATTGTTTTACGCAATAAAATTCGTAAGCAAATCAGTCAACGTAAAAAAGAAGAAGCCGTGAGTAACTGGTTAAGACGTTTACGAAGCGAAGCCTACGTTGAGTACCGAATGAATAAATAATACCGGGCTATGTATACCCGCTATTATTATGCAGCATCCATGCAAACTCATTCGCACACCCCCTCAAAAACAGCAACACTGCCAACCATTGCTATCACCTGTGGTGAACCGGCTGGCATTGGCCCTGACCTTGTATTACAGCTTATTGAAAAAGATGCCGGTTATAAAAATATAAATTTTGTTGTTATCGGTGACAAAAATGTTATACAGGATAGAGCCCGACAAATTGGCATGCTGCACCAGCTTGAAGAATATACCCAAAACCATTCAACTAAACATGCTTTACAAGTTTTACATGTTGCAACAAAAGTAAAACCAGAGCCGGGCAAACTCAACAGAGAAAATAGTTCACATGTTCTTCAATGTCTGGATATCGCAACACAGGCCTGCATAGATAAAACATTTTCCGCAATGGTAACCGGCCCAGTGCACAAAGGTGTTATTAATAATGCAGGCGTTGCCTTTACCGGACATACTGAATATCTGGCCGCAAAAAGTCAAACCCGCAAAGTAGTAATGATGTTATGTGAAAATAACTCAGTCTATCAATTACGGGTAGCACTTGTTACAACACACCTGCCCTTAAGCAAAGTTAGCGCGGCAATTACAATGACTGAGCTTGAACAAACCATTAAAATACTGCATCACGATTTGATTCATTATTTTAAAATTGCTATACCTAAAATTTATGTCTGTGGCCTGAACCCACATGCAGGTGAAGATGGCCATTTAGGCCATGAAGAAAAACAGATTATTGAACCTACACTCAATAAGCTACGTTCAGAAGGTTTAAACCTCATCGGCCCATTAGCCGCAGATACTTTATTTATTGAAGATAATTTAAAACAGGCCGATGCCGTCGTTGCAATGTATCACGATCAGGGTTTACCCATGCTCAAACACCTCGGTTTTGGGCAGGCCATTAATGTGACATTAGGACTGCCCTTTATTCGAACATCGGTTGACCACGGCACCGCTTTAGAACTTGCCGGCACCGGCAAAGCCAATGCTTCCAGTCTATTCAATGCCATTGATCTAGCTATTCAAATGTCCATGCAAACAAGTGATGCATAACAACCATATCAGTCTAAACTTACACTTATGTCATCTTACAAAAATAATCCAAACAACCATCAGGCTCGAAAACGTTTTGGGCAGAATTTTTTACACGACCAGAATATTATCAATAAAATTATCCGTGCAATCAATCCTAAAACATCACAAAACATCGTTGAGATTGGCCCGGGGCAAGGTGCTCTCAGCTACCCTTTACTGGACACGCTCGGACAACTCAATGCCGTTGAAATTGATCGGGATCTGATCCAGTTATTAAACCAGCAAAGTACCGAGCATGGAAAGTTGATTATTCATGAAGGTGATGCACTGAAGTTTGACTTCCAGCAACTTGTACAAGCCGATAATAAATTACGTCTGGTAGGCAACTTGCCCTACAATATATCAACGCCATTGATTTTTCATTTACTGAATTTTCTGGATAACATTGAAGATATGCACTTTATGTTACAAAAAGAAGTAGTACAAAGAATGTCCGCCGAGCCCAATACAAAAACCTTTGGCCGTTTAAGTGTTATGTTGCAATGGTACTGTGATGTTGATTATTTATTTGATATTCCACCCAATGCATTCACCCCGCCACCCAAAGTGGTTTCCAGTTTAGTCCGGTTACGTCCCAAAACCGAACCCTTAACAAAGTTAAACAGCCCTCAGCAATTTTCAAGGCTGGTGAACCGTGTTTTTCAGCAGCGGCGTAAAACCTTGCGAAATACCCTGAAAGATTATTTAACCGAAGATAACATTCAAGCATTGGGTATTGCCCCAACGGCTCGCCCCGAAACACTCTCATTGCTTGATTTTGCCGCGCTCAGTAACGCCATTAAAGGCAACATGCCCTGAAATACCACTATATTTCACAAAATAAACGTATTTCACTTAAAACTTCCTCATTATCGTCCGATAGTATTCTATATATACGTACCTTACTGAAATGAATTTATGTCACTCACAGCAAAACCCGGTATACATGACAATGATGCCCTGCTCACTTATCGGGTTGGGCCAGTACTGTGTTGCGGGCCAACACTCCCGATTGTTACCATTACCCCTCCCCCATCCAGACTAACACGCCCCCCCGGTACCAGTACTGCCGAGCCCGGTATTTTTAAACACGGCCCGGATATTGTTAGCGCAACCGACTTACGTTACCGCTTTGGCGTCAAGCAGGAAAACTGGAAACAACCGGGACAGGTGATTATCACAAAGCACAACGACATCACACGCGGTTATTTTGTTGATGAAATTATTGATGTAAGCCATTTTCCTGAAACAGGCTGGGGACAACTCCCCGCTTATTTACCCCGTGGTATTTTTAGCCGAACCCTGGTGATTAACAAAAAGATATATTTATATGTTGAATTCGACAAATTGTCCCGGCTTCAGGGTAGTGGTTACTTAAGTAAGTATATTGCACACCTCGAAGACCAGCAGGAAAAAGAAAATAAAACAGTAACGAATAAACCTGTATCAAAAAATAGTTCAGAGGCAAAGGAAGAAAAAATCACCCCGAAAATAAGCCCGCCAAAGATAAAAGATACCCGGACAAAAAATTTACCCAAAGAAAACCTGGCGACTATTAACAAGCAGATCTTACCAACAACCGAGCCTGAAAATAAATTATCAGCGAGCTCTGATGCAGCGTCAAAAAATACAACCAAAACCACTATTGAGAAAAACACAACGAGTAATCCAGAAACAAAAGTATCAGTGAAACCAATATTACAAACACACAAGAAATATAATACTAAAGAAGACAGCGCCCAACATAAAATAAAAATCAGTACAGATAAGCCACTAAAGATCAGTTCCAGAGAAAATCTGCCTGATACGGAAATAAAAATTAAAACATATCAACCTGAAAAAAGCGACAATACAAAAATCAATACCCGGCAGATTGATAGTAATACAAATAACAAAACACCATTGGCAGCAAACACGAATACAACCAACATTCATACCCAAACCAATGAAACAGAACAAAACGGTAATGTATTAGTTTTTATGCTTATGCTACTCATGCTAATACTAATATCAGGCGGCGGTTATTATTATTTTTTAACCCCCGCCCCACTAGACCATTCAGTAAAAAATACAAATAAATATTCAGATAACATTGCTGATATACTGCCGACTAAAGAAAATACCAGCTATACAGAAATAACCCTGCCAGAGGAAACAACTCAGCAGAATACGACTAACAACACACCATCATCACAAACTATTGGCACTCAAGTACAGGCAGCAATGCCGACCACCCCGTCAGAAACAGCTAACAAAACAAGTGGGCAACAAAACCAGAAGGTTTCGCCAGATAATAACCAGGCCGAATACAGTGCAAACATTCATCAGAATGAGGACACTATTACCATTGAACTAAAAGGCCCACTGCCTCCCGATGTAATCAATACCAGACCGGATGTAATAAATAAAGACAATCCTGATACAGTAGAAAAAGAGTTGGCAAGCCAACAAACTTTATCAAACTCAAAAGAGAGTACAGAAATAGCTGATATTTTCAACAATGAAAAAGCACAAATTACCACAGTACCGAAAAAGACAGGTAAAGATCTCTCTATGGAAATTATCCATATCATTGTTAAGGGTGATACATTGTGGGCCATTGCAAAACACTATTTACAAAACCCATTTCTCTATCCTGAGCTGGCAAAATTGAGTAAAATAAAAAATCCGGATCTGATTTACCCTGGTAACCGGGTACGCATTATTTATCACCCACAAAATAAAAATCGACAAAAATAAAATTTAACCAGAAGAGACTTTTAACTATCATTACCTGCAGCGAACTTCCTGAAAATGCGCGCGACACATTGTTAAGCCCATATCAGCTAGAGGTCATCACCGTAAATCCAGATACAGATATTCCCGGTAGCTTTTGGGGTGAAACCGAAGCCGGACTTATTGGCAACAAACTTTATATTCAAGCCGGTACTCCAGTACATTTGGCTTTACATGAAGCCTGCCATTATATTTACATGGACAACACACGCCACCAGCAACTCGATACCGATGCAGGTGGCGACTCTGACGAAGAAAATGCGGTATGCTATTTACAACTTATTCTATCTGACTATCTGGACGGCTATAACCACTCACAGCAATTTACAGATATGGATAACTGGGGGTACACCTTCCGCCTTGGCAGCGCACAACGCTGGTTTAACGAAGATGCCGACGATGCAAAACAGTGGTTAATTAATCAAAAGCTGATAAATGAGCACCAGGTCCCGCTCTGGCAACTTCGGGACTGTTAATCTTTACATATATTGCCTGATTCTTGGCTAACATCAGAAAGATCGACACCCCCAAAAAAGGCTAAATAAAAACAGAATAATGCCGCTATAAGGAGTATTAGCCAACGGAATAACAGGATAGCAGCATGCCCTTTAGCGCCATTAATAATTATTATGAACAACTTGTTTTCAGGCATATTCTGGAAACGGTATCTGATCCGCTAGATGATAATTTTCTGGACGATATTGCCTGTGTTGCATTAAACCACCTACCTGCAAAATATGTTCGTCATGAAGTCGATATGGCTTTTTATATGACCAGCGAGGAGCGTAATAGAATTGAGAGCAATATTACCATTGCAGTAAAAAATGCAATCGACTATGTCAGTCAGCACCGTACTAACCACCCTAATCAGGCTTGATTATTAAAATATTATTACAAAAATAAAAACACAAAACGAGAAAAATATGCCCATTAACAATGAAATATATAACACCCAGGTTGAGGTTGAAACAAACTATGTTGAGGAACAATCTGACCCAAGCGTAAATCGTTACGTTTTTTCATACACCATTACCATCCGCAATGAAGGGCAGCTAGCTGCAAAATTACTTACGCGCCACTGGGTCATTACCGATGCGGAAGGCAATGTGCAGGAAGTACAGGGTGATGGTGTTGTTGGTGAACAACCCCACCTTAAACCCGGTGATGGTTTTCGTTATACCAGCGGCGCTATTTTAGAAACCCCCGTTGGCAGTATGCAGGGCACTTATCAGATGATTGCCGATGATGGCGTTGAATTTATTGCAGATATTCTTCCCTTTACCTTGTCGATGCCAAATACAATTCATTAATAAAGCATATTATTTAATTCAATCAAGCCTTATATTTTCACAATCAGACAGAAATGTGTCATTGATACTAAAATTCTTTTCTGCTTATAATAAAACCAGATATCACTCTTTTTATTCTCTAAATAGAAAAGGATAACCCCCATGCATACTCACCTGAAATACGTTGTCAGCACCTTAATCTTGTTTGCCCTGCCCTACTCATCAACTTCTGCTGATGAAAGCATGACTCTATCCATTAAGCGCCTGAAAATGGAAACGGCCTTACGCATTGCGCAAGCATCCATCAAACAATGCCGTAAAGAAGGTGTACAAATTGCAGTTACCGTCGTCGATCGTAGTGGCCACCCCCAGGTTATGTTACGCGACGTACTGGCGATGGATATAACTTTAGAAATAAGCAAACAAAAAGCCCACACAGCCATGGCCTTTAATACCCCGTTATCCCAGCTTGAAGACCGTTTTACCAAACCGTTCCAGGTTGCCAAACTCGATGGGCTGATTATCAGCGCAGGCGGTATACCGATTAATATTGGTGGTTCCATACTGGGCGGCATTGGTGTAAGTGGTGCTCCCTCCGGCATGATCGATGAGAAGTGTGCTCAGGCAGGACTGGACGCAGTGCGAGACGATATTGAAATGGAAGGCATGTAATACAAAGCCTTAGTTTGTATATTCGCGTAGTATTTCAACTACTTGTACCTTATAGGATTTATAAGCCTTTATTCGCCCAAATTCCTGGGCAATTAAATGCTTATAATCCTGCTTCCAGTGTTTAATCTGCTCCAGCGATTCCCAGTATGAAATTGTTATTTCATGGCTGCCTTGCAGCACGGAATTAAACTCAACACAGCTATATTTTTGCATCGCCAACTTGCGTAATTCTTTTGCCATTTGCGCATAAAGATCAGTATCCTTATCCGCCAACTCATTTATCTCGGCTTTAAAAATAACAGCATACATACGCTAACTAAGTCCTTCATTGATTTAGGGAATTAAAGCATAATAGCCTTTTAACCAAAATAACAACAGAACTATGGCAATATACGCGATCGGTGATATTCAGGGCTGCTATGAAGACTTAACCCGGCTGCTTGACTATGTTGAGTTTAACCCACAGACAGACAAACTCTGGTTTGTTGGTGATCTGGTTAACCGTGGCCCGGACTCATTAAGCAGCTTACGTTTTGTAAAACAAATGCAAACCGCAGGTAGCGCACAAACCGTACTGGGCAACCATGACCTGCATCTACTCGCTGTCTATCACGGCCTAAAGAAAAACAAAGATCCCGCTATTGATGAGCTATTAAATGCAGCCGATTGCGATGAGCTTATTCATTGGCTACGCAAACAACCCCTGCTCATTCATGATCAACAAACTCGCTTTACCCTTGTACATGCCGGTATTTACCCACACTGGAACCTGACACAAGCTAAAACTTATGCCGCCGAACTCGAAACTGTTTTGCGCAGTAATCATTACCTTGATTTTCTAAACCATATGTATGGCAACCAGCCGGATAACTGGTCAGATAACTTAACCGGCTGGGATAGATTACGTTTTATCTGTAACAGCTTCTCGCGTATGCGCTACTGCCAACCAACCGGGCAACTCGACTTTGACTATAATGGTGCACCCGGCTCACAGGAAAATAATTTAATTCCCTGGTTTGATATTGCCGAACGTCCTTGTGCGAATGAAAGAATCATCTTTGGCCACTGGTCGACGTTGGGGTATTTCAAGGAACAGAATAGCTTAAATTTACCTGCAGGTATTTATGCAACCGACACAGGTTGTGTATGGGGAGGAAAATTAACAGCCTTGAAAATTGAAGGTGTAGGGGAAAAGCAGAAAGTAGAAACACTCTCCATCGACTGCCCGCAACGAGCAACACCGTACAACAAATGATTCAACCTAACGGATAGGATTTATTATTCCAGTCTGTCATTCCCTGCTTAACAACATGCACATCGGCAAAACCATTCTTTGCTAATAGCATTGCGGCTTTAGCAGAACGCCGATCAGTGCGGCAAATAACCACTATGGTTTTTTCAATGTAATCTGCCAGTTCATTAATGCGGTTAGATAATTCTTCAAGTGGCACCAAGAGGGAACCGACGATATGCCCCTGTTCACCGTTATAATCTTCTGCACTACGAACATCCAATATTAGAAAATCATCTTTCGCATCCAGTTTTCTTTTAACTTCATCCACACTGATCATGGGCTTTTCTCGAAGCTTAGCAATTAAACTCGGTAAAAAACCCACCACTGCCAGCAAGGCAATACCGAGCATGGCCTTTTGTATAATCGCTTCATCTCCGGCAACCGCCTCGCGCCCGACATAGCCAAGGTAGGTATAAGCAATTGCACCGGGCAACATAAAAATATAGGTTGCTAAAGAATAATGGCTAAGCTTGATTTTAGTCAGACCCAGCGCATAATTTAAAATATTAAATGGAAATAGTGGTACCAGGCGCACAAAGGCAACAAATTTCCAGCCTTCGCCTTCGACTCCTTGTTTTAATGCTTTAAGGCGACCACCAGTTTTCTTTTCTACCCAGTCGTGTGCTAAATAACGCGCTGCAATAAATGAAATAATCGCACCAATGGTGGCTGCCGTTAAATTATAAAAAGTACCGAGTACCGGGCCAAACAAGGCACCACCCGCTAAAGTCAACACTGAACCGGGTAAAAAGAAAACCGTACCAGCCACATAGATAAGCATAAAAGCAATCGGCCCGGCAGCACCAAAGTCTTTCACCCAGCTTTCAAGTGCTTCTGCGTTTAGCTGGTCACGGTAGATGATTGCAATAGCAATACCCGCAACCAGCAGTGCAACAATCGAATAATGTAATATCTTTTTCATTACGTTACTTTTCATCCTGCTGATTCATATAGTCATTTATTTAAGTTAATCTTGAATATTAATAAAAAACCTCTCTCAGTCGAGAGAGGGGAAATCACGGAGGAGAGTGATTTATTTAAACATCTTTTTCTGTGCCTTTATCCCAGCTACGACGGTTGATGGTATAACCGCTCATACCACCTTTAAAAGGTAAAATCAGCATACCGGGTATCCATGAAACAAGTTTAGGATCTTTAAATTTATGAATGCCGATAGTCATCTCTGTATGACCGGCACGTGGTTGATCGCGGTAGGTGCCAAACAGGCGATCCCACCATGGTAAGCTAAAACCAAAATTACTATTGGTTTCATCATCTTCAACCGAGTGATGAACCCGGTGCATATCCGGTGTGACTACCAGCAGGCGTAAAACCCGGTCGATACTTTTTGGCAGGCGAATATTGCCATGGTTAAACATCGCGGTAGCATTTAGAATGACTTCAAAAATAATCACCGCAAACACGGGCGGACCAAGCAGCACGATCGTGGCAAACTTGATGGCCATTGAAAGAATAATTTCCAGCGTATGAAAACGTGCACCGGTGGTGACATCAAAATCACGGTCGGCATGATGTACGCGGTGCAGGCGCCATAAAACAGGAATGGCATGTACCATCACATGCTGTACATAAATCACAAAGTCCATAATAACAATGGATAAAACGGCTGCCAGCCCAATCGAAATTTCGATGTTATTAAACAAGCCCCAGCTCTTCTCTTGCGCAATAGCCGCAACACCAATGGCTGCTACCGGAAATACCAGCCGAACAATAAAACTGTTAAAAAAGACTAAACCCAGATTATTAACCCAACGTACCGTTTTCGACACGGTTAAAGCCCGACGTGGCGCAATAAGCTCCCATAGCCCAATGGCCGCCAACATACCAAAAAAGAAACCCATCCGGATCTCTTTCTCATAATTTATTACAAACTCGTTAATACCCATCTCTACCCCGGTTTTACTTGTCAATTAATATAGGACAGCTATAATCTAAATAAGATTTAGTCATTATTCAATTAATTACTTGAATACAATAATAGCGGAAATTTTAATAATGTCAACCAACTTTAAACACGACTTGTTTGCCCAGTTTGCCCGCGTTGGAAAAGCCCTCAGCCATGCTAACCGACTGGAATTACTTGAATTTATTGCACAGGGCGAGCGTAGTGTAGACGAACTGGCCAATGTTTCCGGCCTTACCGTGGCCAATACTTCACAGCATTTACAGCATTTGCGGCAGGCCGGTCTGGTCACCAGCCACAAAGAAGGCTTAAAAGTGTATTACCAGCTCAGTGGCGATGACGTCATTACCCTGCTCGATACCGTCAGAAACGTTGCAGAACGGCATATTGCCGAAGTTGATAAGCTGGTTAATACTTACTTAACGGTAAAAGATAATCTGGAGCCCCTGCCGCGCAAAGAATTGCTCAAGCGTGCCAAGCAAGGGCTGGTCACCGTGCTGGATGTTCGCCCTGCCGAAGAATATGCCGCCGGCCATGTGCCCGGCGCAGTCAATGTCCCACTAAAGGAACTGGAGGGCTATCTGAAAAACCTCGATACACAACAGGAAATTGTGGCTTATTGCCGAGGCCCCCACTGCATACTGGCCTTTGATGCCGTGGCTAAACTAAGAGGCAAAGGCCTGAAGGCGAGACGTCTGGAAGATGGTTTCCCTGAATGGAAATTGGCGGGGTTGCCGGTTGAGTCCTGATTTATCGTAATGGGTATCAGCCCCAAAAGTGGTTTGCTGGAGAAATTCCCCTCCCCATCTGACAAACCAGCAAATTTTTACCCCATAACACCTTGTTAAATACAAAAACAAGTCCACAATTAACAGGGTTGTTAAAAAAATAGATGTAAAGGGGGTACTCAAATGAATAAAAAAGAGATTATTGGGCATCTGCGTGATGCAAAAAAAGCACATCTGGGTTGGGTGGCACGTGCACACAGCTTAATCAAAGGTAAACCGGTTGATAAGGAAAAAATCCCTGTTTTACCGACAGATTGCATCTTTGGTAAATGGTATTACAGTGATGGACGGCAACTGGCTAATCTACAAACTTACCGTGTTATTGAAGGCTCACATAACGAGCTACACAAAATTTATGCCGATATTTTTAATCTGCTGTTTGAGCAGAAAAAAGGCTCTTTTCTGTCACGGATAACCGGCAAACATAAAAAACAACAAGAGCAAAACCTTGAGCAAGCCAACCGGCTTTTTTTTGACTTACAAAAAATGTCAGACAATATTATCAGTAAGCTCGATGCGCTGGAAAAAGAAATACGTGAGATGATGACTAAATAGGCAAAAGGTAAATGAATGAGCCCCCTTCATTCTTTAGCCGTAAATTTCTCTGCCCGTAATACAACAAACGAGCCATCAACCTGCCCAGCTTTAATGTCTTCTGGCAAAAGGGCTCGCTCAAGTTCAAAATGATGAAAACCGGTGTTTTCCAATGCTTTTTTTATTTCATCAGCAGAATAAAAATTTGCATCCCGGTAAAACCGGCTTTTATTTTTTGCGTATTTTTTTCCAACTGCACTGGCTTTATCAATAAGCGCAATAATAACGCTGCCATTGTCTTTTAATATACGGTGCACTTCTTTAAAAGCCGTTTCAAGCGAGTCTAAAAAACATACCGCTGTAACAAGCAATGCATAATCGTAACTATTATTATTAACCGGTAATGACTCGGCAGAGCCAGCAATGATATGGACACCACGCTGTATTGCTATTTCTCGCATCGCGGCAGAAGGCTCAATTCCTAAAGAAACAGCCAGTGCTTGCGTAAACCGACCTGTTCCCGCCCCTATTTCGATGCCTGTGCCCGTTTCAGGGAGCAGTTTTCTGATGGCTTTTAATTCCAGAGCGAACTCAGGCTTATGATGCTCAAACCAGCTATCGTACTCTGCAGCATATTGCTCAAAAATTTTGGTTTTGGCCATCTCTGTTTCTTATATGAAAAGAATAACCCGACTTCACGACCACTCAGGCTAGCTGATCAGATAAATGCCCCAGAGTAAAATACCTCAGACAAAGACCAGGGCAGCGTACTATCTATTCGGAACGGCGTTCAGCTTTCTTACGGCGATCAACTGTGTTGCCAATACGCTGTTCTTTACGGCGATCCGCCTGATTTCTGCGTTCACTGCTACGACGTTCTATTTTTGGTTCTTTTCCCTCCGCAGCTATCTGGCGACGAAAGCTGGATACAACCGTTTGGCTTATATTTATCAAACTCATACGATACAACCTACTACTTGAAAATTTACTTATTAAACTTTATCAAGCTCACTGCACAGAAAAGCGTGCATAGTTCGCATTTTGTACAAATTGTAGGACAAACCTTACAGGAATAATATGGGTTAAGCGGGTTTTCTGTCAAAAATAACAAAATGGTGAGGAAAAGTATTTTTCTCGTCGGCCGCAACATCAATGCATTCAACTTGTTGCCAGTGCTCTGGATTATACTCCGGGAACCAGGCATCCCCGTCGATATTGGCATCGACAAAGGTCAGGTACATACGGTCAACCTTATCTAGCATTTGCTCGTAAAAGGAAGCTCCGCCAATGATCATTGCTTCCCTTTTGTCTTCACTGGATACAGCCGTTACCTTGCACGCTTCATCAAGTGCCTGAGCAATCGTATTCACAACAACGGCACCTTCCGCTGTGTAATGATTATCACGAGTGATCACAATATTGGTTCTGTCAGGCAAAGGCCGCCCACCGAAGGACTCAAAAGTTTTACGCCCCATAATCACCGGCTTGCCTAAGGTATGCTGACGAAACCAACGCATATCTGAAGGTAATTTCCACGGTAAGGTATTGTTAATGCCAATAACCCGATTATCTGCCATCGCGGCAATTAAAGATAAGCGCATAATTTAGACCGCAACAGGGGCTTTGATGTGAGGGTGAAATTCATAACCGCAAAGCTCAAAATCGTCAAAGGTAAACTTAAACAAATCTTTAACCTCCGGGTTTAATTTCATTGTAGGTAAAGCAAACGGCTCACGCGAAAGTTGCAATTCGACCTGCTCCATATGGTTGGAGTAAAGATGGGCATCACCCAGGGTATGAATAAAATCCCCCACATCTAAATCGCAGGCTTGCGCTACCATCATAGTAAGCAAAGCATACGATGCAATATTAAACGGCACGCCTAAAAAGATGTCGGCACTGCGTTGATAAAGCTGACAGGATAATTTTCCATCCGCCACATAAAATTGAAAAAATGAATGGCAAGGTGGCAAGGCCATATTTTCTATTTCAGCCACGTTCCATGCACTAACAATAATACGCCGTGAATCCGGGTTATTTTTAATTTGATCCAGAATAATGGCAATTTGATCAATATGCCGGCCATCGGCCGTTGGCCATGAACGCCATTGCGAACCATAAACCGGCCCGAGGTTACCGTTTTCATCAGCCCATTCATCCCAGATTTTTACACCGTTTTCTTTCAGGTAGGCAATATTGGTATCACCTTTTAAGAACCA
>CAZEZI010000037.1:0-18902 GCA_964516315.1 uncultured Thioalkalispiraceae bacterium
ACCCGATACCTACATTCGTCATTCCCGCGAAGGCGGGAATCCAGACTATATAAAACAGCCTGTTTAATTTTCCTGGATACCCGCCTACGCGGGTATGACGGCCTTTATGGATACCCGTCACAGGTATGATGACTTACACCCACCCGATACCTACATTCGTCATTCCCGCGGAGGCGGGAATCCAGACTATATAAAAACAGCCTGTTTAATTTTCCTGGATACCCGCCTACGCGGGTATGACGGCCTTTATGGATACCCGTCACAGGTATGATGACTTACACCCACCCGATACCTACATTCGTCATTCCCGCGGAGGCGGGAATCCAGACTATATAAAACAGCCTGATTTAACTTCTGGATACCCGCCTGCGCGGGTATGACGGTCTTAATTATTTAAATTGTTTTAAGAAACGCACATCGTTTTCATAAAACAACCGCAAATCATTTACACCGTAACGCAACATGGCGAGGCGCTCTACACCCATGCCAAAAGCTAAACCGGTGTATTTTTCGGTATCGTATTTAACCGCTTTAAACACATTCGGGTGCACCATGCCGCAACCTAATACTTCCAGCCAACCGGTATGGCTGCAAACCCGACAACCTTCGCCGCTGCACATCACGCATTGAATATCCGCTTCAGCTGATGGTTCGGTAAACGGGAAATAGGACGGCCGAAAACGCACTTCCAAATCTTCGCGTTCAAAAAATAACTGTAAAAAGTCGATAAGCAAGGCTTTCAAATCTGAAAACGTGACTTTTTCATCCACAACCAAACCTTCGACCTGGTGGAACATTGGCGTATGGGTAATATCTGAATCACAACGATACACCCGCCCCGGTGCAATCACCCGAATAGGTGGTTCGTTTTGCTCCATGGTGCGAATTTGAACAGGCGAGGTATGGGTTCGCAATACAGTTTTATCATTAAAATAAAACGTGTCGTGCATGGCTCTTGCCGGATGTGATTCGGGAATATTAAGCGCTTCGAAATTATGATAATCATCTTCAATTTCAGGGCCAACAGCAGAACTAAACCCCATTTGGGAAAACAACTTTTCAATACGCTGCATAGTACGGGTAACCGGGTGCAAACCACCCGCAGGAACAGAACGCCCCGGCAAACTCACATCCACTTTCTCGGAAGAAAGCTTTTCATTTAAAAGCACTGTTTCCAGTTCAGTTTTTTTCGCTTCAAGTGCTTGCTGTACCTGTTGCTTGGCCTGATTAATCACCTGCCCGGCTTTTGGCCGCTCTTCGGCCGACAACGAACCGAGTTGTTTCATACGCGAGGTGATTTCACCTTTTTTACCTAAATATTGCACCCGAATATCATCGAGTGCTTTTACATTGGTAACGGATGCGATGGCGTTTGTTGCATTGCTGATCAGTTTATCGAGTTCTGCTTGCACGGTTTAGGCTTCTTTTATTTATTTTTAAAAACAAAAAGGGAGGCTTTAGCAAAGCCTCCCTTTTAGAGTCTGCTTACAATCTTAATCAATGATTAAGATGCTAGCAATAGTTACAGATTGGCTTTAGCTTGTTCTGCAATGGCTGCAAAAGCGGCTGCATCAAAAACAGCAATATCGGCCAGTACTTTACGATCGATTTCAATCGCGCCTTTCTTTAAACCATTAATGAAACGGCTATAAGTTAAACCATTCATACGTGCAGCCGCATTAATACGCGCAATCCATAAAGCACGGAATTGACGCTTACGTTGACGACGATCACGATACGCATATTGACCGGCTTTAGTAACTGCCTGTGTCGCTACACGAAATACATTTTTACGACGGCCTTTATAGCCCTTCGCTTGATCAAGAATTTTTTTATGACGCGCATGAGCGGTCACACCACGTTTTACTCTAGGCATATTCGCTTAACTCCCTTAACTATAAGGTAACATTTGACGTACTGAGGCTGTATCGGCTGCATTCACTTGCAGGATACTACGTAGCTGACGCTTACGCTTAGTACTCTTCTTGGTAAGGATATGTCTTTTGTGAGACTGTGCACGCTTGAATCCGCCCGAAGCTGTTCGCTTAAAACGTTTTGCCGCGCCACTATTACTTTTAATCTTTGGCATCGTTAGATACTCCGCATTCTATATTTCTAAGGTTAAAATATATAGTCAGAAAAATTCTAAAAACTTTTTCTGCTACTTCTTCTTCGGAGAAAGCACCATGACCATTTGCCGACCTTCCATTCTTGGAAATTGTTCGACAGTGCCAAGTTCATCCAGGTCGGCCTGCACACGTTTTAATAACTTCATGCCCAGATCCTGGTGAGCCATTTCGCGACCACGAAAACGTAGTGTTACTTTGGCTCGATCTCCATTGCTAAGGAAACGTATCAGGTTGCGTAGTTTTACCTGATAATCCCCTTCTTCGGTTCCGGGACGGAATTTAACTTCCTTCACCTGAACCTGTTTTTGCTTCTTCTTCGCCGCATGTTTGCGCTTATTTTCTTCAAATAAGAACTTACCATGGTCCATAATGCGGCAAACTGGTGGTTTGGCATCGGGAGAAACTTCCACTAAATCCAGATCTTTTTCTTCAGCAAGATTCAGTGCATCGGCAATACTTAAAATGCCGAGCTGTTCTCCTTCATCATCAATAACCCGTACCTCAGGTACTCGAATATCCTCATTGATGCGTGTTGTCTTTATTGCGATACCTTATTCCTCCAAATGACTACGGCCGTGGAACACGATTTTTACTGCCAAATCGTGTAGACACGGCCACAGTTAGATTCTGTATTTCTCCTATCGACGACAATCAGCCAATAAAAGAACTTTGATGTAACGTATGTGCGCGGATTTTAAAGCTTATTTTCTTATTTCTCAAGCCTGAATTGGCTTGTAAGGCCTGTTTTTTCGGTTAACGGTACTATTTGGGAGCAAATTAGTGATTTTCTCTATTTATCTCAAATACAAGACACATATCAGGTATTATCATGCACTATTTTTGTTAAAGAATTTTCAATTGATATCAGATAAACTAACCCACAAACACTAAAAATACACTCAATATTCATGCAAGGACTCATTAATGGCGAATAAAACTATTCTTGTGACCGGTGGCGCAGGCTACATCGGCAGCCACACTGTTAGACAACTTGGCGAAGCAGGCGAAAAAATCGTTATCTTAGATAACCTTTCTACCGGCTTTGAAGCAGCTATTTTATATGGTGATTTTATCCTTGGAGACACAGGCGATAGTGAGTTAGTTGGGAAAATTTTAAAAGATTATGATGTTGACACCGTCATTCACTTCGCAGCACATACCATTGTTCCGGAGTCGGTTACTAACCCTTTAAAATATTACGGCAACAATACCTGCAACAGCCGTAGCTTGCTTGAGCAGTGTAATAAACACGGCGTTAAGAATTTTATCTTTTCATCCACTGCCGCCGTTTATGGTATTTTGGAATCAGGCTATGCCAAAGAAGATTCACCCAAAGAGCCCATTAACGCCTATGGCTCATCTAAATTAATGACTGAAATGATGCTGAAAGACGTGAGCTTTGCCTCCGATTTAAACTTTGTTGCGCTACGCTACTTTAACGTTGCAGGTTCCGACCCTCAATGTAGAATTGGCCAGTCCACGCCTAAATCAACACTATTAATTAAAGTTGCCGCAGAAGTCGCGGTTGGGAAACGTGAACAAATTTATATTTTTGGTACCGACTACCCTACAGAAGATGGCACCGGCATCCGAGATTATATTCATGTCGAAGATTTGGCCAATGCGCATTTATGTGCTCTGGATTATTTACGTAACGGCGGTGAATCAACCCGCTTAAATGTTGGCTATGGCCACGGCTATAGCGTGCGCGAAGTGCTTGATGCAGTAGAACGTGTTGATGGTAAAGCATTAAACATCGTAGAAAAAGAGCGCCGTGCCGGTGACCCACCAACTTTAGTTTCAATAGCTGAAGAAATTAAAACAAAATTGAACTGGAAACCCAAATACGATAACCTCGATGTGATCGTTAAAACTTCCCTCGACTGGGAATATAAACTAAAAGAAAATCCAGATGGGTTTATCTAGTCCAGTACTGTAAAAATAACTTGTTTAAACTATTCTGGATACCCGCCTTCGCGGGTGTGACGGCATACAAGATTAAAGTAAATCATTTAGTAAAATGCTGTTGAAAAGTGTTAACAAAATTATCTAACTCTGAAACTGGCAGCTCATTTATTCCTGCCGCAGCCTGACGACCTCCTCCCGTTTCAAATTGACGGCATAAAGCATCAGCCCCGGTTTTAGTTTTTAATGGAGCACGCACACTCACTTGATACACCCCTTCACCTTTAGATGTAAGCACAGCATGTGCCTTATCTGGATGCTGCTGTGCTAAGTCATTCCCATAGATACCACTGACACGTCTTGCCCATTTTTCATCAGGCAAAATGAAGACCGTTCCCATCGCAGTATTTGACTCATGTTTAATCGCTGAAGCTTTAGACATATCGTCCTTATAACCATTCAGCAATATATTGTATGCATCATCAAACTTTATAAAATCAAATGGATCTTTATACGGTTTTATCTTTTTATATAGTTCGGCGGGATGATAAAACAAATCATCTAATGAGCTACCGTATCCATTATAGTTAATACATGTGCCCAGAGTTTTAAGCAACTCAATATTTCCCTTCGATAAGTTTAATGGTTCAGAGGCATGCAAAGCACTTTCAAACATATTATCGCCAAAAGCAGCCGTAACAGCCCAAGCAAGATGTTTCCCATTTAAAGCATCATTAACTAACAAACTCGTGCATGTAGCCGGCTGAGTATCGATTATCGTTTGTAACTGAGGATGCACTGGAATTTCGCCCGCAAAATGATGGTCAAAATAAATAATATCTGCACCGGCATCCAAAAGAACATTTAAAGCCTCACGGTTTTTATCAAGCGAAATATCCAATACTGTAATAGTATCTCCCATACTGGCAGATACTTTTGATAAAAGACTAATATCACGCTTAATACCGGTCACTAACAAGCTATCAAGTGGTTGTGCTAATCTAAGCTGATGAAGCGCACAAATACCATCCGCATCACCATTAAAAACATCAATATTCATACATTTCCCTAGCTCTTTTTGTATTTTGAATGTACTAAATTATGTCATAATAACAATAAATTATCTTATTAAAGAGCTAGCAATATGAGCGAACAAAAAAGCAGCAATACTGTATGGCACCATGCCACAGTAACCCGTGAACGCCGAGAAAAACAGCATAATCACAAAAGTGTTATTTTATGGTTTACAGGTCTATCTGGAGCAGGCAAATCTACCCTTGCCCACTGTGTTGAAGAAAGACTATATCAACTAGGATCGAGTACCTTCGTTTTAGATGGCGACAATGTTCGTCATGGCTTGTGCGGAGATCTTACTTTCACTGATAAGGATCGAAAAGAAAATATACGTCGTATTGGCCAGGTGGCAAAACTATTTCTTGAGTCTGGCGTTATTGTTTTAACCGCCTTTATTTCTCCCTTTCGATCCGACCGACAGTTAATACGAAATATGGTACAACACGGCGATTTTTTAGAGATCTATTGCAATAGCCCAATCGAAGTCTGTGAACAGCGTGACATAAAAGGATTATATAAAAAAGCGCGCAGTGGTGAAGTTAAGGAATTCACCGGGATATCATCTCCCTATGAAGAACCTGAAAAACCTGAGCTCATAGTGCAAACAGGTTCAGATTCTCTGGAAAAATGTACAGACGATATAATAAAACTTTTAACAGAAAGAAATATAGTTACCAGCAGTTGATAGAATAACATTTAACTGCCTGAACACAATTATAACAAATCAGATGCTTCAGAAGGAACACGTTTAATGTATGTTGAAATTCTTATTTTAATCATCAGTCTAGTAGGCACAATTTACAGCTATTTCCTTTACCCTCTCATCTTGCTTGCATTACCAAAGAAAAACAGTTTTGAAACATCAGCTCAACTTGCCAATGAAATTGAACTTCCTTTTCTCACACTCATTATTACCGCATACAATGAAGAGTCACATATTAAGGAAAAAATTCAAAATACAATTGAAATTGATTATCCCGAACAAAAGCGAGAAATTCTGGTCGCATCTGATGGTTCAACCGACAACACAAATCTCTACGTAAATGAATTCACCAACAAAGGCGTGCGTTTAATCGAAGTAAAAGAACGAAAAGGAAAAGAAAATGCCCAGCTTGCAGCAATCAATGAAGCCAAAGGCGACATTCTTGTTTTTTCCGATGTTGCTACTCAAATTCCTAAAGAAGCACTTAAATTTATTACAGCAACGTTCAACAACGAAAAAATTGGCGCAATATCCAGTGAAGATCGCTTTATTACAGAAGACGGTCAAATTGCTGGTGAAGGTGCTTATGTAAAGTATGAAATGTGGTTACGTCGCCTTGAAGCAAGTGTCAATAGTTTAGTCGGCTTAAGTGGTTCATTTTTCGCTTGCAGAAAAAGCATATCCAAAAATTGGGATATAAATGTCCCCAGCGATTTTAATACAGCACTTAACTGTGTATCACAAGGTTTTGTAGCGGTGTCTCACCCTCATGTTTTAGGTTATTACCCAAACCTTAAAGATGAAAGCAAAGAGTACCAAAGAAAATTACGAACGGTTATTCGAGGTATGGCAGCTATTGCTCAGAAACCTGCCGTCTTAAACCCTTTCAAGCATGGCCTATTTGCATTTGAGGTGTTTAGCCACAAAATTATGCGCTGGCTAGTCCCCTGGTTTCAATTAACTTTATTTATATGCAACTTAGTTGTTTGGCAGGAACATTTCCTTTTTACATTGTTACTTATAGGCCAAGTTTCATTCTACACACTTGCCATTATCGGCTGGTTATCTAAATCACTCCGCAAAAACAACTTAGTTAAACTCCCCTTTTTCTTTATGCAAGTAAACCTTGCAATTGCTCATGCTAGCCTGCAATTCCTTACAGGCAAAAGAATAACTAAATGGGTTCCTTCTAAACGCTAAAGAAAGTATAGAGGAAAATTGCAAGATTATGCGTAACCAGATTAAAATTTTAAGGCCTGTTGGCAATACTATAACTGCTCGTATTAACAAAACGAATGGAACATTTTTCTCATCTTATAATTCATCATTCTTCAATTCTGGAACTGCTTCCCTGGCAGCAGCTATTATTGCCAGCCACAAGTTAAAACATGGCATTAAACAACCCGAGGTTATTGTTCCAGCCTACGGTTGCCCGGATCTTATTAGTGCAATTATTTATGCTAAAGCAATACCTGTATTGGTTGACCTGGAAGTAGATTCTCCGTTTTTATCAATTGAACAGATGAATACCGTTATTAACGAAAACACCATTGCTATTGTTGCTGTAAGATTTTTTGGTATATCAGAACAAAACAAAAAATTAACTGAAATTGCAAAACAGCATAATATCATCCTGATTGAAGATAGCGCACAAGGGTTCCCAACGAATGATATAGAATCATATTGGAATGGCGATTTTGTTGTTCTTAGCTTCGGCAGGGGAAAGCCAGTAAACTTGCTTGGTGGTGGCGCAGTATTAACGCGTAATGCAGAACTAATGAAATTACTACCATCACCAACACCTTTTAAAGAAAGTATATCCGGCAAGATTAAATATAATTTAAAATTATTTTTATATAATCAAACCATACACCCCATAGCTTATGGATTAATTACCAAAGTTCCCGGCTTAAATATTGGCCAGACAATCTACAAACCATTAAGAGATATCGAAGCTATAAGCAGCCATACAAAACTACTCCTAACTTCAAATATTGAAGCATACAAAAAATATAAAAATTGCCAGATAGAATACAACAACTTCTTTCGAGAGCTGAATGATAATAAAATAATAAACTTACCAGCAACTCTATCACATGATTTCGAACAACCCCTTTTGCGCTACCCGATTCTTATTAAAAATAAATCAGCGCGCAATCGAATATATAACTTGCTAAAACCCTATGGGGCATCACTAATGTATAAAGACCCTCTGCATAAAATTAGCAACATTGGCAACCTCATCAAAAAACAAAACAATTTTTATTCTAATGCGACACATTTTTCGCAACAGCTACTTACACTGCCAACACATGAAGGTGTTGACAATAATGTGATTGGAATTATTAAAAAAATAATAAAAGAAAGCTAAAATTAATTCTCTAAATTAAAATTACTGTTTCCTGTGATTTAAGAATGATTTGAATCGAGACCACTGCGACTTAAAATCAAACTTCTTATCATTTTTTTCAGGAAATATTATGACAAGAGGAATAAGTAAAACCTTTAACAAACCAGGTGATGGTTTTAATAAATGCCGCCAAACAGACGTGGTATTATCAACAGTTAAAATTCTGCCAAAATCCTTCCCTTCTAACAAGTAATCATCAATTAATTTATTTAAAATAATAAGGGCAAGATATCCTAATGAATGCTTGATACGATTATAATGTGCATCGATGTTAATAGTTGCTTTTAACAGATTATTCTTATCTAAGTACCACAGCATTAAATAGACGTAATTTGAAACACTCGGGGTATTTGACCATGCAATTACTTTATTCCAGTCAATATTATCATTGTGTTTATTAATTAAAAGAGCAGTATCAAGCAAAGCAAACATACCACCAACTTGTTTAAATCTCTCCGCCCAATGCGTTGCGATATATATAATTTGAAATTCTTTACCAAGCCTATATACTTTTAGCCCGTAAAAATCATCTGGAACTTTCTCTTTTTGAATAACATTCAACTGAAACACTGGGCTGTTACTGCATAACGATGTTTTCGGAAAAAGTTTCTTATGCACTTCAACCCAAACATCATCTCCGCTGTGCTGCCATGGCATTGTGTGATGTAACATTTTATAAAAGTCTTCAGAATAAGTTGATCTTTGTTCAAAACCTAGCCTGGATAGGATTTTTTCAGTTTTATCAACTTCGTCAACATCAACAAGAAGATCTATATCACGCATGATTCTGTAATATGGTTTCGGGTACAGGCTTGTACTAATCGACATTCCTTTCAACAAGGTAGGCACAATTCCCAACTTATTTAATTCTTCAACTATATTTTTTGTTGCATTAAGTTGCGCTTGAAACCAAAACTGACCACTCAGTTTGTTAACCGCAAGAGTTTTAGCAGGTATTTTATTATTGGAAGGGAGAATCGCATAATCAAGCACAATAGAGCCTAAGCCTGTCTGCACCAACCAATTTATCGCATTAGTATCAAGATTGATTGCTGGAGTTTCGGTACAAAAACTTTTTAATAGGCCTTTAATCTTACAGATTCGTAAATTCTGAGACTTGTCTTTAATCATTATGATTTAATAAATTACTGGCAAATAGAAGCAAGCCCTGCTTCGTTAAAAAAAAGAACGCCGCGCTATCACTCCTAAGGACCTGAGATTTGCCGTTGCAGTATAGCACAGCAACCTGACTCCTTCACATAACGAAATATTTTTTAGACTACAACTTTGTGTAGTCTAAAAATCAGCTTTTATGAATAATTTTTTCAATATTGTATTCTTTAGTGTTTTTAGCATGCGTAAAGATAATAAGCTCACCAATCAGACCCAATGCAAAAACTTGAACACCTAAAACAATCATTAAGGTTGCAATTACAAATATTGGTCGATCTCCTAGCGCAATATTAAAGAAAATTCGTTCAACAACAGGATATAAAAATAATAACCCTCCACTTATAAACATAAACGAACCAATCAAACCAAAAAATCGCAATGGTTTTTTTGTGAACTTAACCAGGAAGAAAATATTTAAAATATCAAGCAAACGACTAACATATGTTCTTGCTCCATAAATTCTACGGTACGTTTCTTTAGAAGACTGTTTAAGATTAACTTCTTTTACCTTGAATCCTCGCCCCTTCGCCGTAATAGGGAGGAAACGATGTTGATCTCCATAAACCACGATTTCTTCAATAATTTTACGTTTAAACAAACGAACGCCACAACCTAAATCTTTAAATGTACTTTTAGTAATAACTCCCAGTATTTTATGAAATACTTGTGCCATAAAGCGGTTCACAATAGAGTCCGTACGTGGGAAACGAGATGCAGTAATCATATCATTTGAATCAAACGCCTCTACGAACTTTGATAACTCACTTGGGTCAATCTGGTAATAAGCCGGCAAGGTTAAAATCAAGTCCCCTTTTGAATTTTCAAAACCTATATTAAGCGCAGCCGCCTCGCCGAATGTTTTTGCAAGTTTAATTACTTTAGTGTCATCATCTTCATTAACAATTTTAGTAAGCTGCTCAAGTTCCCGGTCAAAATGGCCGTCAACAACATAAATTACTTCGTATGGGTTTACTAATTGGGCAAGTGCAGATTTGTAATCTGCGTGCAAATCCATCAGATCATCATTGCGTTCACTAATTGGAATAACTACTGAAATAAACTCTTTATTTTCCATTTTTACCTTCACCCTTAATAATTCTAGCTGTTAAGCCTGTTAACTTATGTAATCTAACGTCACCTGTTTTATACACCAGTTCACTTATTGCACCACACATTATCAGAAATGCTACAAGAATAATAAGCAGCATCCCCGTACTAACATAAACCAGGCTAACTGTGCCTTCGGTAATCGCTTCATAACCTACCGCACCTAAGCACAGTAAACTTAAAATACCAAAAGGAATAGACAAAATACTAAACCACAACAAAGGCCTTGAACTAAAAGCAATAATTGTTTTAATGGTAAGCAGATCCATCAAAACTTTGTATATACGAGACAAACCATATTTTGACTCACCAAAACGTCGTGCATGGTGGCGAACTTTTATTTCTGCAACACGCGCACCGGTTAACGAAGCCATTGCTGGAATAAACCGATGCATTTCAGAATACAGAGGAACTTTTTTTATAATATCAGAACGGTATGCTTTTAATGAGCAACCATTGTCTTTAATTGGAACACCCGTTACTTTACCGATAATCCAGTTTGCGATTTTAGATGGGATTTTTCTTGTTATCAGTTTATCTTGACGTTTATGCCGCCAACCTACCACGAGGTCGTAACCTTCGTTAATTTTTTCAATAAACAGGGGGATATCACCAGGGTCATTTTGTAAATCACCATCCATTGTAATTATTATTTTCCCCTCAGCATTATCAATGCCTGCAGCCATAGCAGGAGTTTGCCCATAATTACCACGAAATTTAATAATTTTAAGATTTGGATCTTTTAAAGCCAGTTCAGCAGCAATTTTAACTGTATTATCGGTGCTCCCATCATCAGAGAAGATTATTTCGTAGCTTGCTCCCAAGGAGTCCGCAGCAGTCTTAATTGCTTCATAAAGCAACTCGACATTCTCTTCCTCATTATACAATGGTGCTATAATTGACAATTCCATTCCCACTCACCCATTTATGATACTAAAAATCTTTGAGATAAATCATACAAGATTATGATTTTACGACAATTTTAAGTATATGCCCACTCATGTACCCTGCTATTAGAAAAAATTAAAAATAAAGTAAATAATTACCTTTTAAACTGAACAAATATTAACCACTTATGTAACACAGATCATTTCGACAAACTTCTCACTGTACTAATAAGTTGTCCACGCGTGTCCAATATTATCATGTCATAATATTGACTTGATACATATAATATCGACTGTTATTGCTTTTAAATAGTTATAATTATCGAATTGCGCAAACAAATTACATCTTTACCCATAATATGGGTTAAAAAAATTAATAAGCAGTAACAAAATGAATAACAAATCAAAATAAATGCTGCTAACTAATCTTTACATACGTTATGTATTAACTCATTTTTAAATATAACCGTCACTTTACAATTTCGACCAGCAGTGCGATATCTTCAGAGAAGCCGGAGTATTTAATATCAGTTAAATTTCCATTGCTATTGATAACAAAAGAAGGGGTAAACTTACCATCTTTTGGTTTGTACCACGCTGCTTTATATTTACCTTTTGGAAGTTTTATTTTCAAACTCCCGGCACCAACACTTGAATGAGCACCTATATCAATATAAGTCACATATCGTAACCCACTTAAACCTCTCGTACTTGCTTGCCCTGGTTCTTCACTAATAATTGATTGCAATGGATCCATTTTATTTATTTCGGAATAAAATCCATTAATAAAGTCATAAAAATACATATGATCCTGCATTACATTATGAAGCGCTGGAGAGTACTCATTTTTAATATCAAGCCATGTTGCTTCACTTGTGCCAGAACCACCATAAGTAAACATTTTCCAAAAAGTTTTTCTGTAAGCAAAGCGTAAATCTTTATTGTTTATACTCGCATCACTCCATAAATTATTGGGTAATTTTTTTCCAAAGAACTTACCCAATATTTTCTGCAGCATTGTTAACCGAAGCTTGTACCTAACAGGTTCATTCATTATAACCGGTTTAGTCCATTCTCTTTTTGGTAACTCATTAGCTTGATGTAAAAAACCAATATCAACATCTGCTTGTTGCCATATATTTTCTGACAAACCAATTGGCAAGTTATAAGGATCGTATTTTCGTATCCAGGGAATATATTTTTTATTACTTAACGCTACAAAATCCTTTCCATTGTTCGGCTTATGCTCCATTTCATTACCTAGCTCCCAATAAACATTTGAATATGCAGCAAATCGGCTTACGATGTAGCGGATATAATTTTTCTTTAGTCTATCATTGCCATCTTTCCATACATTAAAAGGTTGTTCATCCCCATTTGTATTAAATTTAAACCAGTCAGTTTTATCTCTAGACCAAGTATCGAAAAATGATATTTGTACATTTATGCCACGTAACATACATTGTTGAATAATCCACTCTGCCTTTCTAGTCCATTCAAGATCCCAACTCACATTATCTTTTTCCAGAAGGAACAAGCCAACTTTAAGCAATATACCATTATGTTTATATTTCTTTAAAAGATTCAGGTAACTCTTAATCTCATTGTTAGTTAAAATACGCTTATTAACATATTTACCTTTACGCTCCGGGCCATAATTTTGAGCTGCAAACCATTTCCCTCCAACCCAATAATGAGGAACACCATCATCATGTACTAAATATGTTGGGTTGCCTGGATCCACCTTGATATGGCCATGGTTTGTTACTAACTCGGGGTTATCTGTTACATAAAAATATCCATTTTTTATCAATTTAGCATTCAATTTTATAGTGTATTTCCACGTTCCAGATTTATTTGGCATAAAACGAGTGCGCCAAATTTGTTTGCCATTCTCAATACCATCATAAAACCCAGAAACTTTAAAGACCTTACCTTCTGCTGACTCAAATACTGCTTCAATATTTGAAAGATTGTAATCAAATGGTTCTTGAAGAATACTTTCTGAAGTAATTGTATGCTCAAAAACACCATATAAAGGTACCTTTTTTATAGCAGCACCCACATCAAAAACAAGTGTTAGTTGACACAGTAAGACAAAGGCTTTAAACAGCTTTAACATTCTATTATAAAGTTCCTTTTCTAGAGTTCAATTTAGACTTAAGTACTTCCAATAAACTTATCTTCCCTTTCCCTGGCAAGTTCATTAAATATTCTTCTTGTAAACGAGTTACAAATTCAGGGTATTTAACGCCCCGTAATGGCTTAAAACCTGGTCCTGCACCTAAATGAATCGCTTCATAACCGGCTTCGTGTGCTAATTTTGCACTTTTTTCACAGGCAGCAAACCAGGGAAAACAAAATTGACGTACTGTTTTATTTGAAAGTCTGGATTCGATTATACTCTTGGATAATACTAACTCATCCCGCATGGCATTCATCATTTCATCATCAGTTTCATAATTTAAATTTGCCGGTTTTAGTTCATCGACCACATTCATTAGTTCCTGACGCCAATTATTTCTTTTAAAAAATGACGCATCCCCATTATCCTTTACATAGGATTCACAGGCATTTCGAACAATATCACTATCCAGGTACTTTAGTTGGCCGCCAAGCCTGGGGAAATGCTTATACACAGGATGTCCAAGTACAAAATCACGGTACATAACCGTTCCGGACTTCTCTTTTACAAATCCAGGTATATGAATATTACCATAGTGATATGGATCGAAATCAGGGTTTACAAAATCAATTATTTTGGGAGATGTCGACACTAGCATGTGAAACATACCATGCGACTCAATATCGACATAACCACTATTGTGAAGAGCTTCAATTTCAGCCCAGTTGCAGAGTGGTTCATCACTAAAGTCACGTTTTAGAACCGCTGCATACTCATCTGCAGCAAGTTCATCATTTATTGTTGACCCTACTTTATTAGACTCTGACGTTAACCCTGGCAATACAAATGCAGTAATTTTTTTATTGTACTTTTCCAGCAAAGGTAATCCTGTTGTCCATACAGAGCTCATACCATCATCAAAGGTTAGCAAAATATCTTTACCATTATTTTTGTATTTTTTATCGGTAATACGCTCCAAATATTCATCACCACTTAACGTGCTAAAACTATTCTCATTCAAAAATTTTAGTTGTTTTTCAAATAATTCAGGCTCTACTGAATGGGAACAAAAAACAGGGATATCAGAAAAGTTTTTACGACCGTATATATATTGAGGTGCAGAAAAAGAAACTAAAGAGTTTATCTCAGATTTGTTCTTAGTATATGAACTCAGTATTTTGCTAAAAAAATTAATTTTATTATTCATGCCATTCCACACAAATTTAAAAACAACAGTGTGCATCCTTCAACAGGTTATCAGTTGACAATATTTGTATAAAAAACCATCAACCCGTAAAAATCACTAAAAAATAATATATTTTAGCCTTCAAGGCTATATTAAAAGAAATATCCGCATAGACCAAGACATATACATTTATCTGTCTGTAGAAAACATGATAAAATATTAATTAATAACATATTAGTTAATTCTTATTCTTGATTTATTTTAGGTATATTATGGCAGACGACTACAGAGAAGTTCACAAAAACGAAGGTTATGGTGTGTTTTATGACAAGGATCTTTTCACAGAAGGTAGTTTCGGCTATGAAATGTGGCAAAAAGAGAAAAAAATTCTTGAATATATTGTAGAAAAACACACAAAAGGTGGTCGATATTTAGACTTTGCTTGTGGTACAGGCAGAATACTAACAACTCTTGAAGACAAATTTGATGAGCCAATTGGTGTAGATATTTCAGAGACAATGTTAGAGCAAGCTAAAAAGAAAGCCAAAAAATCTAAATTTATTTTAGGTGATGCTACGCTTAATGATAATGTCGTGGAAGGCAAGTTTGATTGTATAAGCTCTTTTCGATTTTTCTTAAATGCTCAGGATGAACTCCGCCATAAAGCCCTAAAAATGATTCACAACAAGCTACGAAATGATGAATCCATATTTATTTTTAATATTCATGGAAACAAATATAGCAGCAGATGGTTTCTTGTTTTATTTGATCGAATATTTAATATCAGTAAACAAAACCAAATGAGCTTAAAAGAAATTAAAAATATGATTGAGCCACACGGCTTGGAAATTGTAGAGTATTATGGTGTTGGGTTTATATATAAAGTATTTTATAAATTCATGCCGAAAACTTTATGGCGGATACTAGAAAACTCACTAGCCAAAACCCCTTTCATGAAACCTTTTTCCCTTTATTTTATTTTCGTATGCCGAAAAAAAACACAATAGTGTGGAACAACGCTGTTGAACGTTAAAGTATTAAAAAATATTTTTTCACTAACGAGTGCGAAAATATTTGGTGATATATTTCTTTTTTTCTTATTTATATCTATCACTAGAAAATATGGAGAAGAAGGGATTGGCATCTACTCCTTCGCTATTGCTTTTACAGGGTATTTTGCAATTTTATCCGACTGGGGACTATATAATTATTCAATTAAATTTTTAGCCAAAAATACTGATACATTTAAAAAAAATGTAGGCGAGATTGTCGCATTACGTCTTACACTTTTGATTATTATGTCACTGCTTTTAATTGCAGTATTACCCTTCACGTCATTTAGCTCAAACGAAATTTCCATTATTTTATTCATTGGGTTATTTCAAATTGGCACAAGGTTTATTAGCGGTTTTTTAACGATATTCATATCGCAAGAAGATATGTCACAAGCCAGCATTATTGAAGTAGCATTAAAACTTACAAACACCTTTATCTCTATTTTTCTTATTTATTTAAATTTCTCTCTTAAAAGCATATCTATTAGTCTTGCTGTAACAACTTTTATATTTTTAATTTTCACTTACGCATATCTCAAAAAGAAGTACCATACAAACTCTTTAGCTTTTAGCTTTGCTAACTTTAAAGGAATACTTAAAGAATCATCACCGAATGCATTGGCATCAATTCTTTTCCAATTATCATCTAGAATAGATGTTGTATTATTAGGGTTTATGCTAGGTGCTGCATCTGCAGGTATGTATAACATTGCTTATAGAGTAATCTTTCTTTTACAATTTGTACCGCATCAAATAGCAATAGCACTCTTCCCTTCGGCATCACGAAACTCAGATCTGGCGCTAAATGTAATAACCGAGCAAACAAACTACGTACTTAGGCACTTAGCACTTATAGCTATTCCAATAGCAGTAGGTATATTTACTATTGCACCAGACATAATCTCAATTATATTCGGGGAGAAATTTTATAGCTCGATTATTGTTTTGAAAATACTTTCTTTACTGCTGCTGCTTATGTTTTTCACTCATTATTTTAGTATGCTTTTAATGAGTTACAACTTAGAAATAACACGTACTAAATCATATGGAATATCTGCAATTATAAGTCTCGTATCTAATGTGGTATTAATTAAACATTTTGGCATTATCGGTGCCGCAATAAGCGCTCTTATTGCAGAAACATCACTTCTTTTACTATTTATTTACCACATAAGAAAATTCCTGAATTTCAATAAACTGCTCTCCAGAATCACCATTGCTCTATTAGGAAGTTTCACATTTTATATTATATTTTCAAAATTTTTAGATACGGAATTATGGGTTACAATACCATTATCCGGTTTAATATATATTTTGTTTCTCATGTCTTTCGCTACTATCAGGCGGAACGAAGGAACTATTATTTTTAAATTATTTTCGGCCATAAAATTAAAGAGGCACGTAAACAAATAAAATGATTGGCAAATTCTTATTAAGCAACTTTCCTATTGATATTTTTAGATACAAGACACCAGTTAATACACTGGTGATAAGCAGCCAGCTTCCAGGGGAAAGTGATTTTCAATATTCTAAACAATCTAATATCACCAGAATATCTTACAATACAACTTCGACCTGCATCAAAAACAATGAGAATGGCTCTTCATCTGAACATTTTCCTTTACAAAATAATTATTTCGACCTTATTTGTATATCATATAATGAATACATCACATCAAATAATAATGAACTATTAAGAGTATTAAGCGCGAATGGCCATATAATTATATATAGTAGCGCATCACAAAAAACAAAATTTATACCTGATGACTTTACATTCATAAATAGTATTTATATACACCCATTATCAAAGTCAAAATTTCTAGTCTCTACAGATAAGCATTTCAAATCATTTCCATACAGTCTATTTCAACAAGGAATCATCTCTACTCTTAAAATTTATTTATTTAGACTTCTTAATCTAACTAAACTAAATACATTAACATGTGTATTCCGCATATCAACTTATTCAAAATCTTCTATAAATCAACAAGCAGACAGCATATCGAATAAACAACTGAGTGCTTATATACGAGCGAATAGAAATGCTTTAATTATTGAGCACCAGAAATCAAATGAAGATATTTTAACTAAAATTCCACTTTCAAAATCTGCACGCATATCAATGATTACCAATGCGGACTCTATTGAAAAGATAAACTTGCATCAAAATACATATATCAACAAATATCTACCAAATCAGATAGAAAGTAATATTACTAACGGTGCGACATACTTCAGGGAAAGTGTTATGCAAGGTGTCGCCGGTACGCATTTCTTTTTCAACCCTAAGAAAACTAAATTCATTGTTGAGAATGCCATTGAATTTTTAATCCAATTAAATCGTATAAAAACAGCTCGAAAAGAAGTTGATCAGCAATGCTTTGATCAGAAAGTCGGTTTTTATATTAAATTCTTCAGGAATAAATTTAATATTGATAAAAACACTCTTTCGAGATTAGAGTCTATTTTATCCGACTACTTATTAAATAATACTCTTCCCCTTGTTATGTCACATGGAGACTACTGGCTTGGTAATATTATTGTATCAAAAACTAACTGCAACCTAGTTGGTATCGTAGATTGGGATTCTTATCAGGAGGATAATTTTCCATTGCTAGATCTATTACATTTAATAGTTAATATAAACAAAAGAAAAGGAAATAAGCATTTTGGAATATTAATAAAAGAACTTTTGATTAATTTCTCACTTAAAGACTGGAAAAAGCAAAGCATATTAAAATACCTTAAAGAATTAAATATTGAAACTAAATATTTAAAACCATTAATAGTCGTTTACTGGCTTCAAAGGTGCCACCTTTGGTATACAATTGATGTAACAGATCAAGACAACCTGAATTTAGAAGAAGAAGCATGGGTAGAAAAAAATATACATTTAATTATAAATGATATTATTAATTTTATAGAAATTAAAGAATAGAGTATATTTCGGTCAACTCAGTTACAGTTCTTGTCACCAAAAACTTTTTCCGACATCGAACCAATGCACCTTTCGCCAATTTTCCTCTTAAACTTTGATCTTGAACTAACTTAAGAATTGCATCTGCAATTTTCGTTGAATCTTTTGATGGAACAAGCAACCCTGACTTATTGTCTTCAATAATTTCAGGAACACCCCCTACTGCAG
>CAZEZI010000038.1:0-18608 GCA_964516315.1 uncultured Thioalkalispiraceae bacterium
TACCATAAACCAGTGCATACCAGTTACGTTGATTGTGGCGGGTATGAAAATAAACGGCTTTGTCTTTTAGTTTGTATTTACGTATAAACTGCTGAATACTTTTATCATTTCTGCCGCCGAGTAATTGCAGGGTATAGTGCCTTGGATCCTGACTCCAGAGCCATGCTGCAGAGTCTTTTACTGCCGTCAGTGGGGGGGTAGTGATAATGGTGCCGGGTGATTTTGCTACCTGTAATTTTTGTTTGGGTTTAACGGGCTTGCTGTCTGTTTTTTCAGTATTAATTTTAGCCTGTACACTGTCAAAACGACGTAACCAGGGTTTTACTTTTGAATTTGCGATTTTCGCCTTAGCTGACTGAGCCGCTTCTTTTGTAGCATAACTACCGTAGATTAAGGCATACCATGGGTTGCCGTTACGTAAAGTCTGGTATACAGCAATCTTGTCAGTTAGCTTGTTTGTCGTTGTAAATTTTTTAATGTTGTTTTTATTTTGTGTGCCGAATAGTTGTAAAGTAAAGTGGTTGGGTTGCTGATCCAGTATCCAGCGTTCATCGTGAACCCCGGCCAGCGTGGTGATGTTTGTGGGTTTTGCTTTTGGTTTTATAACATTAAAGCTAAGCTGGTTCGATTCAAATGTACCTTGCTTTAACTGTGCAGACCATTTATCGGCTGTTGTTCCTACTGTGATGGTTAATTCGATATTGTTGTCATCAACAATTTTATATTGATGTTTCTTTAATGCCCTGGTTTTACCTGTCCAGCTAATCCAGACGGCGGGTGGTTTTGAACCACTTTTAAAGCCACTGCCTTTTATTATGATGGTTTGCGGTTTGTTACTGCCGATAACAGGGTTAGGTGAAACAGTATCAAGCACATAGTTGACAGGTTCCGGTTGTGGGGTCACATTATTTGCAAGCGTGGCCGCGGTTGAGGCTTCCTGATTGTTATTTTGAGATGAGGCCAATGGCGGTGGTTGTGGTTCATCTTCCAGTTCTGGCGCAGGTGGTTGCAGGGGGGCTTTTAATGTAATTTCTTTGGCCGATGTTATTTTTTGGGGTTTACTTTGTTCCGCTATCGCTGAGGGCAAATTGCGGTTGATTGTCGAGAGTGGGTCATTTTCAGGTGTAACCGCTTCGTTAATGGTGTCTTGCATAGTAAAAACAATAATGGAGACAATAGCGACAATAGCAATAAAGACGATGTGGCGGGTACTGAATGCGGCTGCATTATAATTAATGGGCTTATCGTTGTCTGGTTTGAAGCCCAGGTCTTCGGCGCTAAATTGATCATCCAGACCAGGTTCCGATTCTTCCATTAAGTCAACATGGTTGATTTTATTATTAAGACTGGCCGCATCGTCCAGATGCAAATGGGCTAATTCGCAAATGTGGGAAGGAATACCACGGGCAATTTTATGGATCTTTTGAATGACCTTGGGTGTAAAAGGAGATGCACCCTCGAAACCGGCAACAGCCATGCGGTGTTTTATAAATTCGGCAGTTTGATCTTCATCGAGTGGATTCAATTCCAGTGTATGGGTGATGCGTTCTCTTAACGGGCGAATCGATGGTGATTCCAGCATGATATCGATTTGTGGTTCACAGAATAAAATTATTCTTAATAGATGGCCTTGTGCAGCTTCAATATCGGCAAAATAGAACAGTGTTTCCAGTGCGTCTTTGGGAAGCTCGTGGGCATCATCGATCAGTAGTATGGGTACTAAATCGTCATTTTGTAGCGCCTTTAAATGTTCAAAGACAATTTCCTGCACAGTGCCTGGATCATTGGGCAGGCCATTTAAGCCAAAACCACGCGCAATATCGGTTAGCATGGAGTCGGCATCCATCATGGTGTGTGCATTCACTTCACAGAGATACCATGAGTCATCTGCATTATTGCAAAAGCGGCGCAGTAAACTGGTTTTACCAATGCCACGTTCACCGGTAACGATTAATAGCAGGTTGCTGTACTGGGTAAGATGCGACAGCATCTCAAGACGTTGGTGTCGTTCAGTATCGAGGTACAGGAAGTTATCGTCGTGTTGGGTTGAGAACGGGGCTTCGTTCAAACCGTATTGCCGAAGGTAGGTGGGTTCAAGGCGTTTGAGCTGGTCGGCGTCGTAATTAGCCATTAAGAATCCAGTATGGTGTTGTTGTCATTACTGTCTGCACCTTGAATAAACACAACCTGAAAGCCACGCTTGAGTTGTGCATCACGAACACGTTCTAAAGCAAGCAGTGCATCATTTTTGCAGGGGAAGTGATCCCGCTTGACTCGTCCACTTGAGCCTTGTTTTCCCCATTCCCGTACCAATGTCCAGCCATCAAGTAAATCCTGTTGCAGTAGCAATTGGTAGTAACGGGGTTGCTGTTCCTTTTGTTGTATTTGCATATAAATACGCATGTTATTTTAACCGAATGTTGCAAATGAACATTCATGAATTATACCCAATAATATAGCATAGTATGATACTAAATCATTGCGTATCTATTTGTTTTCAGGCTGTTTTGTTTCTGCTTCAGGTTAATTCAGCAGGGTTAAAAATCTTTTCATATTCTGCGATTGCGTAGCGGTCGGTCATACCTGCAATATAATCGGCAACCGCGCGTGCTTTGCCAAGTTCGGCATTTTTTTGTTCTTTTTGCGTGACAATTTGCTGGTATTTGGGGTTTAAGAGTTTTGGATCATTGAGGAAGGCGTTAAACAATTGCTGAATGATGTGGCTGGCTTTTGCCGACATGCGATGAACCCGGTAATGAGAATACATTTGTGTGCGTAAAAAGCGTTTTAGCTCCAGATTCATTTCCTGCATTTCAGGACTGAAGCATGCAAGTTCGTTTGTGTTATTGCGAATACTGTCAATGGAGTTGGGCATCGCCTGTTCTAGATTTTTTTTGGTGGTGTCGATAAGATCGACGACTTGTCGGTTTATCATCCGGCGGATAATTTCATGAATGCGACGGCGATCCTGTAAGTTGGGATATTGTTTACTGACCACATCAAACTGTTCTTTAAACAGACGAATCTCAAGTAATTGCTCAATCTCGATAAGTCCTGAGCGTAAGCCATCATCGACATCGTGATTATTATAGGCAATTTCATCGGCAAGATTAACGGTTTGGGCTTCAAGGCTGGGCTGCTTTTTATTTAGAAAACGTTCTCCCACATCACCGAGTTGCTGGGCATTTTTTGTTGAACAGTGCTTTAAAATGCCTTCACGAGACTCAAAGGTAAGGTTTAAGCCAATAAAGTCGGCATAACGTTGTTCAAGTTTGTCGACGGTGCGTAATGACTGTAAGTTATGTTCAAAGCCGCCGTAGTCTCTCATGCAGGCATTGAGTGCATCCTGCCCGGCGTGGCCGAAGGGTGTATGACCAAGATCATGGGCCAGTGCGATGGTTTCACTTAAGTCTTCGTTCAGCTCTAAAATGCGGGCAATGCTGCGGCTGAGTTGTGCCACTTCAATCGAGTGGGTGAGACGGGTACGGAACATATCACCTTCGTGGTTAACAAAAACCTGGGTTTTATATTCCAGTCGACGGAAGGCGGAGGAATGGATAATGCGATCACGGTCACGTTGGTAGTCACTGCGATATTGTGGTGATTCTTCGGCAAAACGTCGACCTCGGGAGCTAGATTGTTGCGCTGCGTAAGGTGCGAGTTGCATGGTGGGTTTCCTGATATTATTGTTTGGTGTTATTTAGCATTATGGTTTAGCTGCAGCACTGAAAGTGCTCAATTGTCTGGCGCAAATTATCCGCTTTAAAATTGTGGGTAACCTTTGCATCGCCGAGTGCATTGTAAAGTACAAAATTTATTTTTCCGTCACGTACTTTTTTATCAATGCGCATCAAGTCCATAAAAACATCGTAGGTCATCATTGCGGGTAGTTGTACCGGAAGTTTGGCCGCTTCAATGATGGTTTTAACACGTTGCACGTCCTGCTCGCTTATCCAGTTTTCACGCATGGATAAATCCGCTGCCATCAACATACCGATACCAACGGCTTCACCGTGTAGCCAGTTGCCATAACCGGCACCGGATTCAATGGCATGGCCAAAGGTATGACCAAGGTTAAGTAATGCACGGATACCCCCTTCTCTTTCATCTGCGGCAACCACTTCAGCTTTGCACTGGCAAGAAACTTCAATGGCATAACTTAATGCATCGGGGTCGCGTGCCAACAGTTTGTCCATATTCTGTTCGAGCCAGTTGAGAAATTCAGGTAAGCGGATTAATCCGTATTTGATGACTTCTGCTAGTCCTGCACTGAGCTGGTTGTTTTCCAGTGTGTTGAGGGTATTAATATCTGCAAGGACACAAGCAGGTTGGTGAAAAGCACCAATCATATTTTTACCCAAAGGATGGTTAACGCCAGTTTTGCCGCCAACTGACGAATCAACCTGTGCCAGCAATGTCGTTGGTATTTGAATAAAGTTTACACCACGCTGATAACTTGCAGCAGCATAACCGGTCATATCACCAACGACACCGCCACCTAATGCAACAAGGGTACAGTAGCGGTCAAAGTGGCTGGACAGCAATGCATCATAGATAAGGTTAAGATCGTTTAAGGTTTTGTGCTGCTCACCGTCGGGCAAGATAACGGTGTGACACTGAAAATCAGCAAATAAAGATTTTGCCTGTTCAAGATATAAAGGGGCAACAATGTTATTAGTCACTATCATCACCTGAGTGCCGTTAACATACGGTGTGACCAGCTCTTTTTGAGACAGCAAGTTTGTTCCGATATGGATAGGGTAGCTTCTCTCGCCCAGATCAACAGTAAGTGTTTTCATCTATTTTATTTTGTTTGCCTGAAAGTAAGCTTGATTATACGTTAAATAAGGAATTAATTTAAATCTAAAACAAGTAAAGCAAGGACTTCATTATTGGGTTTGTTTTAATTGTGCGATAATTTGTTTAATGCTTGATTTTACATTGCCGGTACCGGTGTCAATTGTAATGTCAGCCATTTCTTCATAAAGCGGACTACGTTGTTCTAACAGTGCTGCAATTTTGTCTCGCGGGTTTTCTGTTTGTAATAAAGGACGGTTCTTATCCAGACGGGTACGCTCCCAAAGTTGCTCAAGGGTTGCCGATAAATAAATGACGATACCTCGCTGGCGTAACATTTTACGATTTTCAAGTGCCAGTACCGCACCGCCCCCAGTTGCTAAAACAACTGCGTTTTTCTGGCTCAGTTCGTCTAACATTGCTGTTTCACGTTTACGAAAACCCTTTTCACCCTCGAGTTCAAAAATAAGAGGAATATTGGCACCGGTTTTAGCTTCGATTTCATGGTCGCTGTCAAAGAATGTCATGTTTAATTGTTTGGCGAGTTGACGGCCAATGGTTGTTTTGCCTGAGCCCATCGGGCCAACGAGAATGATATTTTGAGTTTGGGGCATGTTTTCTTGTGAGTTTTAGAGCCAGGCTTAAGCATATCAGTTTTTAGATAAGATAAAAGTTTGTTATTAGTCTAAATAGCTTGAGCAAAGCGCCACTCAAAATGTCTAGTATTTATTAGGCGAAAAAAAAGGGATATCATACGTATCCCTTTTTTTATATTGGTGTTGTTGCTAAAGCGTTAAATTATCACTGATAATTTTCGGTGTTACAAAAATAAGTAACTCTGACTTATCATTACTTTCCTGATGGCTTCTGAATAGGCCGCCAATAATGGGTAGGTCACCAAAGAAAGGTACTTTTGCAATATTATCAGTGGAAGTATGCTCATAAATACCACCGAGTACAATGGTTTCTCCATTCCTTACTCGTACCTGTGTTTTTACTTCACGTTTTTGAATTGGCGGGCCAGGCTGAGAGAAATCAGGGCGATCTTTTTTCACTAGTAATTGCATAATGATATTATCATCCGGTGTAATTTGTGGTGTCACTTCCAGTTTTAAAACCGCCTCTTTAAATTCAATATCAGTTGCTCCCGATGCAGTTTGTGATGCATACGGTACTTCAAAACCTTGTTTAATATAGGCTTTATTATTATTAGCCGTAATTAAACGTGGTGCAGATACCGTTTCAGAACGTCCCTCCGCTTGTGCGGCAGATAGTTCCAGGTCGAGTAATGTGCCGAAGGGAAGCCGCGCTAGTGCCAATGCAACGGTACCGAAAGAAGACGGTGAAGGTAAGTTTACATTTAAGCGGTTGGCGGCAGAAGGTTGTGTCCCCTGACGTACACTATCGGCGTTCGTTACAGTATTAGATATACCTATGCCAGCCTGATTAGGCTGTCCGGTGTTGGCGGATGTACTACGGTTAAAGCCAAAACGCACACCTAGCTCTTTGCCGAAGGTGGTACCGGCAATAACAATACGTGACTCAATTAAAACCTGACGATTAGGTATATCAAGTTCTTTGACCATTGCGAGGATCGCATCAACTTTTTCCTGAATATCAAAAATGATTAATTTATTAGATCTTTTGTCGAGGGATGCACGGCCACGAGGTGATAGATAGCCTGATTGTTTACTCGTACTGCCACTGCTTGCACTTCCACCTACACCAGTTGACCGCCCATAGATTAATTTAACAAAATCGAGTGCGCTTGAGTAATTCACCTGTATTGTTTGTGAAATGATAGGAGCTAGTTCCTGAATGCTTTTGCGAGCTTCAAGTTCAATTTTATCCCGTTGCGCCATTTCTTCTGCAGGGGCAATAAGCATGACATTGCCATTTTGGCGTTTGTCGAGTCCTTTGGTTTTCAGGATAATATCAAGCGCCTGATCCCAAGGGACATTTTTCAGGCGTAGGGTTAGCTCACCGTCAACAGTATCACTGGTAACCATATTAATGCCCGTAAAGTCGGCAATTAACTGGAGCACCGCACGGACTTCAATATTCTGAAAATTTAAAGACAGGCGTTCACCACTGTAAACGTAATTTTTGCGTCTTTTCTTGGCTTCATCTTCAGATAGTTTAATTTCTTTTTTCACATCAATCGTAAGCAAATCATTTGTTTGATAAGCCAGGTGCTCGTATTTACCCGCAGAGGTAATAATAATTTTTGTATCGGTCCCCTGATTGAATGCATCGACTGTTTGTACCGGTGTTGCAAAGTCAATCACATCTAAACGGCGCTCAAGCTTTGTGGATAACTTGTTATTTTTAATCGTAACCAACACTTTGGTACCGCGTTTAACAATATCGACAGGTGTGTTGGGATCGGTTAACTTGATAATAACACGGCCTTCACCTTTGCTTCCTCGGCGGAAATCAATGTCCGCAATTTTTTCAATTATGCCTTGCTTGCTTAAAACCGGTCTATTAAACGTACCATGTTTCTTTTTGCCGCTTCCACCGATAGTGATAAAAACATTATTGCCTTCTACTGTAGTGTCGTATTCAGTGAGCTTAGCCAAATTAATAACAACACGGGTACGGCCGCCAGCTTCAACAGCGGTTAATGAGCGCGCGATGCCAATATTTATTTCATGGGTTTTTTTGTCAAGAGCAACGTTAGTATTTGGGAAATCCAGAGCAATACGCGCGGGCTGGTCGATAGTGAAAGTATTTGGAAGCGCGGCCGCTTCAGTCATACTAAGCTGTATTTCAACGCGTTCTCCGGGGAGAGCATTAAAACTAATATTTTTTAAACTGTTTGCAAAGGCTGTAGATGAGACCAGCAAAAAAAACAAAGTAGCAAGCAGTTTAAAATAATGATGTTGTTTCACCGATGTGATAAGTGGGTATGTTTGATTGCACATCTTTCTTCTCCTGTTCGAAGCTTATTCTGATAAAGCCAGTGAAGCTTCGCGGTCTAGCCAACCATCCGAGCCGTCGGAAATGATTTCGCGTAATATAATTTTAGTTTCAGTAATTTTGATGATTTCACCAAAATTTTTGCCCATGTAGTTTCCTACCTGAACTTTGTAAATGGATTTGTCGGGTGCAGAAACCAGCCCCCAGCGGGTACCCTGTTTTTCCAGATGACCCACAAATGTAAGTGTGTCTAGAGGAAAACTTTCCAAAGGTTCCGGTTTACGGTCTGTTTTGGGTTTTAGGCTGTTATCAGCTTTGGTATCGCCAGCGAAAGCTTCTTCATCGAGTAGTGGCAGAAAGGGATCGCGAATGTCAAATGCAGAATAGCTAAAAGGCGGATATGTTTTAACTTGTGGTAGCTCAGGGATCTTGCTTTTCTGCCTGCTTTTTACATCACTAACATAACTTTCCAGGTCACCATGTTGTGAGCCACTACAACCTGTTAATAAGGTCGCACCAATTAATAATGGGAGTAATCGAATGGTTAAAGAGTAGCTATTATTACCCGAAAGAGTATTTAAGCTTTGTTTTGGCAATTGTTTTTTCTTCAAAATCATAACTAACAACCCGAATTAACGGCGACCTTTTCGTTTCTTTTGATCTTTTCGGCGCTGCTCCGAGACTTCGTCTTCATCCAGATAACGATATGTTTTTGCCGTGAGATCCATAGTTAAAGCTGAATTGCTGTCTTTACCACCTTTGATGACTATATTTTCTAAGGTCACAATTCGGGGCAGAGCGGCAACGCCACTAACGAAACTGCCAAATTGATGATAGGTGCCGGTCATTGATATTTTAATCGGTAGCTCAGCGTAAAATTCTGTGAATTGCTCTTTTTCAGGCTTAAATAATTTAAATTCAATGCCGCTGGCCAGACCAGTTTGTGAAATGTCGATCAGTAAATTCTCAACTTCTGTTCTGCTGGGTAGTTGACGTAACATCGCGCCAAATGATTCTTTCATTTCGCTCATTTGCTGGCGATAGGCTTCAAGATTAATGGCTTTCGCCTGTTTTACTTCAAAATCCTGTTTAAGTGTAATTTCCTGTCGCTCTGCACGTTCAAGTGCATTTTGCTGGTTTTTAATATCCAGAAAGTAGCCTGCAGCCAATGTCGCTGCGCAGGCAATAACGATAATGATGGCCTTAACTGGGGTAGGCCAGGAGCCGATATTATTAATATCGAGATCATTGAAATCTATATTAATGTCTTTCATCGTTTCGCTGCCTTATTATCTTCTGCAAGGGTAGAAAATTGGGTGGCCTGCAGTTTAAAGCTACGATCTTTTGAGTCTTTACTGTTATCTTTTTGAATAACATCCAGCACTGGTCTTGTCATCCATTTGGATTTATCAATACCGCGCATTAAGGCTGAAACACGTGCATTCGATTGTGCTTTACCTTCAAGAATCAATGTTTTACCTTTTTGGGTAAAGGTTGTCAGGTAAACACCTTCGGGTAACACACGAACAAGCTCATCAAATAAATGCACAATTTCCGGACGATTACTTTGCAGTTTCTGAATACGTTCAATCCGGTTGAGAAGACGTTGTTTATCTTTCTCCAGCTTGGTGATTTCAGCAATTTGTGCCTCAACTTCGGTAATGGTGGTCTGCAAAAAACTGTTCCGTGAATTTTGTACGTTCAGAGCTCTTGCGTACTGCAGATGGATGGCTGCAATAATGAGTATCATTAAAACAACAGACAGGCCTAACATGGTCAGAAACTGACGTTGCTGCTCTTTGCGCTGTTCTTCGCGCCAGGGTAGGAGGTTAATACGTGCCATTTAGTCAAACGTCCTCATCGCTAAACCACATGCGATAACCAGTGATGATGCATCATTACTGAGGCTTTGCGCTTTTACACGCGAAGCGATCGTCATATTGGTGAAGGGGTTGGCAACCGAAGTATGTACACCCAACTTGTTGGCAATCATTTCATCTATGCCGGGTAACATGGCGCTGCCGCCTGCTAATATAATATGGTCAACATTGCTGTACTGGCTTGATGAAAAGAAGAATTGTAAAGAGCGGCTGACTTGTTGAGTCATGGCTTCTTTAAATGGCTCCAGTACTTCCGGTACATAATTGTCTGGTAGGCCGCCCTGGCGCTTTGCCATACCGGCTTCTTCATAAGACAAGCCGTAGCGACGTTGAATTTCTTCAGTGAGTTGTTTGCCGCCAAAGACCTGTTCACGGGTATAAATGGTTTTTAAATCATGTAATACATTAAGTGTGGTCATGGTGGCACCGACATCAATAATCGCAATGGTCTGGTCGATGCCCTGATCAGGCATAGTCGGGGCTAACATCTGGAATACATTTTCCATGGCGTAGGCTTCCACATCCATTATTCGTGCCTTTAAACCGGCTAATTCAATAGCGGCAACGCGTACGTCTACATTTTCACTTCGCGAAGCTGCCAGTAACACTTCGACACGATCGGGATCATTTTCCGACTGGCCGAGAACTTCAAAGTCCAGATTGACTTCTTCTAAAGGGTAGGGGATATACTGATCGGCCTCATTTTGAATGTCCTGTTCCATTTCATCGTCAGTTAGATTGGATGGCATGGAAATTGTTTTGGTAATAACCGCTGAACCGGCAACTGCTGCCGCTGCATGCTTGCAACGCGTTCCTGAGCGCTTCATTGCGCGCTTGATAGCATCGCCCACAGCCTCAACATCGGAAATGCTCTTTTCGACGACCGAGTTTGCAGGCAAGGGCTCAACCGCATAACTCTCTACGCGTATTTTGTCGCCACTACGCCCCAATTCAAGCAATTTGACCGCAGTTGAACTGATGTCAAGCCCGATAACCGGGGGTGATTTTGGTTTAAATAAGTCGCTAAAGCCCATATTTATATATTTTTTTCAGTATAATTTGTTGTTAATTCGGTAGTTACAGGAACTATATGTATAACTACTTTAAGTACCTGAGTCAACTATAGGTCAAATAATAGTTAATTACAAATGCTTCGTAGTGTTATCTGCATCAAAGCGATATACTTTAGGATTAGTGCATACTTCTATGCTTATTTGATTAAATTGCGATAATATTTTCCTGTTAGTGTGAATCCAGTCATAAAAAAAATAACAATCTACGGATTAGCGAGCGTTTTTAGCCTGAGTTTATTGGCTGGGCTGGGCTTTTTGGGTATTTATGCCTATATAACGCCTAATTTGCCGGATATTGAGACCCTGAAAGATGTTCAGCTCAAGGTACCACTGCGTGTTTATACTAAAGATGGCTTATTATTAGCCGAGTTCGGCGAAATGAAGCGCACGCCGCTGCGTTATCAGGAATTCCCCGATATGCTGGTCAAAGCGCTGATTGCGGCAGAAGATGATCGTTTCTTTGAGCATCCCGGGGTTGATTATAAAGGTATATTACGTGCTGCTCTGCATTTAATCCGTACCGGTGAGCGTGCACAGGGTGGCAGTACTATTACTATGCAGGTGGCACGGAACTTCTTTTTGTCACGTGAAAAAACATTCCTGAGAAAATTTAACGAGATTTTTCTCGCCTTTAAAATTGAAGAAGAGCTGACCAAACAGGAAATTCTCGAACTTTATTTAAATAAAATTTATTTTGGCAAGCGTGCCTATGGTGTGGCCGCAGCTGCGCAAGTTTATTATGGTAAAAATATTGACGAGCTTAGCCTGCCGGAAATTGCGATGATTGTCGGCCTGCCAAAAGCCCCCTCGCGTTATAACCCGATTGTAAACCCCTCACGTGCTTTATTACGGCGCAATTATGTATTAGGGCGCATGCGTGATTTAAATTTTGTTACCCAGTCTGAGTATGATAATGCTTTTGCTGTGGTGGATGAGGCTGCGATTCATGGGCAAAACCTGGAAGTTGAAGCCCCCTATATTGCCGAGATGGTGCGCAGTGAAATGTTAAAGCGCTATGGTAATAAGATTTATACCACGGGTTATCAGGTGTACACGACGGTCGATTCAAAATTACAAATTGCCGCCAATAAAGCATTGCGTCTGGCTTTGCACGAATACGATCGGCGACATGGTTATCGTGGCACCATTGGGCATGTTGAATTATTTAATTTTGAATTCGAAGACGATGAAGAATATTGGGACAGCATTTTAGTTGAGCAACCCACTCAGGGAGATTTGATTCCAGCCATTGTTTTTCAGGTTGATGAGCAATCGGCCTATGCGTATACCGTGGATGGTAATGTAGTTTTTATGGACTGGCCGCAACTTGAATGGGCGCGACGTTATATTGATGAATTTAATATGGGGCCGAAGCTTGATAAAGCGAGCCAGATTGTAAAAGCTGGCGATGTTATTTATGTTGTTCCGGCAAAAAAAGGTTGCTCATTTCTGGCACAGGTTCCAATTGTCAGTGGTGCGCTGGTATCGCTTAACCCGGACGATGGTGCGCTCCAGTCATTAGTTGGTGGTTTTGATTTTTACCAGAGTAAATTCAACCGTGTTATTCAGGCAAAGCGCCAGCCGGGCTCAAGCTTTAAACCTTTTATATACAGTGCTGCGCTGGATAAAGGTTTTACCGCTGCAAGTATTATTAATGATGCCCCCGTGGTTTTCGATGCACCGGGTTTAGAAGATACCTGGCGACCTGAAAATTATACCGGTAAATGGTATGGCGAAACCCGTTTGCGCACGGCACTTATCAAGTCGCGTAACCTGGTATCTATTCGTTTGTTGCGGGATATTGGGATTGGCTATGCGGTGCGTTATGTGACACGCTTTGGGTTTAAACGTTCCAGCTTACCACGTGATCTTTCTTTAGCGTTAGGCAGTGGCGCGATCACACCTTTAGAGTTAGCAGAAGGTTTTAGTGTTTTTGCAAATGGTGGTTTTAAAGTTCAGCCTTATTTTATTGAATATGTTCTGGGTTCGGACAAAAAAGTGATAATGCTGGAGCAACGGCCGGAAGTGTGTGTGAAGTGTGTTGAAGAAATGGAAGCCAAACTTAAACTGGAACAGGAGCGTGAAGCGGCAAAACTTGCCGAGCAGCGAGCAAAGCTTGAGTCTTTAGGTGATATGGCGAATAACAATCTGGTGACTAAAAAACAATTACCTGAAAAAGCAGCATCGGTCGTTGCCGATAAAGAAAAAACACCTACGTCAGAAGCAGGCACACCTGTAGCTGATAATGTGGGAGCAGCAGATATCGAAGTTCAGTTTATCGAGCAAACCGGGCCGCAACAACTTAAAGTGGCGCCAAGGGTGTTGAGTGCGCCGACTACTTTTTTAATAGATACCATGATGCGGGATGTTGTTCGTTATGGTACCGGACGACGCGCCCTGAGCTTACGTCGAAAAGATTTAGCTGGCAAAACTGGCACGACCAATGATCAGCGTGATGCCTGGTTTTCCGGATTTAACCGTAATGTGGTCACGATTACCTGGGTTGGTTTTGATAACCCGCGCTCCCTTGGGAGTCGTGAAACCGGTGCCATTGCTGCCTTACCCATGTGGGTAGCGTATATGCGGCAAGCCTTAAAGGGAGTGCCTGAATCACCATTAGAGCAGCCCGACAGCATTGTTTCAGTCCGTATTGACAAAAATACCGGTTTACCGGCTACGCCCGAAAGCACCGACACCATGTTTGAATACTTCAAGGAAGATCAGGTACCAAGTGAATCTTCAACGGGGCGTAGCCGTTCAAACAACCCGGATGATGCGAGTAATATAACGGAACAACTTTTCTAGCAGGTTGTTGAAAAACTCTCAGGTGAGGACAGGCTGAATGCCACAGCGTAAAAATAAAGGCTGGCAGATACGTGAGCGTTTGGCACAACTTGCCGCAGAATATATGGCCGAAACAGGCAGCCAGGATTTTCAACTGGCAAAAAACAAAGCCGCCAGTCAATTCGGTGCCATCGAATCTTTTAATTTACCTTCGAACAAGGAAATCCAGCAAGCGCTGGTTACTTATCAGCATATTTTTCGCGCAGATACGCAGCCGGAGCAATTAAAAAAATTAAGGCAAACCGCGCTGGATGCAATGCACTTTTTTAAAAAATTTAATCCGCGTCTGGTGGGAAGTGTTTTAAACGGTACGGCAGACGTTAATTCGGCAATCTATTTGCATTTATTTGCCGAAACCTCTGAAGAGTTGGCCGTTTTTTTAATGGATAACCATATTCCCTATGATGAAGAGCAAAAACGTTTTCATATCAAGGCGGACGAGTATGAATACTATCCCGCCTTTGCCTTTTTAGCCGATGACGTGCCGGTGCATATTATTATTTTCTCAGTCCATGGTTTGCATCATGCGCCGTTGAGTTCGGTTGATGGTAAGCCTATGCAACGTGCCGATACTAAAGCGGTTGAGTTGCTTGTGAGTGGTTAATAATTTTTATTTAAATAACCCACGCAATTTTTTAAATAAAGATTGAGACTCATTAAATAGCTGCTGCTCAGTTTGCGAGTCCTCGCTGTCCGGGTAGTGTGACGGATACGGTTTTCGTGCCACACCACTATCAACCGCCGCACGTGCCACCGCAGATGAAATGTAGTTTTTTAAGCGTGGGTCAAACGGTTTCGGGATAATGTAATCCATTCCAAAATCAAGTTGTTGGGTTTGGTAGGCGAGCAACACCTCAGCCGGCGCCGGTGTTTGTGCCAGCTTGGCTAAGGCATAAGCGGCTGCTATTTCCATTTCACTGTTAATGGTGGTGGCGTGTACATCCAGTGCACCACGAAAAATAAAGGGAAAGCCGAGTACATTGTTAATCTGGTTAGGGAAGTCGCTGCGCCCGGTTGCCATAATAATGTCATTTCTTGCCGCTTTAGCCAGTTCAGGTTGTATTTCAGGTTCGGGGTTCGACAAAGCAAAGACAATCGGCTTGGCGGCCATTTTCAGAACCTGTTCGGCTGACAGCAGTTTGGGCCCGGAAACCCCGATGAAAATATCCGCCGCCGTAATGGCATCATCGAGTGTGCGTGCATCGGTCTGGACGGCAAATTTTTGTTTGTATTCGTTTAAGTCCTCACGTTCGGCATGAATCACACCTTTACGATCCAGCATATAGAGCTTTTTGGGGTCGGCGCCGAGTTTTATTAATAAATTCATTGACGCAATGGCTGCAGAACCGGCTCCCAGACAGACAATTTTAGCAGTTTCGAGTGTCTTGTCCTGTATTTGTAATGCATTCAAAAGCCCGGCAGCGATAATAATTGCTGTGCCGTGTTGGTCATCATGAAAAACCGGTATATCGAGGCGTTTCTTGAGTGCTTTTTCAATTTCGAAGCAGGCAGGTGCGGCAATATCTTCCAGGTTAATGCCGCCAAAGGTATCGGCAATATTGGCAACGGTATCGATAAAAGCTTCTGTGGACGGTGCATTGACTTCAATATCAAACACATCAATATCGGCAAATTTTTTAAACAAAACTCCCTTACCTTCCATTACCGGTTTACCTGCCAGTGCGCCTACATTGCCCAGGCCGAGTACCGCTGTACCATCAGTAATCACTGCCACCAGATTGCCCTTGCCGGTGTATTTATAGGCCAGGTTCGGATCCTCGGCAATGGCTCGAACAGGTTCGGCCACACCCGGTGTATAAGCCATCGACAGGTCTTCCTGGCTGGCACAGGGCTTGGTGATTGCTGTGGCAATTTTGCCAGCAACCGGTTTGGCGTGGTAATCGAGAGAACGTTGCAGGAAGTCTTTATTTTTATCGGACATTAAAATTTAACTATAGGTAAGTGGCTATGAATGGATAAAGCCTAGCTTGGTTTATATGAACTTGCAAAGGTTAGCTAAATTTTTTGCAAGCTCACAAAAAGTTGCTGACCCTTACTTTTGGTTGTCAGGGGTGTTTGGGCACAGCAGATAAAATAAGTCCGATCAAGGGATGCATTGCATCCCTTTTTTATCGCTTTTTCCGGGGAGATTTATAGAGCCTTATTCTGGCAAGGTTAATCTGATTTTTTTGGAAACCAGAAGGGCTTGGTCATAACGCAAGATATCCAGACAACAGCCATATACAGAATACTGCCTGTTACTAACATATTGTAGAAAGAATCTGCAGATTTGCGTTCTTGCAGCGTTGAATATTCCCCGCTAATAATCATATACACAGAAATAATAAGTACGACAAGGGCTGTAAGGATGTTGAGACGCAGAATACGGCGGAGGCGTAAGGCATTATTTTTATTCAATATTTTCATAAATTCTCTCCAATCTAGTATTAGTATAGTCTAATATACTTTATATTTAATTAATGTTTTTGAGCTAGATCAATCTAATGCCTGAAAAAAAGGGGCGATGTTACTGGTGAAGGGCTTTGGTTTGTCTTCGGCCTGAATTTATGCAAAAAACAAAGGAGTGGCCTGATTCGTAGCGGCTAAAGCCTGGAGTCCTGCCTGCGCGGGAAAGATGAGGGATCTATTTTTTACCTTTTTCTGGAGCCTCAGAGTTGAATTTATCCTTGTCAGGTATTTTTATAATCAGCGTAAGACTTTTCCTCGATTAAATCCGAGCCAAGTTTTACGTTTATATCCCGCTTGATTTTGGCGCGGGTGTCGTTTTCAAAATACACACTGCGGGCTAAGTCAATAAAGCCCTGATCAAATGATTGTTGACGTTCTTTGTCGCGAATATCGTCTTCGATAACCCAGAGTTTTTCATTAATGGCTTTTAATGCCGCAAGCTCAGCTTTAATATCAACTTTTGATGCGGGGCAGTTTTGCCATGCGGTTGTTACGCTGTTTAATTCGTTTTGTATATTTTGCAGTTTATTTTTATCTTTAATGCGTTCTTTTTTTATTTCTAAAATGGTCAGCTTATCAAGAAACTCGCCGTAGGAAATGGTTGCCTGGATGGTCATTATTAATTACCTGATGCTAATAAATAGATTTAACTTGCATTATAACCTATGTGCTCGTTGTGGTTAATAATTTGCTTTAGCTATGTCAGGTTAAAAGCCAGTGCTTAGCGGTAATTTCTTTTGCGATTATTTCTATTGCCATTGTTTTTATTATGATGTGGCGGGCCTTTCTTTCGCGGTGGGAAAATGGGTGCTTTGGGCTTGATTAACAGATCGGCGGTAATGGATAAAACTGGAATTTTACGGTCGATATATTCCTCAATCGCCGGTAGTGAAAATACCGAGTCTTCACAGGCAAAACTGATGGCTTCGCCAGACGCACCGGCGCGAGCGGTTCGGCCAATGCGATGCACATAGTCTTCAGCATCATTTGGTAAATCATAATTAATCACATGGCTGACCGCCGGGATATGCAGGCCACGTGCGGCCACATCGGTGGCGACCATAATGTTTAACTCACCGTCAGTAAAACGCTGTAATAAGCTAAGCCGTTTCTTTTGTGGTACGTCACCGGATAATAGCGCCACTTCATAACCATTGCCGGCAAAAAAAGCCGAGACTTTTTCGGTGGCGCGCTTGGTATTGCAAAAAACCACCGCACGATCAATATGGTGTGATTTAAACAGGCCTAACAGCAACGGAATTTTTTCATCGTTGGCAGGGTAGTAGAGCATCTGGTTTATCTGGTCGGCAGTGACCTGGTCCGACGCAATTTCAACTCGCTCTGGTTCATTCATATGGTCGTAGGCGAGTTCAGAAACCCGATGCGACAGGGTCGCCGAGAACAGCATGCTGAGACGATCTTTGGGTTTTGGCATATGGCGGAATAAATAACGAATATCGTCGATAAAGCCAAGGTCGAACATCCGATCCGCTTCATCAAGAATCATCACCTGAACGGATTTTAAGTTGTAGATGTGTTGTTTAAAATAGTCGATTAAACGCCCTACGGTGCCAATCAGTACATCAACACCGTCTTCCAGTGTTTTACGCTGTGATTCATAGCCGGTACCACCGTACACAACCGCCAGACGCAGGCCGGTAAACTGGCCGATTTTTTCTGCATCGTTATAAATTTGCTGTGCCAGCTCGCGGGTAGGTGCGAGAATAAAGGCTTTCGGGTTGGGATTGGATGGGTCAAGGCCGCTTTTTATCAACTGCTGGAACATGGGCACCAGGAATGCGGCACTTTTACCGGTGCCGGTTTGTGCTTGCCCGGCAACGTCTTTGCCTGCCATTGCAATAGGGATGGTGCCTGCCTGGATGGGCGTGCAGTGAGTAAAGCCGGTGGTTTCAATCCCTTTAAGTAAATTTGGGTCGAGGTTTAGGCTGGCAAAGGTGGTGTCCGTTAAGTGTTTTTTAGTCATAGCGGCGCAGCATAACAAAATCAAGGCTTAAAATCCTGTTTGGGGCTTGCAAAGCGGTGTTTGTTGCGCTCAAATATAATTATTAACGTAATTGTTATAGAATCAAATTTGAAAAGGGCTGTTCAAGCAAAGCCAGCTTTGCTAGATTTGTCATATTAGAGGCGAGTATTTAGTTTTGCCCTTCACTAAGGAGAATAAATCTTGAGCGATAAGATAAACTACGTCACCGATGATACCTTTGAGGCTGAGGTAGTCAATGCAGAAGGCCCGGTACTTGTGGATTATTGGGCTGACTGGTGTGGCCCCTGTAAAATGATTGCACCGATTTTAGATGAGATTGCCGAAGAATATGATGGCAAGCTCAGAGTAGCCAAGCTAAATATCGATGAAAATCCAAATACACCACCAAAATTTGGTATTCGTGGTATTCCGACTTTAATGATTTTTAAAGGCGGCAATGTCGAAGCGACTAAAGTGGGTGCGGTTTCTAAATCACAACTCACCGCTTTTATTGACAGTAATCTTTAAGTTTTCTATTTGTGCCCAGTCCCGCTTCAAATTAATTTGGGCTTAATTTGAAGCGGGACTGGACGAATCATGAATTTAGTGTTACTTTTATTAAACAATGACGCTTTATTC
>CAZEZI010000039.1:0-18457 GCA_964516315.1 uncultured Thioalkalispiraceae bacterium
CACCATTAACGGTTACTTGCGATGCATCTATCATCGCCTGCATCATTTCACGTTCGGGTGACCACCAGTAACCATTATAAATCATATTGGCATAACGCGGCATCAGTTCGTCTTTTAAGTGCGCGACTTCTCTATCCAAAGTGATCGATTCAATCGCACGATGGGCTTTTAAAAGAATTGTACCAGCAGGTGTTTCGTAACAGCCGCGTGACTTCATTCCCACATAACGGTTTTCAACAATGTCGTCTCGACCAATACCGTTGGCACCACCGATTGTATTTAATTCTTCCATTACCTGATTCGGTGTTTTAGCTACACCGTCAATAGAAACGACATCACCGTTTTTAAACCCAAGTTCTATATAGGTTGCGGTATCTGGGGCTTGTTCGGGTGACACCGACCAGCGCCACATATCGTCTTCAGGTTCTGCCCATGGGTCTTCCAGTACACCACCTTCGTAAGAAATATGTAACGAGTTAGCATCCATTGAATAAGGTGATTTTTTACCTTTGTTAAAATCAACCGCAATATTGTGTTCTTTGGCATAGGCCATTAATTTTTCACGTGAGTTTAAATCCCATTCACGCCATGGGGCAATAATTTGCACGTCTGGTTTTAATGCATACGCACCGAGTTCAAAACGAACCTGATCATTCCCCTTGCCCGTTGCACCATGTGAAATAGCATCGGCACCGGTTTCATTGGCAATTTCAATTAAACGCTTGGAAATTAATGGGCGGGCAATCGAAGTCCCTAAAAGATACTCACCTTCATAAATTGTATTGGCACGGAACATAGGAAAAACAAAATCACGCGCAAATTCTTCGCGCAAATCTTCGATGTAGATTTCTTTAACACCCATCGCCTCGGCTTTGGCACGGGCTGGCTCAACTTCTTCACCCTGACCAATATCGGCCGTAAAGGTGACCACTTCACAGTGATAAACGTCTTCGAGCCATTTTAAAATAATGGAGGTATCTAACCCGCCCGAATAGGCAAGGACTACTTTGTTTACATCGGCCATTTGGTTGCTCCGCGGCATGAATTCACTAAATTGCGCGGATTATACCGAAAACAGGGCGATTAGTCGTTATTTTATCAAAGTGATAACACTACGCCGGTTCTTTGCCCGCCCGGCACGACTACGGTTTGATGCGACATACGGGCCTTCACCAATACCAATAGCGGTAATCGGCACCTGCATACCCAGCTTTCTCATATAGGCTTTAATTGCCTGAGCCTGCACTTTGGCAGCATTGCGGTTAACGCGCTTAAAACCCATGCTGTCGGTATAGGATTTAATCATCACTTTCTTGATTTTTTCGTCCAGCCTGGCAAACTTCACCACATTACGAAGCTGGTTGCGTAATTTTTTACTTAAGCTGCGCTGGCCTTTATTAAAATGCAGTACAGTTTTTTGTAGTTTACTGAAGTTATATTTAGGCCTTCCACTGATGCATTTTTCAAACGCAGTTTTAATTTTCGCAAAATTAATTGGTGATATTGTGGTAATAATATCTTGCGTACCATCTGTCCAGTCACGGTAGGTTAATCTTATCGACATCCCTTCTTCCAGCTCATACATAAGCCGGTCAGGCCATATTTCAGGTAAATAGGTTTTGCTTATCGAGGCAAGCTGTTGCTGACCTTTTGATGTTTTACGCTTACTTTCCAGGCTGGATGACAGTGCAAGTCTTTGGCGATGTGGTAGAACAAAAGGCTCGTAACCCTCTTTAAACGGGATAAACCCAAGTGATTTCTTAATTGCAAACGGCTTCCAGTTCGGTGGAATGGACTCCAGTTTTGCGCCTACATCAGGATAAGGATATTGATCCGTTAATAACGGACGAGAATAGCGCCTGTCTTTGGCTTTAAGCTTTCGGGCGGCAGGGTGATTGACTTCAAATATAAACTTTAAAAATTGTACCGGATTATATCTGAACCGGGCTTTCCCTAAACGTGGTATTGGCTGGGTAAGTGAACATTCCAGCTCTGTCGATGTTAATACCCATTTAGACTGGGCAATTTTCGCACCGTATAACTGCACTCTTGGGTACAATACCTTTTCTTTAACCGGCCGATTCCCTTTTACTTTATTCATGATTTTCTGGTGAACCGAGCGGATATTGCTAGTGATTTTTTGATGCAGGCTACCTCTTTTTCTAACATGATTATCTGGCGTCTTTTTAGCTTGTTCGGCTAGCGTCACACCTGTTCCATCTTTTGCTGTTGCATCTGCCACTGCTGCATTTTCTGGGTCGGCTAAATCCTGTGTGGAAGCCACTCTCAAACGCCGATTCTTGCCGGTGCGGACATAGCGTGCCGCCTTTTTAGCAGGTTTGGCTGCCGTCTTGTCTGAAGCATTATCCAGGCTAGCCGCCTGCTTAACATCAGGCTCGGCCTGGGTGTTATCAACATCAACAAACTTTGAATGCGACTGATTTTTATTTGAATTTTCAGCAGCTTGGCGTGCCTCCGCACCAAGTTTTAGGCCGCAGGACGCTGTTCCTAGAATAAGGATACCAAGAAAAACAAAATGTTTATAAAAAGCAAAGTTACGCTGCATACCCGTGTGGGTTGCAAAAAGTATTCCAGAAATAAGTGACATGAATAGGAATAAGCCCTAAGGGATCCCCACAAAATTTAGAGTTATCGGTCTTTGCGAGGAGGGACTGAAAAACAAGTGTTTTTTAGTACGGACGCGGCAATCTCAAGTTTATAATCCTTCATCATGAGATTGCTTCGGTCATTTTATTCCTTCGCAATGACATAAGTGGGGGGGCATTGCTTACAAGTTAACGGGACAGCAGTGACATCATTTGAATAATGAATACCGTGTGATGAAACGGTGTCATACAGCCCAGCGAAGTTAACGTCAACGCGAGATTGCTTCGGTAATTTTATTGGGTTTTATTATTGCCATCAATTTAAATCTCTTATGCAAACCTGATATTATTTAGTTTAAACCATGATAGGCAAGAATATTATTCAACCTCCTTAACTTGGCCTAAACAATAAGGCTGTCTCATTAATAATCTTTTTTCTTTGGAATACCGTAGTTCTTTAGTGTGGTATTTTTAAGAAAAATTTCGTCTTTTCTGTTTTTAAGCCAGATTGAAAAAAGGGTTTTACCTTCTTCATTAACTAGCATTCGCATTTCAAGTTGTAGTGGTTCACCCGAAGCACCAAGTTGCTTAAAAGCATCAAAAATTTCCGGCTCATTAAAATAGAGTTTGAAAACAAGTGGCTTCCCTTTTGGCCATTCCCAATTGAAATGCATTTCTTTCGGTATCGGTAATGGTTTATTGGCATGTTCGGCATCCAGTGGTAAATTAATATATTCATCTTCACCGTTAAAATAAATCACACGCTTTATTCTATTAGGGGCTTTAAGGCCGGTAAATTCAGGCTGCCAGTTATAACGCTTGCGATAGGTTTCCCATAAACCAAAGGGAATGCCATTTTTCTTTAGCGATTGCGATTCATCCTGTTTAAGCCTTCTTTCTAAAACACCTTGAATATATTCGACACGAGGAATATCTGGATTATCAATAATTTCTTTCCAGTCGACTTCTGTTTTTTCTGCTTGCCCAGAAAACACTTCCGTGGTTTTATCAATACCATTTAACCACACAGACACATGCCCACCGGGGGCAACCCCAACAACCACTTCTTTGTAAGTTGTATGCTCGTTAACTTTGGGGCTATCGTAACCATTTTGAAACAGTTTAAGTATTTTCTCATAAGGTAGCTCAAAATCACCTTTATAAAACTGGTTCTCCGTATAAGAGAAAAAGGTAATTTCCAGCCGCTCAGGCAGGGGCTTGGTATCGTCTCCCACAATATGAACCGAAACACTGGTTCCCCAACCGTGATGCAATATCTTTTTATTGGGCACATATAATTTTCCTTCTTTAGGGAAAAATAAATCACCCCTCACAATTTCCATTGGGTACTTTTTGGGCGCGCTATCCGTTGCCAGCCAATCAAATTTTGTTGCCATACTTGTTCCACCTGCAGTGAATAAAAAAAATAAAGTTAAAAGGCTGCTGCCAATCGTTTGTTTAACCCTCATATCGCATCCTGAAACGTTTGCCATCCCGTATTCGAGGATACAAGCCTGTTTCGCATTTAGCAGAAAAATGCAGATATTCATGCCTCAGTTCACAAAGCCACGGTTCATTATGATGCCAATCACTCATTTTCGATTTACCCATTTCATCTATATAGGCTTTAATTTTGTTATGAACTGTCTTTAATTTGCTAGGTATTTTTTCTTTCTGCTCCATCTCCACCATAATATCAATCCCACTCTCCCGCGCATAGCCTGCCATAATATGCAGTGGGATCCGATTATAGTGGTTATGCTCAATGGTGCGATTTATTTTTAATTGTACGGTACTGACAATTTCATCGTCGTCTTCATTAGAAACGATTAACTCAATTTCATCTGCTTTAAACCAACCGGCATCAATCAAATTTTGTTGGTCTTGTTTTGCTTCTTCATAATCAAAACTATCGTATATAATCTGGTTTTCGACCTCAGCATTGTTATAACTACCACCAATATCCGAATGCACACCGGGCAAAAATATTTCCAGGTTATTTCGAGCACTGTGTATCGTGGTAAGCGAAAAACGTTCACGATGTTCGTCGGCTGCCGCGAGTTGAACGACCGTTTCTGCCTGTGAAATAGCATGTAATCTTAAATCAGATACATCATTTGAATAATAAATACCATGTGACGAAACAGTGTCATACAGCCCAGCAAAGTTAACGTCAACATGTTCTAGTTGACAGTCTTTTTCTTCTAAGCCTATTTTTATGGTTTCATCGCTTAAAATGGACTTATGAATAAAATAACGAGCCGCTGCTGCACCACGACTAAAACCGAACACATCAATGGTGAGTTTTTCGACAATAACATCAGTATCTCCATCCCTATTAGCCAATATTTTGTCGATGGCTTTTACAATCCCTTTTTTTACTTTTTTACTGATACCTGACTGGCCCATGCCAAAGGCATAACCAATAAACTTATCTCTTTCTTTATCGGCTGTGCCGGGGCCTTCAATATAAATGGCTATTTTTTTCTGATAGGTTTTATCTTCGCTTACTTCAATATGCCGTTCCATTTTAGCGATATTGGTGTAGTCATTGGCATAACTACTTCCCGTTTTAGCATGTTTATAGAGTGCTTTGTCGGTCAGTTTTTTTCCATTATCTTCGGCTTCTCTTTTTAAAACATTAAGTAAGTCGGTATTGGTTCGATTATTTTTTGTACCGTCGAAAAAAACACTGAGGCGTACTTTAATGCGCTCAACCGTCTTGTCTTCGATTATTTGTGATTCAATCGTAGCACTGGCAGAGGATTCTCCAGTTTGAGACATACATAATCCTTATGTAATATTTATTCTATTGTTTTGTATTTTATGTCTGTTGAATTTAACAAATGGCAGGCTGAAACGCTATGTCACAGTTCTCATCTCTAAAAGAACAAGGCTGCGTTATTTATATCTTGCGTCTGAAAGTGAATCCACGATTAGATGACGTTATTCCCGCGAAGGCGGGAATCTAGATTTTAGCAGAACAGCTAAGTATGCACTTTCACGGATAACAAGGACTAGATCCTTGTTCTTCATTAATTATTTTTTACGCTTTGCAGAACGCCGTAAACGCGCACCCAAACGGCGAGCCATATCACCAAACAACTCGGTTTGTGTAGGATGAGGATGAATGGCATTACCGACCTGCTCCAATGTCATATCACCCGACACCATCATTACGCCTTCGCCAATCAGAGTATCGGCATGATCAGTCAGAAAGTGAACACCAATAACACGGTGCGATGCTTTATCGGCAACAATTTTTATCAACCCAAGAGTTTCACCCGTAATCATCGCTTTGGCATCAATGCTCATTGGTACTTTAATTTCGACCGCATCAATGCCTTTTTCTTTTGCCTGTGCGGTAGATAAACCGACGAATGCAGCTTGTGGGCGGGTAAAGATAACACCGGAATCTTTGTCCTGGTTATACGCCATGTACTCGCCTGCAATATTGGCAGCGGCGACGCGACCTTGTTGGCCTGCGGTATGCGCCAGCATTAATCCACCAATAACATCACCCACTGCAAAAATATGAGGAACATTGGTCTGGCTTTTCTCATCAGCTTTAATCACACCATGTTCAACAGCAACACCAGCATTGTCTAAATTCAATGGCTCTAACACCGGACGTTTACCGGTTGCCATAATCACATAGTCACAACTATAGGTTTTTTTCTTACCTTCGCTGTCTTCGTAAACCAGTTTCATATCGCCTGGCTTACCTTTTAGTTCAACCACTTTTGCCGAGGTTACAATGGTTAAACGTTTATCATTGTTTAGAATATCAGTGAGTTGTTTGGCCACATCTTTTTCAACTTCGGCCAGAATGCGTTCAGTACCTTCAACCAATAAAACTTTAGAACCAAAGTCCTGAAAGATTTGTGCCATCTCGACACCAATCGCACCACCACCAATCACACCGACTTTCATTGGCTGTTTCTTTAAACCCCAAACCGTGTCGGAAGTTAATACACCACCGGATTCAACACCGTCATGCGCACCCGGAATAGGCGGTACAAATGGAGGCGCGCCGGTTGCAATAATCGCAGCACCAAATGAAATGGTTTTGCCTTTTTTACCGTTACCGGCAATGTCACGCGTATGTGGATCTTTGGTATTACCAGCAGTATCAACATGCACACTATGGCTATCGACAAAACGCGCGAAGCCCTGAATAACATCAATCTTCACACCTTTATCGGTGTTAAGTGCCATACCACCACGTGTTTCTAAAACATTGCGACGGTGCTTTTCTAATTCGTTCCATTTCAATACCGGTTTATTAGTGCCGGTTACGCCGAGTAATTTATCATGCGCGCGATCACGAATACGATCTGCTGCGGCACGCCATGCTTTCGATGGAATACAACCACGCCATAAACATTCACCACCCGGGAACGGCGCATCGTTGACCATTGCAACTTTATAACCGTCACCAACCAAATCACGCGCGGCATCTTCACCACCCGGGCCACCGCCGATAACAACCACATCGTAATCGTATTTGCCTTTTTCCAAAGTAAAACCACTGGCTTGTGGTACTACTGTTGCAGCGACTGATGTTGCTGCTGCATCTATCCATGTAGGTGATTCAACGAGCTCTTTAAACGTTTTCAGGAACTTCGCTGCATCGGCTCCATTAACAATACGGTGGTCCGCAGTAATCGTTACCGGCATCCCTTGTGGGCCCAGTGTTGCAATCGCAAAAATTGCTGAAGTACCCGGTGACGGGATCGCATCGAAGTGGCTTACGCCCATCATGCCCATGTTTGAAATAGTAAACGTCGGGTTTGAATATTCTTCAGGCTTTAAACGGCGCGCTCTTGCACGGTCAACCAGATCTTTCCAGTTAGCCGACAAGTCGGCCAGGTCACGGTTCGCTGCATCGCGTAATACCGGAACAACCAGCCCCATACCATCGGTTTCTACGGCTAAACCAATATCTACCGAATCACGTTCTACAATCCTGTCTTCATGTTGATACACCGCATTAATGCTTGGATGTTTTTCAATACCTAATGCAGCGGCCTTGGCCAAAGTTACGGTTAAAGAAAAACCTTTGGCTTTTGATGCAGCTTTTAAAGATGAAATATCAATGTTCATTGTTACGCGGAACAATGGCATGGATAAGGAATATTCCATATTATGTGCAACGGCTTTTTCCATTGCCGTCATCGCGCGGCCTTCACCAGCAACCTGGAAGATACGTTTGGTTGCGGTTTTTTGTACGTCGCTGTTTAATACATCGGCAGCAATAATCAAACCATCGGGACCCGTACCGGTAATACTGTTTAAGTCGATACCATGTGCACCGGCTAGCTGGCGTGCATAAGGTGTGGCTTTACCACTGCGTGGGCGTGGAGCCGGGGTTGCACCCGAAGGCATTGCAGCAATATGTGTTTTTGCCTGACGAGTACCGGCTGGAATCGGTTTGGTGCTGGTTGACGTTGCTGCCACTTTTTTCGCAGCAGCAGAAGGCGTTTTTGCTTTATTCACAACACTGGCTTTATCTTCAACGATATAGGCTATCACGCCGCCTACTTCGATAACGCTATCAAGTTCCAGTTGTGGACCCGACAAATAACCTTCACGAAAAATTTCAACATCCATAATGGCTTTGTCCGTTTCAACTGTGGCAATCACGTCACCACGCTCAATCTTGTCACCAATTTCTTTTTCCCAGGTAACAACGGTACCTTCTTCCATAGTGTCTGAAAGTTTAGGCATCTTAACCGCATATGCACCTTCGGGTGCACCCTGTTCTTCTTCAACTTCGACAGTTTCGCCACTGTTTTCAGCAGCAACCACTTCAACTTCGGTAGCTTCTGATACAGGCGATGAAGCAGCCGCATCACCGGATACATCCGCTTCACTTTCAACCAGATACGCAATCGGTGTTCCAACAGGTACAACGGAATCAACTTCAATGGTGCCGGACAAATAACCTTCACGGAAAACTTCAACGTCCATGATTGCTTTATCAGTTTCTACCGTGGCAACAATCGTACCGCGCTCAATAAAGTCACCAACATTTTTTTCCCAGGTGACAATAGTGCCTTCTTCCATTGTGTCTGAAAGTTTAGGCATTTTAATTACATAAGGATCAGCCATTGATATTTAATTCCGAATTGATTTTTTTGTTTGAAACATATTTGTTCTTGAACATGTTTTATAAAATAGTGTATTGCAAGTTTAAAGCTAACAATTAGCACGTATCACGGAGAACGAGAGGCTAAAGTACAAGGCAAAATTTAATGAAAAAACGGAGCCTACACGTAGTAGGTGAGTATTTTGAATTAAATTTTAACGCCGTAATTTAGCCTCTCGTTCTTCGTGATTATATCTTGCCCATGACTTTCAGGGCACCCATATACACATCATCCGCGTCTGGTATCGCCGCCAACTCAAGCTTATGGTTATAAGGCACTGGCACATCGGCCGCATAAATACGCATCGGTTGCGCATCTAATGCATAAAACGCATCTTCATTAATGATGGCCATAATTTCAGAACCGACACCAACGGCCGCTTCATCTTCTTCTGCAATAACCACTTTATGGGTTTTTTCTACCGACTTGCGAATAGTTTCGCGGTCTAATGGTTTGAGTGAACGCAGGTCTACTACTTCCGCACTGATACCATCTGCTTCTAATCGTTTGGCCGCTTCTAAACATAAATGCACAGAATAGTTATAACCGATTAAAGTAATGTCGGTTCCTTCACGAACCACTTCTGCACCTTCTAAAGGCCGGAAAAATTCTTCATCCGGTACTTCTTCTTTCATGTTATACATGCGTTCATGTTCAATAATAATAACCGGGTCATTACAACGCGTTGCGGATTTCAACATGCCATAAGCATCTATCGGGCCACGGGGTGTTACTACACGCAAACCGGAAGTACTCATAAACATACGCGCTAAACGTGCCGAATGTTGTGCGGCTAATTGATGCGCTGTACCACCTGGCGTGCGCATTACAATCGGGCAGGCAATTCGGCCACCAGACATATAACGAATTTTTGCTGCTGCATTAATTAAGGTATCCAGTGCAAGCAATGCAAAGTTAATTGACATGATTTCAATAATTGGGCGAACACCAATCATGGATGCACCAATGCCAATACCTGTATAGGAGTTTTCTGATATGGGGCAATCGATCACACGCTCGGAACCGTATTTATCATACAAACCGGTTGTTGCTTTATAGGTACCACCGACAACACCAATATCTTCACCCATGCAGATCACTAAAGGATCATTTGCCATTTCTTCGTCATGGGCGCGTTGAATCGCTTCCCAATATGCAATCTCTGCCATGCTCTTAGTACCTTTTCTTATTTATTTAGGGGACCAATCCAACGTGGGTCTGGATTGTCGTCTAATACGTATTTGTTTAAGTCTTCAACTTTTGGTTCAGGACTTTCTTCCGAGAACTTGATGCAATCATTTTCAATTTCGTCATCAATTTCTTTTTCCATTTTTTTGATATCGGCTTTGGTAATAACTTTGGCTTTAATCAACTTGTCTGTATAAAGATTAATAGGATCGCGTTTTTCCCATTCTGCTTCTTCTTCTTTAGTGCGATAAGTTTTCGCATCCGACATGGAGTGACCGCGGAAACGATAAGTCATGAGCTCTAAGAAATATGGCCCTTTGCCTGAACGCACAAAATCAATCGCGGTTTTGGCTGCATCCATTACGATTTCGATATCCATACCGTCATGTTGGCTGGCTTCCATATTGTAGGCGGTATCAACACGTTTGTATTGATCACGCTGTGCAGTTGAACGATCAATATGGGTACCAATGGCATAGCCGTTGTTTTCACAAACAAACAGAACAGGTAAATTCCAGACTTTTGCCATGTTCATGGTTTCATGGAAAGTACCCTGATTGTTCGCACCATCACCTAAAAAGCAAATCGCGATCTGGTCGGTGCCTTTATGTTTGCAGCCTAAAGCTAAACCTGCCGCTAACGGGAAAGGCTGGCCAACTAATGCATAGCCACCCATAAAGTTTGCGGTTGGATCAAAGATATGCATCGAACCACCACGGCCACGCGATGAACCGGTTTCTTTACCATAAAGCTCGGCCATTACTTCGCGTGCAGGCGCACCGGCTTTAATCGCATGAATATGATCACGGTAACCGGTAATCACATAATCGGCCTTATCGCCACCACCCATACGTGCTTTTTCCAAAACACCGAGCGCAACTGCTTCCTGGCCGGTATATAAATGCAAGAATCCGCCAACTTTTCGCTCCATATAAGCTTCAAAAGTGCGATCTTCGAAGCGTCGCGCAAAAATCATTTCGCGTAACAGCCGTTTTTTGTCCTCTGCTTTCATGTTTTACCTTAAAAATGTCTAAAAAATGAATGACTTACCGTATACTTTACGGGTAAAATTTAGCCCGTAAAAGGCGCGTATAATGGGCTTTTTAGCGCTCTAGGTCAAGTCATGTTACCATAAAAAATGGCGGAAAATCCCAGTAAAACCATTGGAATCAAAGACTTAAACTCAACCCAGATATTAAGCAGCGCTTAGCCAATAAGTATATATAATAGCGTAACCAGAAGCGACTTCACATTAGTCAAAAATAAAATCAAGAAAAGTACAGAATGAACGATTATAAGAGCATGGCATTACATATTGCAGAAGACTGGCTGAAAGCTATCAGCAACTCGGTGAAAAATCAGGACATTAACGACCATATGCGACTGATTTCGAAGCATGTGCACGTTTATGGCATTCCGGGAATCGATACACTTAATTACCAGCAGTGGTTATACCGTCGCCATAATGAATTTTTACGCAATCGCTTATTCAGTTTACAGTACAAAATTATTCGCATTAAAAACGATCAACAGCGCCGACTTGGCTTTGAAGTTGAAGAACAGATGATGGCAACAGAAGGCAAGGTCTATATCATTCACAAAGACATCTTGCTGGAGCGCGAAGAAGACGATAACTGGCGAGTCGTCGAAGAAAAAATCCACAGCTGGCAAAAAATGGAAATAGGACAATTATCCAATGGCTAAAAAAAATCATACTTCAAAAAGAAAAGTAACAGACAGCATGGGCGAACTGGAAGTCCCCGCCGATGCACTTTACGGTGCACAAACCCAACGCGCAGTTGATAATTTCCCAATCAGCGGCATGCCAATGCCAGCCACTTTTATCCACGCTTTAGGTTTAGTTAAACACGCCTGCGCCAGTGCCAATTTCAAACTTGGGTTAATGGATAAAGAGATTTACAATGCAATCAAGCATACCGCCGATGACGTTGCCGATGGCATTTATGACGACCAGTTTCCTATTGATGTGTTCCAGACCGGCTCCGGCACCAGTACCAATATGAATGCAAACGAGGTGATTGCAACCGCCGCAACGCGCGACTCTGGTCTGGAAATCCACCCAAACGATCACGTTAATATGAGCCAAAGCTCAAACGATGTTATCCCAACCACCATTCACGTCAGTGCCACTATTGAAATCACAGAGCAATTATTGCCCGCACTTAAAAATCTGACAGGGGCATTAGACAACAAAGCACAACAAGTAGAACATATTGTAAAAACTGGCCGTACCCATTTAATGGATGCCATGCCCGTTACTATGGGACAGGAAATAACAGCCTGGGCAGATCAAATACGCATCTGTGTCGAGCGCATTGAAGACAGCCTTGAACGCCTGCATGCATTACCGCAAGGCGGTACCGCCGTTGGTACCGGTATTAACTGCCATGAAGATTTCGGCGAACGCGTTGCCGAAGTGCTGTATTCCGAAACCGGTATTACTTTTACTTCGATGGCCAATAAATTTGTTGGTCTGGCTACACAGGACAGCGCCGTCGAAATGAGTGGCCAGCTCAATACTTTAGCGGTTGCCTTAATGAAAATTTCCAACGACCTACGCTGGATGAACTCCGGCCCGCTCGCCGGTATTGGCGAAATTGCGTTGCCTGCTTTACAACCCGGCAGTTCCATTATGCCCGGCAAGGTCAACCCGGTTATCCCTGAAGCGGTTGCGATGGTCTGCGCACAAGTGATGGGAAACCATACCAGCATTACGATTGCAGGCCAGTCCGGTACTTTCCAGCTTAATGTGATGCTTCCGGTTATTGCATATAATTTATTACAAAGTATTGAATTACTCAGCAATGCCGCAAGTGTATTAGCCGATAAAGCCATCAGCGGCTTTAGCGTTAATATTGAAAACATAGAAAGCGCCCTGGATAAAAACCCGATTCTGGTCACGGCACTCAACCGCGCTATCGGTTACGAAAAAGGTGCTGCCATTGCAAAAAAAGCCTATAAAGAAAAACGTGCTATTTTTGAAGTGGCAATGGAAGAAACCGATTTAGGTGAAGAAGAGCTGGAACGCCTGTTAAACCCTGCTATGTTAACGCAGGGTGGTATTAACGAATAAGTAAATCACCATTTAAATCATCGTAATTTATTATGGCTTCTGTTTTTGCCCACGCGCTTACAGCATACTCGCTAAATAAAATATCCAGTTCGCCATTACTCAATAAGAAATTTCTTTTCTTTGTTGTGATTTCATCAATAATACCGGATCTAGATATACTGACATTTCATTTTGGTATTGCCTACGGTGACTTATGGGGCCATCGGGGATTAACACATTCACTGTTTTTTGCCTTTATCTGGGCAATCATTTTATGGTTGCTTCTGCTGCGTTCATCCGATTACAGACAATGCCCGTTTCTGTCTAAAACAGGTTTTATGGCGATGCTTATTGTTTTTTTAAGCACCAGTTCTCATGGGTTTCTTGATGCAATGACCAATGGCGGCCTCGGTGTTGCCTTTTTCTCACCCTTTGATACCACACGCTATTTTTTACCCTGGCAACCGATTCAGGTCTCGCCCATTGGTGTCAGCGCCTTTTTCAGTTCTTATGGCCTGCGCGTAATATTAAGTGAATTAATCTGGGTAGGCATACCCTGCACAATCTTTTTATCCATATTGAAAATCAAAAACATCCTAAAGCACTAGCGATTAAAACCATTCACTGCGATAATTAATATATGAATTCAATTACACTTATTCGCCCCGATGACTGGCATTTGCATGTACGTGATGGTGAGGTACTAAACGATATTATTCCACACACTGCAGCACGCTTTGGCCGTGCGATCATTATGCCAAATTTAAAGCCGCCGATTACCACAACGGAACAGGCGGTCGCCTACCAACAACGCATTCAGGCAGCCGTTCCCAACGGCATAAATTTCACTCCGTTAATGACACTGTATTTAACCGACAATATGCGTGCTGATGAAATTGCAACAGCCAAACAAAGCGGCATTGTGCATGCCGTTAAATATTACCCCGCAGGTGCAACCACCAACTCCGATGCCGGTGTCACTGATTTAAAAAAAACCTATACCGCACTCGAGAGTTTACAACAACACGGTATGCCATTACTGATACACGGTGAAGTAACCACTCCCGAAATAGATGTGTTTGATCGTGAAGCTGTTTTTATCGACTCTGTTTTACAACCACTATTAAAAGATTTTCCGGAATTAAAAGTGGTACTGGAACATATTACAACTGCACAGGCGGTTGACTTTATTCAATCCACTTCAAAGAACATAGCAGCAACCATCACACCACAGCATTTATTATTTAATCGCAATGATATTTTCAAAGGTGGCATTCGGCCGCATTATTATTGCCTGCCAATATTAAAACGTGAGCAACACCGTGAAGCCCTCGTTAAAGCAGCAACCAGTGGCAACCCGAAATTCTTTTTAGGCACAGACAGTGCACCGCATTCACAAACAGCAAAACAAAACGCCTGTGGTTGTGCTGGCATATATAGCGCACATGCCGCTATCGAACTCTATGCAGAAGCTTTTGAAAAAAATAATGCGCTGGACAAACTGGAAGGCTTTGCCAGCGTTTATGGTGCTGAATATTATCAACTCCCACTAAATCCCGACAAAATCACTCTGGTAAAAGAGCCCTGGCAAATTCCACAGCACTACCAATTTGGAAACGACACACTCATCCCGCTTAAAGCCGGTGAGATGATGCAATGGAAGCTAACGTAAACTAAAGCGTATACAAAATAACAAGTGAGATCACGTTAATTAAAACAAGGCTTCCTATAAGCAGCATTTGATGTACTGATTTTAACTCCATTTTTTTTCCCCCTTATCCTATCCTGATTCAGATCCAACCCTATCCATGCCAGAAATTTATTGTAATAACCTGATATCTACACGATGTGATATCTATTTTTTTCTGTTTAGCCATACTTCCCATAACTGCATATTTGGCTAATTTACGATTAATTTCAACATTACCTTAAACCACTTTTACTTAAAATAATGTGAATTATGCACATTTTTAAGCAGTAACTTCCCGCAGAACGCCAACGCCATCACAGGCATTATTCTTGCACCCAATTTATTAAAAGTACGTTGCGTACCTATTAAGTAACTCAGGACTGACAAATGCTTAACATTTCTATCTATGGCGAACATATTTTATCCGTTGAAGCTATCACCCGTTTACTACAGGATGAAGCCACCTTTAAAATGCAGACAGTCACATCACATACACAATACAAACAACTGACCCAGCCGCAAATTAAACAGGATGTAATTGTTTACTGTGCTATGGGCTATTCAAATACCCTTTTTAACAAAATAAAAAAACTGCACCAACAAACACCATCGGTAAAAAAGATTCTAATTATGCCCATGGCACATAAGCAATTTTTGCTGAAGCTGTTAAATGCCGGAGTAGCTGCTATTGTCAGCTATAAATCACCAGCAGAGGAGCTGGTTCAATCCATACATTTTGCAATGCGTGGGCAGCAATATCTCAGTATTGACCTAAGCAAAATGGTTATTAACAGTGAATACCCTTCCAGCTTTAATAGCCTGTCAAAACGCGAGCTTGAAATAACCTATATGCTGGCCAATGGTATGAACATTAAAAGTGTTTCTTCCGAGTTATCGATTAGCCCCAAAACGGTGAATACTTACCGCTATCGTATTTTTAATAAACTGGAGATAGAACGTAATGTAGATTTATTTCGCATGGTCAGTGAAGAAGCAGCTTATATGCTGGCCTGATACCAGGCTATAAACTCCACTTGTATTCAAGCATAAAAAAAGCCAACCTGAATTTGTGTTGGCTTTTCTTTTGTTCGTTCCAGTAGTGGGCTAATAATGAGAAGGCAAGCGCTCGTGGATTGTTATCCGTTTATGGTCGCTACTAATATAACCACCGATAGTTAAGTCTTTAAGAATTTTTGCCACCATCTCGCGCGAAGCGCCCACCCGATTAGCAATATCCTGCTGGGTCAGTTTCATGTCAATAACCAGCTCATTGTCTTTTTCTTCCGCCAGGGACAATAATGTTTTAGCAACACGCCCATAGACATCTAATAAAGCAAGGCTGCGCACATTGTCAGTTAAATCACGTACCCGATGTGTCAGGCCGCGAATAAGGTTAAAGGCCAATTCGGGCTTAGAGGATAAAACCTTTTTGAAATCGGCTTTGCTAATAACAATAAAAGTCGACTTTTCGGCAGTAACAACGGAGGCCGAACGCTTATCATCATCCACCAACGCCAGCTCACCAAAATAACTGCCTTCGCCCTGTGAATTTAAAATAACTTCTTTGCCATTTTCGTCACTCAGGAAAATCGTCACACGGCCTTTTAATATAACGTAGAGGCTGTCCGAGCTATCGCCCTCGTTGATAATGACACTGTTCTTGGGGAAATTGCGCGTAACTGCGCATTTTTTAACCGCTTCCAGCTCATCGTCTGATAAATTATCAAAGATAGGTACATTTCTTAACATTTTAACCATTTTTGCCTCGGGGGTAGCATTTGGTTTTTGTTTGTATTTTAGCGCTTCCATAACATTATCTTTTAAATATGATATTTTTCAAGTTATACGTTAGCATCCTTACAAAGAAATAGTAACTTATAACAACGTAAGTCCTCTATAGCAAATGTGAATAACACTTAATTATTGACTGCGATGCCTACCATACCAAAAATAACCATTTATAAAAGTGCAATATTAAGCATTTTGGTTATTTTTGTTGGTATTAGCGTTCAATTATTTAGTGCGTCCACCCCGGTCGAAGAAAGAGTTGGCCTCGATACTTTATTTAAACTACGTGGCGCCCTCCCCCCTCCTGTTGAAGTTGCGATTGTTGCGATTGATAAAGTTGCATCATCGCATTATGGCTTTAGCAACGAACCGCTCGCCTGGAGCCGCGATTACCACACACGTATTATTAAAAAATTAAACAAAGCTGGCGCACGTGTGATTGCTTTTGATATTTTCTTCAAGCAAGCCAGGGACGAAAAGCATGATTTGGCAATGGCCACAGCCATAAAACAGGCTGGCAATGTTGTACTTTTCGCAAAACTGCGCCGAGAGCTGCTTAATATATCAGGGCAAACACCAAAAACACTTAGCGCAGACAATATTTTCAGTATCGAAACCATCCACTCGCCACTGGCCTTGTTCAAAGAGTCTGCTTTAGCCGTTGCCCCTTTTACCCTGCCTAAATTTCCGGCGAAAGTAACTCGCTTCTGGACATTTCGATCAACATCGGGCGACACCCCAACCATCCCGCTAGTTGCATTACATTACTATCTTCAGCCAGAGTTAAATACCTTTATTCAAAGCACGCTCCCGACTCTTGCGGCAACAACGTCATTAGCCTCGCAAGCCAGGCAACTGCGCGAAGGTTTGAGCAATAATAACAAAGACTATATCCATCTCAAAAACCTGATTTCTTCACAAAACAAATCTTCATTAAAAAATTTACTTGTTGCCTATATTAAAAATCCTCAACCTTACCTGAATTTTTATGGCCCACCACGAACAATAACAACATTCACCTATGACCAGGTTCTGGAAAACCGCCTTCCCAATAATTTCAGTTTTAAAAATAAAGCCGTGTTTGTTGGCTTCTCGGAAAAACTGGAGCCCGAGCAAAAAGATAATTTTCATACTGTGTTTTCACAGGCGAATGGGCTGGATCTTAGTGGTATAGAAATAGCCGCAACCGCTTTTTCCAATTTATTACATAACAGCACCATTAAACCACTATCAATACTGCCAACTTTACTGATTATTGTCGTCTTTGGTTTTGTTATTGCCTTTGTATCCCGACTATTTCGCGAAATGGTTGCACTTGGCTTATGGTTTATTTTGTCGGCAGGTTACCTGTACATAGCCTTTTATCAATTTAACGAGCACGCGCTCTGGTTACCTTTATTTGTGCCTCTAGTTGTTCAGGCGCCGCTGGCTTTAATTTTAGGTATTAGCTGGTATGCACTGGATAGCTATCGTGCACGTAAAAAATTACATCAGGCTTTTAGCTACTATGTACCAGAAACAATGGTGGACTTGCTTACCGAACAAAAACAGCCCATACAGCATTCGCAGACATTACAATACGGTGTTTGTATGGCAACCGATGCCGAACAATATACCCAACTTGCAGAAAAACTCAGCCCCAAAGATCTTGCTGAACTGATGAACCAGTACTATGAAACATTATTTTCAATCGTCAGAAAAAACAATGGAGTCGTCTCCGACATTATTGGTGATGCGATGCTGGCACTGTGGCTGCCTTTTGTAAACCAGACAAACAACGTTAAACCTGACATTCAAAACAACCTCGAAAGCAGAATACAGGCCTGTCTTACAGCCATTGAAATAATAAAAGCACATAATAAAAAATACACTATCAATAACCAGACATTAACCCTCCCCACCCGAATCGGTTTGCATGCCGGTGAAATGATGGTGGGCAATGTGGGCGCGGTCGATCATT
>CAZEZI010000040.1:0-18096 GCA_964516315.1 uncultured Thioalkalispiraceae bacterium
TGATAACAGAGGCAGGCGCTGCACCGGAATATTTTGGTGATATGGTGACTTATGTAAATCCGTATGAATTGGAAAATATCATACATGGGTTAAATTCTGAATTGCAATTAGATAGGAATGATTCTTTGAAAAAGCACGTGGTAGATCATTTTACCTGGGATAAAACAGCATTAGATATTATTAGTGGTTACAATAAAATTATTTCTGGCACTGGATTATGATTTGACTATTTACTTTTGGTTGTGCTCGAATCGTAAAATATTATTATGGACTTCATAAAAAAAATCTCATTAGCTTTGAATGTTCGTAACCCCGTGGTGTTTCTAGGTCAGGCTTGTAGCTATCTAGAAAGCAGAGTTATGGTTTTTTTCTATATGATCGTTCCGGGAAGTGTGTTTGAAAAATCTCGTAACGATGCTTGCTTGAAGATATTAAAAAAACAATCTGGAGATTTGGATTCTTTAGATATGCTTGAGTTTTTAATAAGTGCATTAAATAATTCACGACCTGAGAGTCACCTAAATGTTGTCGTCCCGAATTATTTTCTTGATGCTTTCACTATATCAAAACCTATTGTTGCACATGGCGCTGCACGATATTTTCCTGTTAGTGAAATAGTCAATAAAGCTGATTTGATATTATGTAACCTTTCTATGTTAAATCAGATCCCTTCAGGTTATGCAGCGACTTTGAGAGATATGGAGGTTGTTTTTCTAAATAACAGTTATGTTATTTTAAGTAAGAAAAAAATTATCTGCAAAAAATATGGTGTTAGCGTTGACTCTGATTATTTTGCAAATATTGCTTCAAAAAATAAAGCAATGGGCGGTAAGTCATACATTGTGGAAAGTGGTTTTAATTTTGTTGTTCGTGCCGGAACAATGGATCGCGGTATTATCAGTGAAGTGAAACACGAATATCTTGATCGTTTGGAAAAAATGGGGTTTTCAGGAAAAAATGTAATTGATTTGGGTGGGCATATTGGATCGTTTTCAATACAGATAACAAAGTATCTGCAATCTGATGCAAAAGTTATTTGTGTCGAGCCGTCACCCTGCAACGTAGATATAATAAGAGAAAATGTTGAGCTTAATAACCTCGGAAAAATGGTTCATATCAAGCAGCTAGCTGTTTCATCAAAGTAAGGTAAAGCAGAATTATATATAAGTTCTGATAATACCGGTGGGAATAAGCTGGGTATGATGGAGCCTTCGTCCAACGAGAGTGTTATGGTCGATGTGACTACTTTAAGTGATATAGTTGCTGCCTATGATGAAGAATGTGTGGATTTACTAAAAATTGATGTTGAAGGGTCTGAGCGTGCAATATTGTTTCCCAACGGTGATTTGCTTAAAAGAAAGGTGAGAATAATTATTGGCGAGGCTGGTAACTCACCCTATGGAAATGGTATTGATTTCGTCAATTTTCTACGAAACCAGGGGTTCAATGTTGAGTATGAAGGTAACGAGTCGCAATTGATCTTTATTGCAAAAAATCAGAATCTGAATATTGCATGAAACTGTAGATGTTGACTGTCATGTTAATGTTTTTATGATTAGCCCCTTTTTATGTTTTTTTCAGGTCATTATGTTACATAAGATTGATGATGAAAGTTGTTACATTGTGAGTGGATTGTGATGGTTACTGTTAGGTAGAAATGATTTATTTTCATATTGATAAACTGGATGACAATGTGTCTGAGCGAGTTATTATGAGTTTTATTCGTTCGTACACGGAAACGCAGATATGCCGTTATACGGACAATGCTGACAATGGTGGAATCCATGTTCTAGTTAACCCCATCGAGAGTGATCTTGAGTTGGTCAATAAACTAGCTAGTGAATCTGCAAAACTTGTTATCCTTGGCGGCATCCCATCTAATATTGCTGAGCTAATTGGTTTGGAAGTGGAAAGGTTGCCCGCAGATGCGTATCTTTGGGATCAATGTGATGCTGCCCCGGTGCATAATTTCGCTGAAAGCGCGGCTCGAATACATTATAAAAACTTGCCTGATTCTCTTGAATGCCCTATAGCTGAGCGTGCATTGTTGAGATATGATTTTGCACGAGAGTGGAATAATCTGGGTTATGGGCACGTTCGTACAGATGGCACTATGTGGTCTATTGCGTGCAAAGCTGAAGCTATCACTGCTGAAGTATCTCCGTTAGCTGCGGTTTATCGGGGGAATGAGTTTTTAACCTTATATGTTTCTCTGGTAACAGTTGGTAATGCTGAGGTCTTATGGGTGAATCGTGCGGCAGGATTGATCGACTCACATGAGTTTCGGTTGATTGAAACGTTTATCAGTAATTATAAGAGTGCCGACTTACCATGTTTACCTTTTATCCGGGAGATACCTTATGGCTATGACGCAATGGTGTCTATGCGTCTTGACTGTGATGAAGATATTGCATCTGCCGCGCCATTATTTGAGTTGTATAAATCCTGTAATGTTCCCTTTTCTCTGGCGCTGAGAACAGGGCAAGCTATTAATAAATCAGATATAGACCTGATTAGTGATGTTTTGCAGAATAATGGCAGTATACTTTCACATTCAGTTAATCATAAAGCCAACTGGGGGGACGATTATAGTGATGTTTTACTTGAGGCTGAAAATTCCAGGGACGAGATAAAAAACACCTTTGGCGTTGCATGTGTTGATTATGCAGTGTCGCCATTTCACCAGAACCCGGATTATGCGATCCAGGCGTTAAATGATGCCAACTATAAAGGTTTTATTGGTGGAATTATCTGTAATGACCCGCAGTACCTAGTCGCACGAGGAGGTAAAATATCTTCATATTTGGACATTGTTACACATAGCCAACAATGCATGTTGCATGGTGACTGTATGTTAGAATACCAAGAAGATTCGCTGGAAATTTTTAAGCGATGCGCAGAATATTCGATTAAATCTGGAGCCGCATTTGCCTACCTGGATCATCCTTTTTCAGCGCGATACCAATATGGTTGGTTGTCAGAGAAACAACGGATTGATACACATGGTGACTGGCTTGATTTTTTAAACGGGTTAGGTAACGTATTGTACACAAATGAGGGAAACCTTCTTCAGCATATAAGAGAAAAAAGTAATACAGAAATCTGGTTAGTTGATAGAGAAGTTCGATCATCGTTGGGTAATCAACAAACGTTGTTTCCGCTTGCTTATGAATTCGAAGGTGATGTTAGGGTGCTTTCCTAGTAGATATTCTCATTGTGTTCCAGCCCGTATAAATATATTAAATGTAATTAAACAATAATGAGATACAATCAAATTCGTGACCTGGTCTATATTCTAACGACCAAAGAAATTAAAACGCGTTATAAAAATAATGTTCTGGGCTATTTCTGGTCCTTATTGAACCCGCTTGCTTATGCCCTTATCTTTTATTTTGCTTTTGGCATCATTTTTCGTTTCAAGATGGAAAATTATGCATTATTTTTGATCTGTGGTCTTTTTCCGTGGCAATGGTTAAATAATTCTGCAGTCACATCTGCAAACGTATTTCTTAATAACGCAAGCTTGATAAAAAAAGCAATATTTCCCAGGTACATTGTGCCTATTGCCAGTTGTCTGCAAGAAGGGTTTCATTTTTTAATGACGATACCCGTAATCATGCTTTTTATGCTCGCTTTTAATGTAGAGTTTCACCTTGTGATGTTGCCGGGAATTATTCTCCTCCTGTTTATTCAATTTTTTATGGTGGTTGGATTGTCTTTATTAATTGGCACGTTGAATGTTTTTTTTCGTGATATCAATTACATCGTACAAGTTACATTTCAAATGCTGTTTTATCTAACACCCATACTTTATCCTGTTTCAAAGATACCAGAGGAATATGTAAGTTTCATGTTGCTTAATCCGTTTGCTCCATTGGTGTTGTGTTGGCGAAACTTATTTATGCACGGTGCTCTAAATATGGATTACGTGTTTTTGGCAACGCTGTATGCATCAATCTTTTTTGGTTTGGGTGTTTATGTCTATAAAAAGCTTTCCTGGAAGTTTGCGGAGGCGATGTGATGAAAGAGAACATTATTACCTTTAAAAAAGTTACAAAGTTTTATGATTCTCACCTACATATATCTGCCGGCTTAAAAGCTTATCTGGTAAATCTATTGAAGTTTAATCATAAGGTTGACCGTAAGTTGGTATTGTCTGAATTGTCTTTTTCTATAAAGCGTGGTGAAACGGTTGGGTTTGTCGGACGAAATGGGGCAGGTAAAAGCACTTTGTTAGGACTGATAGCGCAGGTTATGAGACCAACGTCAGGTGAAGTAATAGTGAATGGACGTGTTTCGTCTTTGCTTGAGCTTGGAGCTGGCTTCCATCCCGACCTTACAGGTCGTGAAAACCTTGAGCTATATGGTGTCGTGTTGGGTTTTACCCGGGTTCAGGTAGCGGAAAAAGCCGGATCAATTATTGGTTATTCTGAATTAGGTGATGACATCGACGTGCCCATTCGATTTTATTCAAGTGGCATGTTGGCGAGGTTGGGTTTTTCGATTATTGCGCACCTTGATCCCGAAATCCTGCTGATTGATGAGGTTCTTGCTGTAGGTGATCATTTATTTCAGGAGAAATGTTTTAAAACTATGAAATCCTTTCGTGAGCAGGGTAAAACATTAATTATAGTATCTCATTCATCTGCAGATATATTAAATCTTTGTGATCGAGTGTTCTGGATTGAGCAGCACCAAATAAAAGCTTTAGGTGAACCGGAAGAAGTGATTAATCTTTATCACTCTGAAGAGTGATTCTAGTACTGTAATAAAGAGTGGTTCTTGTCAAATGATTTCTATGACTGTGTTAACAATGTACTTATTCTGTTCATAAAGGTCGCTAGATGATTATTGTTTTTCTGGTTGTGTATACTGACGATAAAGTTAATGAATGTATTCGCAGGCTTAATGAGATATCTGACATTTTATTTCCAGCAGAGGAAATAAAATATATTGTTGCCGATACAAGCAGGCAAGATAAAACGATCCTCGATGGGAATGTTGTGTATTTATACCCAGGTAATGATGGGCGTGAATTTGGTGGATGGGAAGCCTGCCAAAGCTATATGATTTCAGATGTATCTACAAAATCCCAGGATAAGGTTATTGTTGCCAATGATACGTTCTATTCCAATTATGGTGATGAATATCTGAAAGGCTTTGTTGAACAGCCCTATAATGATCTTGATGAAGGTCGAGCTATATTCGGGTATATGGATTCTTTTCCTAAGAAAGTAAGGATAGATTCCAATGAGTTTGATTCATGGGTAAGAACCAGTTTCTTTATTACAAATGTCAGGACCTTGATGTCGATAGACTTGTTTGGGTTTCCGTATAAAAAAGAACAGTTTTTTGAGACTGAAGGTTCGTTTTTTATTGCATCAGATTTTATTTCTGATAATTATAAGCGCTATCTTGGTTGCTGGCTTTTTGAAGATGAAGAGGATGATGAATTTAATGTTAAATGGCACAGCGCTGAAATATTGACAAGTGAAAATCGTTGCTTTATGCAAGCTAAGGCAATGTGCATCTTTTCTGAACACTATTTGACGTGGGGTGCTAAACATCACGGCGTAAAAATCATAAAAGTTAATAAATAAAAAGGTTGTTTTGATGAATATATTAGTGTTAACGCCTTTTTTACCATGTTTGGGGAAGCATGGTGGTTCAGCTCAAATGTTCAATTTATGGTCTGAAATGCAAGATATAGAGGGACTCCATATTCAACTCTTGTCCTACCAAACAGAAATGGAGGAAGGTCGTTCTGAATCCACGTCAAACGTTTTCGATAATATAGATATTATCCCTACGAAAACTCCAGAGCAGTGGCTGTTGGACGGTTATTTAACAAAAAATATCTCAGAAAATCTAGAGCTACCTTTTTTATTGGAAGCATACAAAAGACGATTAATTGAGCTTCTAAAAAATGAATCGTGGGATGTTGTCATTATTGAAATGCAATTCATGATGCATTTTGGTGAGCTTGTAAGAAAATATTCAAGTTCTAAAGTTGGTCTGGTTGTTCATGAATCAATGGAGCAGCGGTATAAAAAAGATTCGCTAATGTTGCAGGATTTTTTGAATTACGAGCGCTGTTATGAACAATATATTGATTTTCTCGTTTGTTTTTCAGAAGAAGATAAGGAAAGTATCGAACATTATAATAAACCAACTTATACTTTGCCGTTGTGTGTTGATGTTGGTAATTTTGTTTCCGCGAAGAGAAATTCGGGCGAGATTATATTTTTGGGGTCATACAATCATCAGCCAAATGTTGATGCTGTTGATTTTTTACTTAGTGATATTATGCCTTTAGTAAAAAGTCCGTATTGTCTGAAGATATATGGCGCGCAATTGAATAATAATTTGATAAAAAGATGGCAATGCTATCCTAATGTCGAATTGGTTGGGTTTGTTGAAAATGCGTTGTTAGCAATGGCGCAATGCTCAGTATTTATAGCGCCAATCATCAGCGGAAAAGGGGTTAGGACAAAAATAGTTGAGGCGCTTTCTCAGAATACACCTGTGGTTACTACATCGTTGGGTGTTGAAGGTATTGATGTTGTTGATGGAGTAGATATTTTGATTGCGGATGCCCCAATAAAATTTTCTGCAGCGATAGATAGTATTTTGAAAAATAATGTTTCAATCGGTGATAATGCGGTTGAAAAAGTTTCTGAACATAGTGCCGATAATGTTGCGAAAATCATGTACGGTATTCTTATTCAATCTTCAAAGCTTGCTCTATGACTTCTGTTTTTCCTGATAACACACCGCTTTATATACGTTTGAAATACCAGTTTCATGCCGGTGTCGCATGTGAATTGCAAAGCCGCAATAATTTTATAGAGTTTCTATTTAAGGAGGCATATTGGTATGGTGAGGCTAGTTGCCCAGTGGCTATTAAGTTATCCTGGCTTGAGTCTCAGTCATGGGCGCAAGAACTGTTTGATGAGGTTCCACTGTCGTGTGGTGATATTACGATTTCTTTTTTTAAGCCCGCAAAGCTTTTTTATTCGACTAGAAAAGACCTTACTGATAGATATTCTTTAAAAACCAAGGGTGGTCTTACAGGTTATTTGTTTGATATTTATTTTGGGGGTGGGGCGCAGGAATATTACATAAGCTTACCTGAGAGAATGTTTTTAAGTAGGTCTTCTACCCTGATGGTTTCGCAACTTATGGGTTTCCAGTTTTGTAATGCCTTTTACCTAATCTATACACATAATGTCCATGCTCACCTCTCCATTGATATAAATACCAAAAAAGGTCAAAAACTCTTCGTTGCATATTTATTTATTAATTCAAAAACATGGATAAATAAAGTTGAATCTACAGTTGTAAATCAATTTTTTGTTGATTCAGGTTTACAAGTGATTGAATGCGTTCGCTTACTGTTCGGTTTTTATGATCATCATACTGACTGGGGTGATATGGATATTGTTTCGTACTTGCGTGACAATAAACATAGTATGCATATATGTCAGGGCATGCTTGAAAGATTGATCTCTCTCCAACGTGATGAAGGTAATAAGCTGTCTCCAGGTGTGCTTCCTGTGAGTAATGCTAGTGTTTTTCGGAAGATATTACACTCGGCTGATGGCGAGTTGCATGCTGAATATACTAATATCTTGAATATATATGGTCAGGAAAATTCAAATAGGAAACCTGAGATCGTTGATGAGATAAAATCGTTTTTGGAGAAGAATTATGGTGAAAAAGTCAATTATAATGCGGGAGTTAAGCGAGCGTTGGTCAGGCATGCTGAAACGATAAATCCCGAACTCCTGCAATATTTTATAGCGCATTGTATATCATTTTCACCTTTTGAGATCTATGTGCCGACGGAAGCTTTTGGCTTGGATGATTCTACCTCGTTTTCGGATAGCAATGAAATATCCATTGTCGGGTTCTCGCGCTCTGAAATTGGTACTGGTGAAGATACGAGGAATACTGTTAAAGCATTAAGTTTATATGGATATACAGTATCTGTTTTTAATATTATTCCTGATGCTGGTGCATACACACATCAAGAAGCTACTGACAGGCGGCTGGAGATACAGCGGCTAGGCAATGTGCAGATTTACACGATGCCGCCAATGATTTATATGAGCCAATTTTTGGTGTCGCCGCCTATACATGATGCGAAAGGCTACAAAATCGGATATTTTGCTTGGGAGTTTTCAGAATGGAAAGATGAATATGATTCTATTTTTGAGCTATTCGATGAGATATGGGTTATTAGTAAATTTCTCATTCCTGCTTTTAGTGGTAAAGGGTTGCCCGTACAGTATGTTCCGCCGGTAGTTATTTTGAGGGATGACTCATATCTCGAGTGTGATATCAGAGCTGAACTAGCACTTCCCAGGGATAAGTTTTTGTTTCTATTTGTATTTGATATTAAGTCAAGTGCCGCTAGAAAAAACCCAATGGCTGTTATACGGGGTTTTTTATCGGCTTTCCCTGGTGACAGTGATGTAGGGCTTGTACTTAAATTTACTTATGATGAGCATGACTACAATAATAATCGTGATCTTTTTGCTCTTATCAATGAAGATGAAAGAATTTACCATGTGGCTGATATGTTATCAAAACCAAAAATTGAAGCGCTGATTCATCGATGTGATGTGGTGGTTTCATTGCACCGTTCGGAAGGGTTTGGTCGTATTATTGCTGAATCTATGTTATTGAAAACATTGGTTATTTGTACTGCGTTTTCAGGGAATATGGATTATTGTAGTGATGAAACTGCGCTGCTTGTTGATTACGATCTGGCAAAGGTTGGTCCTGGGGAGTATCCATTTGCTGAAGGATTGGTATGGGCTGATGTTAAACATAAATCGGTGGTTGAGCAGATGATAAATGCAAGGCGTGATTCAGATGAGAACAGATCACGAATCGAAGAGGCGTACACTATAATCTCGCAAAATCACTCTATTGAATCTGCCGCAGATGTAATGATGCAGAGGCTTGATGAGGTGTGCCTGTTTGACGGTTGAGTGTGGGTTGCTATGACAATTGCTTGATAATCAGCTCTACAGCGGTTCTGAATGGCATTAATATTGCACTCTGCGGACGTTGAGATATTGTATTTTGGTATATGATATCATTGATTTCACAATAAAAAATACACTGTTTTATCTCCTGTTCTCGGGAATTATTTTGGAACTGGATTAGTAGTGATAAATGACTTTATACTCCTCGTATACAGTGTCGTTACCATTGATTTTGAGCGGTTAATGTCAAGCGTGTATGGAGTTATATCTAAATTGAATGGAAAGTAATAATGACTAAAAATCATAGCGATTTCATAAAGCCTGTAGCATCCGTAGCAAAGCGTAGTGAGTTTCAGGAATGTCTATTGAGTGATTCTATAAATGAAGTCACTGATCTAGAAAACAAGCTTATCAGCGCATCTGCTGAGCCATTCAATGTTGATGGTTTTTGTATCCCATGTGATAAAAAAGTATCTTTTCTTGTCGATATGAACTTTGGTGGTCGGCAGGATGCGGGAGTGTGGATTCCTAATTGGAGAGAAAGGCTCGAATGTCCTCATTGTAAAATGAACAACCGCCAGCGCTTGGTGTCTGCATTGATCAAACAGGAGCTGACTTCATCGGACAGCAAGCATGTTTACTTTATGGAGCAGGTCACACCTATTTATAATTGGGCACTATCCACTTTTAAAAATCACAATATTATAGGAAGTGAGTATCTTGGGTACGAATATAAGAGTGGCGATGTAATTAATGATATACGTCATGAAGACATAGAAGCTCTTAGTTTTCAGGATGGTGAATTAGATTTAATTGTAAGTAACGATGTGTTTGAACATGTTCCTCACCCGGAAAAAGCGTTTTCAGAGTGTGCACGTGTGCTCAAGGTGGGAGGAGCAATGATTGCCACGATACCATTTTCTGTCAACGATGATGAGTCGGTCAGTAGAGCGAGATTAGTTGATGGCGTACTGGAACATCTTTTGACGCCTGCTTATCACGGTAATCCTATTTCGGATGAAGGTTCGTTGGTATTTACAGATTATGGCTGGGATCTTCTTCAAATGATGAAGGCTGCAGGGTTTTCAGATGTGATTGTTGACGTTTATTCTTCCGTTAAATTCGGGAACTTGGGTGGTGGACAAATAGTTTTTAGAAGCGAAAATAATACTGAATTAGCTGATAGGAAAAAGTAATGATGAAAGAATCATCTCCGCTAATCGCTATCATGGGTGAGGTTTTATGGCATTCGCTCACTGTGGATCCGACAATTGATGAAGTAAGCCGGCAGCATTTACAGTCTATTAAAAAAATTATTAATGAACATTATAAGCTGAAAAATATAAAAAGACCGATAAGAGTGCTAGAGGTTGCAGCATATGCGCATACTACTGGATATCTGCTTGCGCAGGAGATGAATGCAGAGGTCGTTCTTGCTGATATTTCTGCTGATACACTTGCCTTAGGGCGGAAAAGTGCAGGGCAAGGTTTAGGGGATAGTCCTGCGGTTAAACGTGTTGCTGCTGATTTTCATGAGCTGCCTTTTGATGATGGAGTGTTCGATATTGTCTATATATCATCCGCATTACATCATACGTGGCGTTGGCAGGCGGTTTTAAACGAGATGCTGCGTGTAATCGTACCAGGTGGATTGTTGTACCTTGAAAATGAGCCTTGTTTACGGGAATTCTGTTTTTATAAATTTCGGACTAATCGTATAGAACAATTTAGACCCGTTGAAACAATGTTGAAAGATGATGGGCTGATTCAAACAGTTGCTGAGCCTTATCTGGGTAGTAGGCCAGAAGAGCTGTTTGGCATGGTTGAGAATCAGACCATGCCTCTGGATGAGATTCTAGATATTCTCCTGAAGTCGGGTGATATCGTGAAAAAAGTATTACGCTCGGAAGGTTGTATGAGTGAGCTGGAACATGAAATAGTTGATATGCGTCATAAGGGGAAAAAGGCTGTGCAGTCTCATATTTCCGATGTTTTAATGGCTGGTGTAAAAAATGCTGGTTCCCTCTTGGGTGAAAGTGAGATAGCTCTAGGCTATGCATTGCCAGACAAGAATGAAATTATTAGTATGGCGGAGAGTGTGGCTGAAAAAATTGCCGAGCTTGGTACTGATGAGTCAACAGAAATTTTTAAAGGAGGGCTTGCAAGATTGTTTGGTGCAGCTGTTACCATATTGCTAGAGAAGCATGGCAAAGTGCCGGAAAATCTTCCATCGCCAGATTTGCGTTATGATTGTGGTGAGCGTGATGGTGTGGTAATCGCCTATCCTGATTCTGTTGAAGCAGTTCTTAATCGTATTGAAGATGTTCTTCCTGATATTCAGATAGGCGCTGAGCATGATATAAAAAAAACCTACCCAACTGATGATTGGGTAATATCTGTTAATGATAATGGAATACGAACACTCTCTCCATTGGTAAATGGAAGTAGAATCTTGTGTGGTGAAGTGCCCGGTGCGAAAAGTTTACAGATTTTGGTTAGAGTGTATGCGCATTTCGAAGATGCGCCATACAGGGTGCATCTGGCACTTAATGGTGTTGATCTGGATGTTTTTGATGTTTATCAAATTGATTCATTTCTTTTTAGTGTTGAGGTCACGGATGTACCGGTTAGCAATTTCGAGCTTTCTTTATCAGTAACGGTTATAGGTTCAGAAGAGTTGTATTCAGGTGCTTTGCCAATAAATATCTCTGGGGCACGCCTTTGTGCCATTTAGCGTTAAAGCTGAATATTTTATGTGAAGTGGCTAGTTTAAATCTGGCGACAAAGAGGAAATGCCTGCTCTAACAAACCTGCGATCAGATGAAAAATAAATAGTTATTTAAAAAATAAGGGTTATGTAAATGAAAAAAGAAGTATTTGATAAAGTTGTATCAAAGTATAGGGCGCAGATTGGCGAGACAGTTTGGCACGCCTTTACAGGTAGTGAGCACATTGAGTCAAAATCAATAAAATTCTTTGAGCAACTACAAGGCCGTTTAAAAAATGAGTATGGTGATAACTCTTTCAGAGTTTTAGAACTAGCGCCAAGTAAAAACTTTGTCGGCTGTTTAATAGCGGAAAATTTTAACGCAGATGTGACAATAATGGATTTGTCAAAGCAAGCATTGATAGACGGTAAGGCAATTGCTGACAAGAAAGGTTTCACAACGACCATAAACAGGGTTGCTGCAGATTTTCATGATTTGCCATTTCCTTCTGGTTCGTTTGATTTTGTTTATATGGCAGGCGCTATACATCACTCCAGGGTGCCTGAAAATATACTTGGTGAAATAGCTAGAGTGCTTAAGCCCGGTGGCTTATTTGAATCAATAAACGAACCATGCAAGAGAGAATTTTCATTGTATTCATTTAGTACAAATAGAGGTGAGTTATCTGAATTCGAGAAAGTGTTACTCGATGAAGGAGTTTTGGGGCTTTTTTCATATCCTATAAATGGCTCTAGGCCTGAAGATTTATTTGGTATTGTAGAAAACTGGTCTATTTCTATCGATACATTTCTGAATAGTCAGAGTCAGTTTTTCGATGTAATAAATGAGGAGTATGAGTGGGGGCCGTTATCTGAACTAGAAAAAACTATTCTTGATTCAAGAGAACTATCGGCTGAAGAATTGAAGGATATCGTGATAAAAAAGCTGCGGTTAGTTTACAGCAAAGCTGAACCTTTTTTGGGTGCCAAAGAAAAGGCTATGGGGTTTTGTTTGCCGGATGAAGACGAGATTTTACGGTTAATGGATACTGTAATAAATTTATTAAAAAGTTCGGGTTTTGATACGACTCCAATTGATTATCATCGAAATGTAACCAGCATTTTTGGTGGTCGAATAAAAAACATGTTGTACAGAAGAAATAGTAATCTGGCCAGTGAAAAGAAGTTGGTTGAACTAGTGGTTGATGGGCCGGTTTCGTCTATGCCTTTGGCGTACGAAGGGGTAACATTGGATTTAACAAATTATTTACTGCCATCTATACAGGATGTTAGCGCAACTGATTTGCTTAGAAAAATATTTAGTGAAGATGATTGGGATATTGTTACTGAGGCGGACGGAGTTGTTATCAGTTGTACGAACTTGAAACCTGACCCAGTCGTTAAATTGAGTGATGAGTATGAGAATGTGGTCTTGTGTGTGCGTTTTTATGCTATTGAATTGGAAGCGCCCTATACGGTTGAATTATATAATGGAAGTAACAAACTTGATGAATTGACCATATGTAATAGTGAAACAAGGTGTTCGATTCTTCCGTTAGAACATCTTGATGGAGATATTGTTTTTAAATTAAGAGACGAAAATAATAACCCGGTTGATAATAATGGCTATATTAGAGTTGGTGTTTTTCAGTTGCTGCAAATTCTCGATTAGCTGGGCTTAGTGTTATTTAGGCAAGCGTACCATAATTTTTTGTTGTCTTCCTGGTGGTTTATGTCTGGGTATTATTAGTTTCTTGTGTTATCAAAATGATTACTTTATTACCTGATCAAGTAATAGTTTTATTCCTTATTTATGGGGATAAGTTTGAAAAAAGCGGCCTTGGCTACCTTGAATTGATAGTCAGAAGAATGTTTCCTGCGACAGTAATTGACATCGTTGTTATTGATAATTCATTGCCTGAATCATACGTAAAGCATTGTGATGGGTATGTGCGTATTGGCGGTAATAATACTTTATGGGAATTTAGTGGGTGGGATCGTGGGCTTGATTATATAAAAGAAAATATTTCTTGCTCTAGATATGCGCATGTTTTTTTTGCAAATGATACTTTTCATCAAAGAACTTATCGTGATGGAAAAAATTTTCTGGACGTATTTGATTCTCCGATCCTTAAGGGTAAGGATGTAGTGAAATCGGCAATCGGGTATTTGGATGACTTTCCGAAAGATGTGCAATTGTGCGGGATTGAGTATCGTTATTGGATACGTAGTAATATATTTTCTTTGCCTATAGACATCGTTTATAAGCTTTATCCTTTCGCGGAAACCATCGATTCTCAGGCCGTTTTTTCGTCTGATTATGAGGTGTTCTGGTCTGAGACTGATCTCATTTCAGATAACTGGAAGGTTTATATTAGCAGTTGGCTCTTTGGGACAGAGAATCCGAAATATCCCGAATATCGCCTTCACTGGCTCAAAGCTACGTCGATCACTGCTGATAACTATAAATTTTTTAAGAAGAAGGCAAAGTGTATCCTTGCCGAACATTATCTAAGTGCGCGTTTGTTTGATATGAAAGTTCCTATTATTGATACAAATATTTTTGATAAAAAAAGCGACAGACATATATCTGCTTATTATGATTAGAGTTCATATCTCCTGGTTAGACAATTTGTTATGAAAAGTACAAGAGTTTTGATAACAACATATCAATCTGCTTTTTTGCGTCCTGGAGGCGGTGAGGCAGAATTGAATAACCTGGTGGAAGTTTTACATCAGTTAGGCATTCAAGCGGATGTGTATGGCTCTGCAAGCATGATGATTGATGCTTACGATGTGGTTTTGCACTTCTCTGTCCTTGATGAAAGCTATGAATTTATAAAAAAAATTAAAGAGATGGGAAAAAAAGTCATCTTGTGGCCAAATTTATGGTGGTTGGGTCAGCCTGATAAGGCAGAAGTTTTATTTGTTAAGTCTTTTTTGAACTTGGCGGATGTGGTTGTATTTAAGTCTCATTCTGAGCGTAAGAACATTTCAAATTATGTATCACTGGATGATGTTATATGTGAAATTGTTCCATGGCATATTGATAAAAGTTTTCTTGAGCCTGTGAAAAATGGTTTGTTTCGTAATATGTATTCACTCGATGAATATATATTATGGGTGGGTGTGATCGAAGAAGCTAAGAATCAGTTTGCAGCTATTGAAGCGTTTCATGATTATAGGTTGCCGTTAGTTTTTATCGGGTCTCACCGAGATAAAAAATATTTTGAGTTGTGCATGAAACGGGCACCTGATAATGCATTATTTCTTCCATTTATGGCTCAAGGTTCTGAAATTCTGCGTTCTGCGTACTGTGATTGTAGTTTGTATGTTGAGCTTTCGAGTGACCCTGCAGGGTTATCTTCACTTGAAGCTGCTTTGTATGAAAAACCCATGATACTCGGCAGAAATTCCTGGTCGGAGGAAGAATTCGGTGGTGCTATTGCTTTGGTTGATCCCAATAATAAAGAAGAGATTATTGCGGCTGCTGATCTTGCTTTGGCTGGAAAATGCACATATTCAGATAAGAATCGGATCATAAAAAAACATCTGATGTCAGAAAGCCTGGCTCCTCTTGTCGCTTTGATTGATGATATTAGTGATGGAGGTGGCAATTGATTAATGATGGTAGTGTTTTATTTTCTGTTGTTGTTCCTTGCTTTAATGAAGAGGATTATATTTTTAAATTGCTGAATACATTGGCATCTCAAAATGTTGATGCTGAAAATTTTGAGGTTATTGTTGTTGATAACAACAGTACTGATCGGACAGCTCAGGTAGTCTGGGAATTTGCATCAAAGAGTGAAATGAACATAAAAATGGTGCATGAGTATATGCCAGGTGTTTCCATCGCTAGAAATTCAGGGGCGAATATGTCTAGTGGGTCAACCATTGTTTTTTTGGATGCTGACAATACATTGAGTCAGGAGTTTTTAGCTAACCTTTCTGGGTATATTTCTAAAAATAATTGCTCTGCGGGTAGTATTCGTACAATGCCAGATGAGCCAGATATTAAGGGGTGGGCAGTTTTTACAGTGCTTGAAATCATCAAGATGTTCTCTCCAAGACCTTTTGGAAAGAGTTTTGTTGAAAGAGATGTTTTTATCGAAAGTGGCGGTTTTAATGAAGCAATAGTTCTTGGGGAAAATGTAGATTTTTTAGTGAGAATTAAAAAATTGGTAAAGCAGATGGGGGGGGAGTTTGGTCATATTCGCCCTGGTATTAAATGTTCTCTTCGTCGATTTTACAAAATAGGGTACATGAAAATACTCTTGCCATGGATGCGCGCCTATGTCGGTGATTACACATTGAATTATAAAACGATGGTGGATATTAATAAAGGTTGATTGCTGCTATGGCTATAGCACTGAACTAATTGTTTTATTAATATTTTTTGATGCGCAATCTGTGAAGTCGTTTATGAATAAAAATATTCTGTTACTTTCAACGGCTGACTGGGATAACCCTTTCTGGACGAATAAACAGCATGTCGCTGTTGAGTTATCAAAGCTTGGTTATAAGGTTTTGTATGTTGACTCGATCGGCTTGCGGCCACCCACCTTGAATAAATCTGACATGTCTCGTATTCTAGGTCGTTTGCTAAAAGGTCTTAAGCCGCCCCAAAAGGTTGTCGACAATTTATGGGTTTGGTCACCAATTGTTATTCCATTTCAGAAATACTTTGTTATCAGGCTTTTTAATAAAGTCCTATTGTCAGTCTTTTCCCAGTTATTCATGTTTTCTCTAGGTTTTAAAAAGGCTATGGTTTGGTCTTATAATCCAATGACGCTAGATATTTTGTATGTCGGTCGATCTACCAGGCTTATATATCACTGTGTAGATGATATTAAGCAGCAACCAGGCATGCCCGTGGCGGCTATAGAGACTGCTGAGAAAAATTTATTGAGCCGCGCTGATTTTGTGTTTGTTACGTCAGATGAATTGTACAGAACAAGAAAGTTTATGAATAAAAATACGCACATGTTTTCCAATGTTGCTGATTATGATCGCTTTAGTGAAGCGAGAAAAAATAAAACACTGGTTCCTGACGATATTGCGCGAATTAAGAAACCGGTAATAGGTTTTGTAGGTGCAATTAGTGCGTATAAACTTGATTTTGAGCTGATTGCTTTCCTGGCGAAAGAAAAACCGGAGTGGTCTATTGTTCTGATTGGAAAAGTAGGTGAGGGTGAGCCTGATACGGATGTGGCAATACTGAATCGTGAAAATATTTATTTGCTGGGTCCTCGACCATACGGTGAATTACCCGCTTATATCAAATATTTTGATGTTGCGACTATTCCTGTTAGTTTAAATAATTATACTCATTCAATGTTCCCGATGAAATTTTTTGAGTATCTTGCTGCAGGGAAATGCATTGTTTCTACCAGGATTAATTCACTTCTTGAGTATGATGAATACGTTTGTCTTGCTGAAGATTACGATGACTTTATTCGGAAGATCGAAATGGTTCTTTCGGGCGCGTGTAATGAATCAGCAGAGAAGCGTTTGATGTTTGCAAAAAATAATACTTACAAATCACGGATGAAAAAAATGCTGGCAGTCATCGAGAATAGTGCGGGCGAGCAATGATGAAAGTGGCTATTGTTCATTACTGGTTGGTAAAAATGCGTGGCGGAGAGAAGGTGTTGGAGGCTATGTGTGAAATGTTTCCAGATGCTGATATTTATACGCATGTATATAATCCTGATGCTATTTCATCTGTCATCAATAAACACTCTGTAAGAACAACATTTATTAGCAGACTGCCTTTTGCAGTAAACCTCTATCAGTCTTACTTGCCTTTGATGCCACTTGCGCTAAAAAAAATTGACTTAAGCACTTATGATCTCGTTATAAGCTGTGAATCTGGGCCGGCAAAAGGCGTTGTTGTGTCTTCTGCTTCAAGGCATGTTTGCTACTGTCATACGCCAATGCGTTATATTTGGGATATGTACGAAGAATACAGAAATGCATCGAGTTTTTTTACACGGTTAGTGATGTCGTTACTCGTGCCGTGGCTGCGAAAATGGGATCGCGGTACAGCAAAGGGCGTAAATACGTTTGTTGCTAATTCTGGTTTTGTGCAACAACGTATCAAACGAATATATGATCGTAAGTCGCAGGTTATATACCCGCCAGTGGCGATTGAAGATTTTTATATTTCTGATGATGTGGAGGATTTTTTTCTTTATGCCGGAGAATTAACGCAATATAAAAACCCACAGCTTGCAATTGATGCGTTTAACCAGTCAGGACGAAAGTTGGTTGTGATTGGTGAAGGTGGCATGGAGAAGCGTTTGCGCGCAATGGCAAAAGACAATATTGAGTTTCTTGGCCGCCAGTCTTATGAGCGCCTGAAATATTATTATTCACATTGCCGGGCATTGA
>CAZEZI010000041.1:0-17039 GCA_964516315.1 uncultured Thioalkalispiraceae bacterium
GAAACCAACTTTTCATGCGTTGCAAAACGCTTTTCAAACCATTTCCCATTCGTGCTTCAGATTCACGCATACCACGATTCTGATAACCGAACAGTAATAAACCCACACCGGTTGAATGAATAGGCGTACGCACAACATCAACCAAACCGGTTACATATTGCGGATGCCCTAAACGCACCGGCATATGAAATATTTCTTCGGCAAGTTCAACAGCCCCTTCCATCTTTGAACTACCACCAGTTAACACAACCCCGGCTGCGCATAAGTCTTCAAAACCACTGCGGCGTAATTCTGCCTGTATTAAGGTAAATAACTCCTCATAACGAGGTTCAACCACTTCTGCTAATGTTTGCCGTGCTAAACGGCGCGCGGGCCTGTCACCTACACTGGGCACCTCAATTGTTTCTTCGATACTGGCCAGCTGCGTTAACGCACAGGCATATTTCAATTTAATTTCTTCGGCATGCTGAGTTGGTGTGCGCAGAGCAACGGCAATGTCATTCGTTACCTGGTCACCCGCAATCGGGATGACAGCAGTGTGACGAATAGCCCCTTCGGTAAACACCGCAATATCGGTTGTACCGCCACCAATATCCACCAGACAAACACCCAGTTCTTTTTCGTCATCGGTTAACACAGCATGGCTGGAAGCAAGTTGTTCCAGAATAATATCGTCCACTTCCAGACCACAGCGTCTGACACATTTAATAATATTTTGTGCCGCGCTCACTGCGCCCGTCACCATATGTACTTTTGCTTCCAGGCGAACACCCGACATACCAATCGGCTCACGAATACTTTCCTGGTTATCAATAATAAATTCCTGTGGCAGGATATGAAGTATTTTTTGGTCAGCAGGAATAGCAACCGCGCGTGCGGCATCTATCACCCGCTCAACATCTGGATTTGAAACTTCCTTATCGCGAATAGCCACAATGCCATGCGAATTCAAACTACGGATGTGGCTGCCAGCAATACCGGCATACACCGAATGAATCTGACAACCTGCCATTAACTCGGCCTCTTCAATCGCACGCTGAATTGACTGCACCGTTGACTCAATATTGACAACCACACCTTTTTTCAGGCCTCGCGATGGATGGGAGCCAATACCAATAATTTCAATCTCATCTTCAGGTGTTATCTCGCCAACAATCGCAACTACTTTGGATGTTCCAATATCCAGGCCAACAATCAAGTTCTTTTCCAGTTTCTTAGACATTTTCCCTGCCACTCGTAACTTCATTATAAAGTGTGCCCATTGCCTGACGCTGCTTCCATTTAACACTAAATCCGTTTGTATAACGCATATCAATACGTTCAATAAGCGTTATTCGCTCACTTAAGGTTGAGTAAACCTGAGTGAATCGTTGCAATCGGTACAATTTATTTTGTCGTCCTAAATTAAGTTCAACGCCACTATCCAGTGTTAATGTTAATGCTTGCCTTGGGCTAAACTTAACTTCCAGAACTTTTAAATTAATTGCAGCAAACATTTCACTTGCATCGTTAAAATAACGTAAACAATTTCCAACTAAACCTTCAGTAGCAACAAAGCGGGGTAATTTTTTTGGATAGGTTTTTTTATCCGGGTAAAAAATTTCTCCAAGTTCACTCACCAGTCCTTTATCACCCCAGTAAGCAGCCGCTTTATGTTCGATAACTTCGATAATCAATGTATCAGGCCATACTCTTTGCACAGATGCCTGCTTCACCCATGGCATGGTTTCAACTCTTTGCTTTATCGAATCAACATCGATATTAAAGAAACCTTTATTTTCAAGAATATCAATTTCTGCTTTCGCATCTTTTTTCTTACCAACACCGTTACTTAATGCTTTATGCAACATGGCTTCAGTTACAAAACTAAAATCACCCAACGCTCGAACTTTAGTAATCGGCAGTGTTTGCGGGTCTGTTATTTTTATCACTGCCCAGCTTACAGCTAAAACAGTAATCAACAATACCGATATAATTTTTACACTACGAATAAGCCCGGCAGGCATAGCTGATTCGGATAAGTGCACAGCTTGTTTATTTTGCTTAAACACTACTCGTTCCATTCGCTTTATTAACATGATTGTTGTTTGATTTTGCAAGCGTTTGCTCCAGTATCGCTAATACCAGGGCATCAAAATCCAGACCAGATTCTTTTGCTGCCATTGGTACCAGACTATGACTGGTCATGCCGGGTATTGTATTTATTTCTATAATCCAGGGTTTATTATCGACATCACACATCACATCTACCCGCCCCCAGCCTGATGCGCCGACGGTATTAAAAGCGGATAAAGCCAGGCGTTGCATATGCCCCTCATCTTCGTCAGACAAACCACACGGGCATAAATATTCAGTATCATTCGACTGATACTTCGCACTGTAATCATAAAACTTATGCGGTGTTTTAAGCTGGATAACAGGTAAGGCCTGTTTATCTAATATTGCAATTGTATATTCCGCACCTGTCACCCATTGCTCTACAAGCACATCACCGGCAAAATCTTTAGCCGATTCATAGGCTGCTTTTAGTTCAGCAGTTGATTCAACCTGTGTCATCCCTAAACTGGAACCTTCTAATGTTGGTTTTACGATTAAGGGTGATCCCAGTGTAGCAACAACCAGTTCACAATCCGTATCATCATCCATCACAACAAATGCAGGCGTGGGTAAACCTGCACCTTCTAAAACCTGTTTAGTACGCAACTTATCCATAGCCAGTGCCGATGCGGCAACACCACTTCCTGTATACGGTAAAGCCAGCACTTCAAGTATTGACTGTATAACGCCATCTTCGCCGCCTTTACCGTGCAGGGCGATAAAAACACGATCGATGTTTTCATTTGACAAATCCTGCAACACTGTTTCTTTTGTGACATCAACCGCAAAGGCGTTTACACCCTGTCTGACCAGCGCATCCAGCACAGCCTGTCCACTTTGCAATGAAACCGGACGTTCAGCCGACCAGCCACCCATTAGTACAGCAACCCGGCCAAGCTTCTTAATCGTTTCACTGTTAGTAATATTATTCACTCTTGTTACCCATAATCCGAACTTCACGAATTAAATTAACCTTGAATTCATTTTCAACTACTTGATGGATATGACTAATCAAGCTTTCAATATCACTTGCTGTTGCAGTGCCGGTATTAATAATAAAGTTAGCATGCTTCTCTGAAACACAGGCCCCACCAATGCAATAACCTTTCAAGCCGGCCGCTTCAATCAAACGTGCCGCATAATCACCTGCCGGATTTCTAAATACCGAACCTGCATTTGGTTGTTGGGTTGGCTGTGTTGCACCTCGCCGCGCCAGATGTGATCTTATCTTTTGTTCACTGTTCTCACGTATCCCTTTTTGTAACTGTAAAGTAGCACCAATAAACCATTCATTTTTTCCGATTTTAAAATCAGAACCTGTTTTTTCTTTAACCGAACGGTATGCAATATCAAAGTCTGCAACTGTGCGACGATGTATCAGGCCATACTGATCTATCGTTGTTATATTCTTGACAATAGGCCATATCTCGCCGCCCATTGCACCGGCATTCATTGCTAATGCACCACCGAATGTTCCTGGTATACCACATAAAAACTCGGCACCGGTCAGGCTATGCTTTGCCGAAAATCTTGCAAGTTTAGGGCTTGGAACACCTGCTTCAACATAAAGGCAATACTCATCCCGCTGTTCTATTTTATTGAGCACACCGCTTACACAAATAACAATTGCATCCAGGCCTGCATCCCGCACCAGTAAATTGCTACCCAAACCAACAAAAAGAACAGGCTTGCTACTATCCTGTTGAGTTAAAAACAAGCTCAAATCATTAATATCAGCCGGTTTATAAAAAACAGCAGCAACACCACCTGCTCGCCATGACGTATGTTTCGCCATTGGCTCATTACGTAAAAGCTCGCCACGTAATTTTTGTTGTTGATTCATGTTCATTGCTTGCATCATTTATCAGTTATCTTAATTGCCCGGGTAATTTAACTGTTTATCATTGCAGATAAGCTCAGTAATTCCGCTTCCAGTTTTGCGGCAGCCAGACCAACATTACCGGCTCCCAGTGTTACTAGTACATCACCTTCATTCGCCACATTATTTACCGAAGCGGCCAACTCACTTACATCTTCAACAAAAACAGGGTCAACCTGCCCTCTACTTCGAATCGCTCGCGCAAGAGAACGACCATCTGCACCGGTTATTGGTGCTTCACCAGCGGCATACACTTCCAGCAAAATCAATACATCAGCATTCGATAAAACTTTGGCAAAATCTTCAAACAAATCACGAGTACGGGTATAACGATGTGGTTGAAAAACAACAACCAGTCGATTATCAGGCCAACCTTTGCGTATTGCCTCAAGCGTTGCCGCCACTTCACTAGGGTGATGTCCATAATCATCAATATGTAAAATGCTACCTTTGCTTGTTTTTATCTTGCCATTAATCTGGAATCGTCGTCCTATTCCGGCAAATTTTTCAAAAGCAGCTTTAATGTCTTTATCCTTAACATCCAGCTCACGCGCCACTGCAATTGCAGCCAGCGTATTTAAAACATTATGTTCACCTGGCATATTTAAGGTAATATCCAGCATTTTATCGCTGTCTTTTGCTGTCACAGAAAAAGACGTTTTGTTTTCTATCTGTTTAATATTGACTGCACGAATATCGGCTTCACTATGAATACCGTAAGTTAAAACCGGGCGGGTAATTTTTGCTAGTAAGTTTTTAACCACCGGATCATCCAGACAAACAATAGCCAAACCGTAGAAAGGTAAATGATGTAAAAACTCTAAAAATGTTTGCTGCAAGACTTCAAAATCACCATCATACGTTTCCATATGATCTGCATCAATATTGGTCACAATTGCCATCATTGGTTGCAAGTGCATAAACGATGCATCACTTTCATCGGCTTCAGCTACCAGGTAATGGCTATCACCTAATCGTGCATTTGAGCCAGCACTGTTTAACTTTCCACCAATAACAAAAGTCGGATCCAGTTTTCCTTCTGCTAAAACCGTTGCAATCAAACTTGTTGTTGTTGTTTTACCATGCGTGCCTGCGACCGCAATGCCATATCGGAAGCGCATTAATTCTGCTAACATTTCTGCGCGAGGCACTACAGGAATTCTGTTTTCAATGGCAGCAGCTACTTCCGGATTAGCCTGATTGACCGCACTTGATATAACAACAACATCGCAGCCTTTTATATTTTCAGCATCATGCCCAAGCACAATCGTTGCACCCTGCTCCTGTAATCTTTTAGTCACAGCATTTTGCTGTATATCCGAACCAGATATTTTATACCCCAGATTCAGTAATACTTCAGCAATACCACTCATACCGATACCACCAATACCCACGAAGTGGATACGATGGACACGTCCCATTCCCAAACGGCCTTCACGTTCCGCTAAATTATTCATACGCTCAGCCATGTGTTGCTCCCACCTCTGGCTTTGCCATTAAATTACAACAAAGATCCGCAACTTTACTTGCTGCATCCGGCATTGCTAACAAACGTGCATTTTCTGCCATTTTTAATAACTTATTTCGTCCCTTACACAATAACTCTTCCAGTGTTTTAGCAAAATCATTTAATTTGATTTCAGACTGACGCACAATAATAGCCGCGCCACCATCAGCTAAATACTTCGCGTTGAAATATTGATGGTCATCCACTGCAAAAGGATAAGGTATTAGTAGTGCCCCTAAACCCACCGCAGATAGCTCAGAAACGGTTAATGCACCTGAACGACAGATAACAACATCCGCCCAGTTATAAAGGCTGGGCATATCTTCTATATAATCCACAACTGTTGCATCAATTGATGTTTGACTATAAATTTCTTTTGTATTTTGTAAATGTCGTAAACCTGTTTGGTGTACCACGCTTAGTGGGCATGTTTTTTCAATGCTGCTAAACGTTGCCGGTAACGTTTTATTCAAGGCCATCGCACCCAAACTGCCTCCCAACACCAGTACACGTATCTTTTTATCACTGCGCTCAATAAAACGCTGTGCGGGAGGAAGGAGCGCTTCAATTTCTTTTCGCACAGGGTTGCCAACATGAATTGCCTGCACGCTATCTTTAAACGTTTCAGGAAAGGCCTGCGCAACATGTGTTGCAAAATTTGCAAGCATTTTATTCGTCATACCTGCAATGGTATTTTGTTCATGAATAACAAGGGGTTTACGTAATATCCATGAAGCTATGCCACCCGGTCCGGAAACAAACCCCCCCATACCCAGCACCACATTGGGTTTGTTTTTAATACAAATGGATAATGCCTGCACAATCGCTATCGACAACTTAAACGGTGCTAACAACCAGCCAGACAAACCTTTCCCACGTAACCCTGTAACTGAAATAAAATAAAGCGGGATTGATTTTGCAGAAACTATTTTTTCTTCCATCCCTTTTCGCGTACCCATCCATGATACTTTGACCCCACGATTCATTAATTCTTCGGCAACAGCAAGTGCAGGATAAACATGTCCACCTGTACCACCTGTTGCAATTAATACATGCATCATACCGTTACCCCACGATGGGCATGCTGACTACAGCGATCATATTGACGCGTCTCAAAATCAACCCGTAAAACCAGACCAATCGCTATACACATAACAACAAGACTACTGCCGCCATAACTCATAAATGGCAGTGTTAAACCTTTAGTGGGTAAAACCCCCATATTCACACCAATATTTATAAAAGCCTGTAAACCAATCCACAAGCCAATACCATAAGCAAGGTATCCACCAAAAGGGTGTTCATGTCGTTCTGCCCGCAGGCCTATATATAAAGTACGAAAAATAATAAAGGAAAATAACAAAATAACGGCTATTCCACCCAACAAACCAATTTCTTCAGACATTACTGCAAAAAGAAAATCAGTATGTGCCTCTGGCAAGTAAAATAGTTTTTGTACACTTGCACCCAGGCCCACACCCAACCATTCACCACGCCCAAAAGCAATCAAGGCCTGAGTTAGCTGGAAGCCACTATTAAAAGGATCACCCCATGGGTCAAGGAATGCAGTTAAGCGTTGCATACGGTACGGAGAGATAACAGCCAATAACGCCAATAAACCAACCAGAAATAAAATCACTAGCAAGAACTGCCCGAGCCTTGCTCCACCTAACCACAACATACCCATTGTTGTTGCCAATAAAACAACAACCGCACCAAAATCGGGTTCCAGCAATAACAGAAAAACAATAATGGATAGCAGACCCAATGGCTTCCAGAAACCGGAAGAATTTTTTTGCAACACATCATTGTGGCGCACTAAATAACTCGCAACATAAATAATCGCAAACAGTTTTACGAACTCGGATACCTGAATACTGAATAAACCTAAATTAATCCAGCGAGTACTGCCATTAACCTGTTTGCCTAAACCCGGAACAAAAACAAGCAATAGCAACAATAAACTGAAAAAGATAAGAACCAGACCACTCTGACTCCAGAATTTAAGTGGTACTTTATAAGCAATAAACAAAGCACTAAACGCAACCAGAAGATAGGCAAGCTGACGCCAGAAATAATACAAAGGGTTGCCCGTTAATTCATCGGCAATCGACACAGACGAGGAGCCTACCATAACCAGACCAAGCAAAGACAAGCACAACACGGCCAGCAATAACTGGCTATCACATGTTACAAACTGCTTACTTGCAGAAGAGCTGGTTGGTGTTGATATATAAGCTGCCTGTATAGCCATTACTCACTATGCCCCACAGTATTTTGAACAATAGAGATAAAAGACTGGCCACGGTGAACGTAATTATCAAACTGATCGAAGCTTGCACAAGCAGGTGAGAATAAAACAACATCACCCCTGGTAACATATGGTTCAATAAATTTAATGGCTTCTTCCAAAGTTTGAACTTTTGTCACAGGCAACCTGGAAACTAGTTTTATTGCATTAGATATTAGTTCAGCATCCTCACCATAAATAATAATCTGTTTTATATTTTTAGTTATAAAAGGAACCAACTCGAGGAAGTTCTGCCCTTTAGACTGGCCTCCTAATATCAGGTAAAGAGGATAGTCTGCAAAACCTTTTAAAGCAGCACTGGTTGCGCCAATATTGGTTGCTTTTGAGTCATTAACCCAGCGTACACCCTTCTTAGTACTAATAACCTGACTACGATGTTCCAGACCTGGAAACTGGTTAATTACTTTTTCAGTTTTACCTAGCTCGATATCAAAGACCGAACATAAACTTAATACAGCCAGAATATTTAATTTGTTATGTTGCCCTGCAATTTTTATATTTGAAATATTAATTAATGGCTTTCCATTATGATAAACCCACTCAGTTCCATTGTGTGTATCAAGGTAGAAATTTAACCCGGTCTTATTCTCTAGCCCAAAAGTAATTTTATTTACAGCAATGCTTTCAGTTAATTCTACTGTTCTCTGATCGTCTACATTTACAACAATATTCTGTGTGTTTTTAAATATCTTTTGCTTGGCATTGCAATAGTCTAAAAATGAATCATATCGATCCATATGATCTTCACTTAGATTTAATATTACACTGACATACGCATCTAAATTAGCCGTAGTTTCAAGTTGGAAGCTTGATAATTCCAGTACATAACAGTCAGGCTCACTATCAGTCAGTAAATCCAGACAGGGGACACCAATGTTGCCACCAACGCGAGCTTCCAAACCTGTACTATTCAGAATTTCACCAACCAGTGTTGTTACTGTACTTTTCCCATTGGAACCCGTAATTGCGATGATAGGTGTATCCGTTAACATGCAAAATAAGGCCACATCACCTATTACCTGTTTTCCCTGCTGTAAGGCTTGTTGAATGTAAGGATGTTTAATCGAAATACCAGGACTAACAATTAAAATATCCGCCGCACTAAAATAATGTTCCTGAAATTCACCACAAATAATTTTAAATTTATTTTTAATATCCGTTATGCTGATAACACTGCTGCGGCTATCAACAATGACGAAGTCAAAACCATGCTTTTTCAGAAACCTTGCACACGACAAGCCGGTTACACCACCACCAACAATCAGAATAGTTTTATCTTTCCAATGCAATTTTAAGTCAGGAATTTTCATTTCAGTTTTATCGTTACCTGCTAGATTTAAACCTTTCGTTGCCAGCATAATTATCGTACTTTCAACATCGCTAAACCGACTAAAACCAGAATAACTGTAATTATCCAGAATCGCACAATCACTCGTGGCTCTGGCCAGCCCTTTAATTCAAAATGATGATGTAATGGTGCCATTAAAAAAATTCGCTTACCGGTTAATTTAAAATAAGCGACCTGGATAACAACCGAAACGGTTTCCACTACAAATACACCACCCATTACAAATAATATAAGCTCCTGCCGCACTAAAACTGCCATAATCCCTAATGCCGCACCCAGCGCCAATGCACCCACATCACCCATAAAAACCTGAGCGGGGTAAGTGTTAAACCAGAGAAAACCCAAACCAGCACCAACAATTGAGCCACAAAAAATAACAAGTTCACCAACCCCGTTAATATGCGGTATGGACAAGTAACTTGCGAATTGTGCATGTCCTGTTAAATATGCAATCAACCCCAAAGCACCACCGACCATAACGGTTGGTAAAATCGCCAGCCCATCCAGGCCATCGGTTAAGTTAACGGCGTTACTGGAGCCAACAATAACGAAATAGGTAATAATCACAAAAGAGGTAAACCCAAGTTGAAATGTAAGATCTTTAAATACAGGAAAGACAAATTGTAATTCAGCAGGACTTGCCGTTTTATACAAATAAACAGCCACAACCAGAGCAATAACAGACTGCCACAAATATTTATAACGTGAGGCCAGTCCTTTCGGATCACGTTTTACCAACTTTTTATAATCATCAATCCAACCAATAATACCGTATGCAAAAGTAACTAATAACACGACCCAGACATAACGATTATTCAGGTCAGACCAAAGCAATGTACTAATACCTATCGCAACAAGAATTAATGCGCCTCCCATTGTAGGTGTACCCGCTTTAATTAAATGTGTTTCAGGGCCGTCATCCCTGATTGGTTGGCCGATATTATACTTACTTAAGCGTTTAATCATTGTCGGACCAATAACTAATGAAATAAGCAAGGCAGTGATAACACCTAAAATACCACGCACCGTTAAATAATTAAAAAAGTTAAAGCCACTATAAAATTCCTGTAAATAATGGGCTAATGCATATAACATTTAGTGCCCCCCTGATTCCTGTGGTGCAGTACAAATAGCATTGACAATTTTTTCCATTTGCATTGCACGTGAACCTTTTACAAGTACACAGTCTTCCGGCTGGACATTTTTCACTAACTGATTAATCAATTCCTGATGTGATACAAAGTGTTGTGCACCCACACCAAATTCATCACTGGTTACACGACTCGTTTCACCAATGGTATACAGGTATTTTACATTTCCCTGTTTTATTGTCTGTGCAGCTACTTTGTGTAGTGCAAGTGCATCCACACCCAATTCACCCATGTCACCTAATACAACATGATGAGAACCTTTAAATGAAGACATAACCTCAACGGCCGCAGCTAAAGAAGCCGGATTGGCATTATAAGTATCATCAATAACAATACTGTCATGCACACCTTTTTTACTTACCAACCGCCCCGGAACAGGCTGCATGGATTCCAGACCTTGCTTGATGATCTTGAAATCAACTTCCAATGCTACAGCAGCAGCAATGGCCGCCAACGCATTCATAATGTTATGTTTACCTAATAGCGGCAATTGCAGATCAAATTGTGGTTTACTCTTTACCGTAACGATTATTAAATTATTTTTGTTATGTGCAAGATATGAAATATCGGCATCGTTGTTCTTCCCAAAAGTAATAATCCTGTTTTTGCCCGCAAGTTCTTTCCAGTAAGCAGAATAAGTGTCATCATAATTAATAATTGCTGTACCACTGTTATTCAAACCTTCAAAGATTTCACCTTTTGCTTTTGCAACACCGTCAAGGCTTCCAAAGCCCTCCAGGTGTGCTGCTGCAGCATTTGTAATAATGGCAACATCAGGACTCACCAATTGAGTCAGATATGAAATTTCACCCTGATGGTTTGCACCCATTTCTATAACTGCACCATCATGGCAGGACTTCATTCTATTTAAGGTAATAGGCACGCCAATATCATTATTGAAATTGCCTTTGGTTGCCAGAACATCTTTTGTGCCTAAAGTTCTGGATTGTTGTGACAAAATGTTAAAAAGCATTTCTTTTACAGTTGTTTTGCCATTACTGCCCGTTACTGCAACTACAGGATAACTAAATTTATTACGCCAGGCTTTTGCTATTTGCCCAAATGCAAGTTTTGTGTCCTTAACAATAAGTGCTGGTTTCACCTGTTCAATCTTATGGTCGATTAAATAGGCAACCGCTCCCCGATCATGTGCCGATAAAATAAAATCATGCGCATCATAATTGTCACCTTTTAGTGCAACAAATAATTCACCACGTTTAATTGTGCGGCTATCGGTATTCACACCACGTACAGTGCAGGCAAGATCTGCACTGTCACCATGCAATACAGCACCAGTTATTTCCTGAATTTCTTTTAGTGTCATCGTAAACATTGTTATTGGATACTCTAATTTAACAGCCGCTAAACTCATTGTTTCTCGCTTAAAATTTCTTTAACTACTGACATATCATTAAATTCAAATTTTTTATTTGCAATAATCTGATAATTTTCATGCCCTTTTCCTGCAACAAGTACACAACCCTTTGTAGTTGTTTTTTTTATAGCCTTTTCAATGGCCTTTTTTCTATCCAGTTCAACAATTATCTTTGCCTTATCAGTGATACCTTGATCAATTTGTTTGACAATTTCTTCTACAGATTCACTTCGAGGGTTATCATTGGTTAACACAACAAGATCTGCATAAGTGTCAGCAACTTTACCCATTTGAAAACGTTTACCCATATCCCGATCACCACCGCAACCAAACACACAAGTCAAATTATCCTTGAATTGTTTATGCAAGGTTTTTAACACTTGTTTCAATGCATCCGGTGTATGTGCATAGTCAATAATAACCACAGGGTAACCTGGTATATTTATTTTTTGCATTCGACCAGCAACAGGTTCGATTATTGATATTCTTTCTGCAATTTTATCCAGTGAATATCCCTGCAATTGCAAATAGGCACTTACTGCCAGCAAGTTACTAATATTAAAATCACCTACTAAAGATGAAACAACAGAAACTGAACCTTGCTTTGTGTTGAGGGTAAATTGAGTTTGATTTTCTGAATATTGAATATCTGTTGCATAAATATCAGGATTGTTAACTGAACTATCAACACCATAGGTAATAATATTTTTAGCAATGGTTGATTTTAAAATATCCAGACCATAACGATCATTTACATTAACAATGGCTGTTTTTAAACAGGGCATTTGAAAAAGTTTGACTTTCTCTTTTAAATAATCTTCCATTGTTCCATGGTAATCGAGATGTTCCTGGCTCAGGTTTGTAAATATCGCCACATCAAACAGAACATGATCAACTCGATCTTGTGCCAACGCATGAGACGATACTTCAACTGCTGCAAATTTTGCATTCATCTCAACAAAATCAGCCAGTGTTTTATGCATCGTCACAACATCTGGTGTTGTATGTGAGCCCGCTACAACATCAGGATAAACACCGATGCCTAATGTTCCAATCAGGCCACAAGCTTGTTTTTTATCTAAAGCCTGTGCAATAAAATTCACACAGGACGTTTTTCCGTTAGTGCCGGTTACTGCAACCATATCCAGAGATTCTGACGGCTTGCCGTAAAACAAGCTGGCAATTTCACCTAGCTTTAACTTTAAATTGGTAATTGCAATTAAAGGCACACGTTTCACTTGCTGATTATTGGCAGACCAGGCAAACGGTATTGCATTTGTTTCTGCTTCCCATAAAACAGCAATAGCCCCAGCTTTTATGGCAGAGTCGATATAATCCAGGCCATTTCCAACTTCACCCGGAATAGCGATAAACACATCACCTTGTTTTACTTGCCGACTATCGAGTTGCAGGTTATTAATTTCGACATCATATTCAGCAGGAACGTGAACAATGTTGGCTAACAATGTACCGAGTGTTTTAGAAAATGATTGTTGCTTAACGGTCATCATTGTCGTCCAGCCATTTTTGTTTTAATGATACTGGATGGTGCGGCGGCATACTGCATCTCGGTGTTAATTGCATCAGGGGCGATATCACGTATTCTTAATGCACCCGCCATTACTTTCGAAAAGACAGGAGCGGCCACTTCACCGCCGTAATAAACGCCATCCGTAGGTTCATCGACAGTAACAACCATAACCATTCTGGGATTACTCGCAGGGACTAAACCGGCAAAAATTGAAAGGTATTTTTTATCGCTATAACCACCTAGCGTGATCTTTTTTACTGTACCCGTTTTACCGGCAACACGGTAACCAGGAATGCTGGCTAGTTTACCTGTACCTTCTTCGCCAATAACCGACTCCATCATAGAAATAATTTCTTGTGAAGTGTTTTCGCTTAAAACAGCCTGCCCCGCTACATCGTTATCCACGCGTGTAAATCTAACGGGTAAACGTTTGCCCTTATTGGCAATCACAGCATAAGCGCGCGCTAACTGTAATGAAGTAACGGATATCCCATAACCATAAGACAACGTTGCTCGTTCAATCATCTGTTTATCAGAAATAGCATTGACCAGCCCCATTACTTCACCTGGAAAACCACTTTCACTACTCATACCAAACCCGACTTTGTTGTGAATTCCGGTAAGTCTGGCAGCCGGAAGGGACAATGCAATTTTACTTGCACCCACATTGCTGGATTTTTGAATAATTCTTTTCAAATCAAGCACACCATAGTTACGATGGTCACGAATAACACTGGAACCAACTCGAAACAAACCAGGGCTTGTATCAACTTTTGTAGCCGGGCGATATTTTCCCGACTCAAGTGCTGCAGCAATCGTAAAAGGTTTAATGGTTGAACCAGGCTCATAGATATCGGTAACTGCACGGTTTCGATAATTTTTGCTTTTCAGATTTTTCCTGTTATTCGGGTTATACGATGGCTGGTTTACCATTGCCAGAACTTCACCGGTTTTCACATCTAATATAACAGCCGAACCCGACTTTGCTTTATGTTTGCGTACCGCTTTTTTTAATTCACGGTAAGTTAAATATTGCAAACGACGATCAATACTTAAAACAAGATCTTTACCCGGCCTGGCCTGCTCGATTAACTCGACATGTTTTATAACGCGACCCAGTCTGTCTTTTAATACCCGCTTTAAGCCTGGCTCACCTTTTAGCCAGTCATCATAAGCAAGTTCAAGACCTTCCTGCCCTGCATCATCTATATTTGTAAAACCAATAACATGTGAGGCCACTTCACCAGCAGGATAGTACCGTCGGTATTCACGTTGCAAGGAAACACCAGCAAGTCCCAGAGCCAGAATTTGTTGCGATATTTCAGGTGTCACATGGCGTTGCAAATAAACAAAATCACGTGTTTTGCGTTGCATCACCAATTTTGTAATTCGTGATACTTTAACTTTCAGAATTTTAGCCAGCTTTGGCCATTGCGCCTGTTCTGTTAAAAACTCTTTTGGGTTGATCCAGACAGAATCAACCGGTGTGCTTAATGCCAGCGGCTCACCGTTACGATCCGTGATCATGCCACGGTGTGTTGCAACAGGAACAACCCGTAAATAACGTGCATCGCCCTGCCCCTGTAAAAAAGCATGATCCAGTATATGTAAATCAAAGGCACGCCAGACTAATGTCAACACACTCAATACAATAACTGCCACAACAATAAACATGCGGTAAAATTTGACGGGGGTATGTACTGTTACACTCATAATTTTATAATCACCGTGTTTTCGTACGTTACATTACGCATATGCAATTTTTCAGTGGCTATTTTCTCTATACGACTGTCTGTTGCCCAGGTACTTTGTTCCAGTTGTAACTGTCCCCATTCAACATTCATTCGATCACGCTCTTTATTTAAACTTTCAAGTTCGACAAACAATAATCTGTTCCTGTGCTTACTATAAACAACAGACATAGCCGAAGTCATCGAAGCAATAACAAGCACAAGACTGATCATCTTCAATTTATCATCCAGAAATCGGGTTAAAACAGTGACCATTCGCTAGACCCTCTCTGCAATACGCATAATGGCACTACGCGACCGTGTGTTTTGTTTTATTTCCTGTGGTGAGGCCTTGATTGCCTTGCCAATTCGGCGTAATTTTGAATCCACCTGTACATGCATTACCGGTAAATCAATCGGTAACTGTTTGCCCTTTTCCATACCACGAATAAAACGTTTAACAATGCGATCTTCGAGTGAATGAAAACTGATAACCACCAGGCGGCCACCCGGTTTTAAAATATTGACTGCCTGTTGCAGGCACTGTTCCAGATCGTCCAGTTCACTGTTAATAAAAATTCTTATTGCCTGAAAACTGCGAGTAGAAGGATCTTTGCCTTTTTCCCATTTAGGATTTGCAGCCGCAACAATCGATGCAAGTTGTTTGGTTGTCTGTATGGGTGTTTCCTCACGGGCATTGATAATGGCGCGGGCAATGCGTTTGGCAAAACGCTCCTCACCGTATTCCTTTAATACTTTGGCAATATCTTTCTCGTTTGCATCGGCTAACCATTGTGCAGCACTTACCCCCTGTTCCGGATCCATACGCATATCAAGCGGGCCATCATTTTGAAAACTAAAACCACGCGTCGCATCATCTATCTGTGGTGATGACACGCCTAAATCCAGTAGCACACCATCCACATCCCCTGCCCAACCATATCGGGTAACAACCGCTTCCAGTTCGGCAAACGATGTTTGTGATATTGAAAAGCGGCTATCCTGACTAAATTCTTTTTCGGCTGTAGTTATCGCTTGTGGATCTTTGTCAAAGGCAAGTAAATGTCCGTCTGAATCAAGCTGCTCTAAAATCAAACGACTGTGTCCGCCACGGCCAAACGTACCGTCTACATAACGCCCGGATGCATGGATGTTTAAGCCTTGTACTGCTTCATCCAGTAAGACTGTTTGATGTGTTAGCGCATCACTCATAATGAAATATTCTCAAGATCCGCCGATAAGGTTTCGCTGTCGGTTTCGGTTAACCAGCTATCACGCTGCTCGTTCCAAATCTGTTCATCCCATATTTCAAATTTTTTGCCCTGACCAATCAACGTTACCCGCTTTTCCAGATTGACCCGTTCGCGCAATAATGGTGGCAGTAAGATCCGCCCACTATTATCAAATTCACACTCGGATGCATGGCCAATTAACAGGCGTTGCAGTTTACGGGTTTGGGGATTGATATTTGGCAAGCGCACCAGTTGGCGTTCAATTTCTTCCCATGCAGGCAGAGGATAGAGCAGAAGACAAGGATCGTTTAAATCGAGAGTAACCACTAACTGACCACTGCATTGCGTAGTCAGTTTTTCCCGGTACTTGCTGGGCATGGCCATACGCCCTTTTGCATCCAGGTTCAGTGTATTGACACCTCTAAACAATTTGTCGCTCCTAAGTGACTATTTATTATTAAAGTGATCCATAATCCCCCACTTGGATCCACTTTTATACACTATAGAGAGCAAACCACCACAAATCAAGTGATGTGGTACACATTTCAAGTAAAAGTTTCTTTTATGACAATGACTTAGCGCTACTTATGACCTCTGTTGGTTAAAAATTGAACAGTTTAAAAAAATAAATATCCTTAATAATCAATATATTATAAATGTCAGTTAAAGTGGAATTTGAAGAAAATAGCCCCGAAAAGGGCAAAAAAGGGGAGTTAGCCGATAAGCCGGGTTCTGTCGTGAGCAATCATTCATCTGGTATACACGTTACCGTGCAACTCAAGCAACCTACCCAGAAACCATGCGGGCCGCATGTCTCCATAAGGAATGTTTCTCTATTTGGTCTTGCTCCAGGTGGGGTTTTCCCTGCCACTTATGTT
>CAZEZI010000042.1:0-16813 GCA_964516315.1 uncultured Thioalkalispiraceae bacterium
ATACATTTTATACAAATTGATAATAGGTTATTTCTGAAATATTACAGCACTTTTTATGCCAAACATTTAAAAGACATTAATATCAAGAATATAGATACCTATAGAAGTAGTATCGTTTAACTATCGTAATAAAAACGTAAAATATAGCGACAACATCAATCTAAAGCATGACGCTACCCTCGTGTTATTACCTTTAATCAAGAAAGCATGTACAAACTCTCAAATCTTTGGCCACGATCTACAAATCGTTTTCGACCTGTTAAATTTAAGTATTTTTACCAAATTTGACGAAACCTGCCATTCCGATAATTCCTGATATAAATAACCAAATAGCTGCTGGGATAGGTACTGTAGAAACGGTACCAGAAAGTATTAATTTATATTTCTGTCCAGCATAACCATTTAAATCACTCTCTGGTACTGTGGCAGTATAATAGAGGGAATAGCTATCACTATCCCCGCAGTCTACGCCACATATGATTTTGGCAATTCCCTCAGGGTTACTACCCCAGGCACCACCACCTAAATCTAAATGAACCAGGCCGTTGTTGAAAGTCCAGTACCAGCCAGAAAAGTCTATTTCGGCAGTACCCCCTACTGAGCTAATAATATTTGTAGGGCTTGTTGTGTAATGCATTCCTTTTGCACCGATAAAAGTCCAGTCATCGATTGAAGAAAGATCAGGATAATCAAAAGTATTTGTTTGTGTTACACCCAATTTAATGCCATCTACCCCATTAATTACATTTTGACCAAAAAAGTCAAAATAAGAAAAGTTATCAATTGATAAAGTTGAACCACTAAGCAGAGCAGAATTCACATTAGAACTTAACGCATTTAAAGTAAGTACGTACATTAAATTTATAATTAGTTTTTTCATCCATCTTTCCTTTTTGTTGATTTTAACAACACCGTTTAGATAACATTTAGTTACAATAAAAAAGGCGGTTTCAGGCCGCCTTTTTTATTTACCGTATATACAATTATTATGTTTTACGTTTGAAAAACCCGGTTAGAAGTAACAACCCAGAGCCAAATAACCATGCTGCTGCGGGAACAGGTACCGCTGACACAATAACATCACCATCTACATAGTCTGGATTAATCAATGAGCCAGCACTGGCCCAAGGGTTTAAGCCATATTCTGTTAACGCTAGAACACTTGTACCTGCGGCAATTGCCTGGACTTCTATTGTTGCGATTGTGAAATCGCCTGTCACATCGGCAAACGTGTTAACCATAATGGCATTAACCGTTCCACTCGAATTATCAATAACTCCATTACTAATACCAAAACCGCCAAAATCCCAAACAGACTCATTGATGCTCACAGAGAGTATATTTATAACGCTTTGATCAAATGAGATATTAACGCCACCACCATCAACATTACTGAAAAAGCCTGTACCAATCACATTAACAGTAAATATATCATTAACATTTACATTGGTTATTGTTGAATCCCAACTTACTGTCGCCGCAGATATGTGGCCACTAAGTAAAAGTAAAAATGGAATAATTATTTTTTTTATATTTTGCATAATGCTTACCTAAAATTATTTAAATCAGTCAACAATGACACTGCTTGTTTTAAATGAAACAGCCATTTCCTGTCCATTACTGGCAAAAGGATTAGCGGATGATTCAGTAAGAATTATTTCAGTCGCGCCTTTATTTATAGCTCTAAACTCAACTGTAGCAATTCTCGCATTACCTGACACTCCCTGGTAACTACTGAATAAAATATCCGAAACTTTGCCTTCCGCATTATTAATTTGACCGTTTTTGTTAACAAAATCCCATACACCAGTATCAACATTCACATACGCTGCCTGCAATACCGCTGGATTAAAACGTAAAGTGACGGAGCCGCCCTCGGACGTAACAAAATCATTTGCAGTAATATCAAGTGTAAAAGTCTCGCCTTCAAATACAGTTACTTCATCATTTGATAACGCCACATATGAGCCGACAATAGCGGCATTAGTTTCTACAGCAGGAGTTCCAGATAAATCAATTGATTTACCACCTGATTCATTGGCGTTCTGACTACAGGACATGACTAATAGTGCTGATATTAAGATAGCGCTTGCAGAAAAAGTTGTTTTATAAATATTCATTTTCCTTCTCCTTATAGAGTAGTGCCAGATGGACCGACAGGTTGTAAAAAGCGCGCTTTAAATAAACCAATATCCAGTGAATTTACTACGCCGTCACCATTATGATCGGCTTCAATATCACCGCTTGCAAAAAACATAGCTTTGAACAAACCAATATCCAAAGAGTTAACAAGCATATCGTTATTAAAATCAGCGTCACAGGCATTACCATAATTATCGCCATCTGTGTCTTGCTGATTAGCATTTGCTACAAGGGTACAATTATCGTTGTAGTCAAGAACGCCATCACTATCAGAATCCAGTAACATTGGATCTGGGCCATAAACACTCTCATCAAAATAATCAATAATACGTGAAGCATCCGCCCTCAAGATATAGGCATAACCTGCAAAAGCAGCTGTTTGCCAACTGCCGCCTGCTGCCGCACATTCTGTAGAGTTGGCCACACCTGGTATTAGAGACTCAAACTTTTTGATCCCGGGCCCACGTTGTCCAGCCATCCATTCAGTAGTCTGAATACCGCAGTCACCTTCACCGGCAATTCCAGGTATTACGTCCGCCCCCATAAATGATACTTTATTGTGCCAAACTGCAGGATCACCAACAGGTGTGGCAGGACCTACCGATTGATTAGAAAAATTCGGATCAGTGTTATTTACGATGGCTCTGGCACTCATTTCCTGCTTGCTACCATCGGCTGATGATGTAAGATTTATTGTAATATCTCCAAAGCTTCGCATTTGGAAACCTTTAGTGATTTCGGTGCTCCAGTAAGTAAGGGAGCCATCATCATTTTTGAAATAAACATCAAAGGCCACATCAAAAGTTACTTGTCCCGCCATAGCCTCATGTGCGTTTGGATGAGCCGCTAAAACCGAACCACACCAACCTTTTGCATCACTAAGTGCATAAGCCTGAAACGCAAGCTTGTTATTGTACAACCCATCTGGCACGCTACCAATCCGTGTAGAACCTTCAGGGACGATTTGTTGGTAATCGATGACATTAAAAAATTCAAAAATCATATCATCTTTAGCAATGTGATAATCACCGTCAAAATCAATCAGCATATTGCTGAATGTGGAACCAGCAACCGATGTATAGCCCCACTTATAAAATGTGGTCATTGAGTCGACATTTGCTTGTGGATATGGTCCATTGGGACTTAGGAAGTCACCAACAACATCGTGAGGTGGATCCTGAGTAAGAAAATCAGGGCCATTAGTCACTACATGTTGCATCTGTCCAATGCCGCAGGAAGCAGGATCAGCAAGACAAATTGAAACTGTAGACGGTGTAAAATTACCATTACCGAAACCATTAACTGGTTCAAAGTTTTCAGCCGTACGACCACCCGGACCAATAAAATCCCAGTCATCCAGCACAATTGTTCCCGTCCAGCCGCCGTGTGTTGTACCGTCAAACGTCCGCACCAGATCACCATTAACCCATGCTGTACTGTCAGCATAGCTACCGCCTGAAATTACCATCGCCGATATCATTAGCATGGATGGTTTAATTTTTATTCTCATTTTCAAATACCCTTTTATGTAAGTAATAATTATTTTAATTGTGCTTTGTTTTACACTTTGTAAAATAAATCGTATTCACACCAAACTTACTGCAAATTTTATGCCTACATTAAAAACTTTCATCTAATCATTTAGTTAGGCCAATATAAGTAAGTTATTACTTGTTTATGTGTAAAGTTTTCCATAAAAAAGCCAGCTACAATATGTAGCTGGCTCAATCGAAGACCGTCAACGCATATTAGGACGTGACAGCTTTTTATAAGTTAAAACCTGATACCTAGCGCACCACCAATTGATAATTGCGTCATATCAATGGAGGCATTACTGCCGGTTACAACTGCGCCACCTTCTCCAAAGGCTGTAGGTCCGCTAATAGCGTTACTAAATGCATAAACAAAACTGCCATCAACCACAAAGGTTTCATTTATCTCATAACCAACACCTAAAGTTATATGATGCTCTGGTGTCGCAGGTGCTAACATATTAAATAATACCTGATCATCAGGAATTGGACTCTTACCATAGTTCCAACCAGCACGAGCACTCCACTTATCATTTATATTCCAGTTTGCCCCGATTTTATAAATCGTCTGGTCCGTCCAGCCAAAACCTAAGCCATCATCCTGGCCAAGGAAACATTCTTCCTTGGGTCGTGAGCCCTGACACAATGGAAAGAAGCCGCCACTAGGGCCAGCTGAAGTAAGAGGTCCTGGGTTACCTATCGATTTAATATCACTCCAGTTGATTCGCTGAATATCAAAAGTAGCTGTAATTGCTGGTGTAAAATCAAAAGCAATACCCGCAGCATAACTTTCTGGAATATCAAAACCACCCTGCTCTGCAAACAGATTTTTATAAGCACTAAATTTTTGCATATAAACACGAGATGAATAATTCACCCCAACCTTTAACTTGTCTTTTGCAAATTTACCTAACCAGCCCAGACGAAGACCCGCACCATAAGCTGAATCCCAACTACCACTAGTAAAATCACCATTTGCTGTGGTAAAGCCCAGCTCACCAAAATCTTGAAGACCTTCTGCTCTAAAATAAGATGCGGCTATTACAAAAGTTGCGCCAACTGAATGTTGCTCATTAATCTTATAAGCAATACTTGGCAATACCTGCATTTGCATTAATTCAACGCCAGCTTCCGTACCTGCTGTATTATCCAGCACATTAAATACTGTTGGTGGACAACTGGTAAACCCCGGCACAGCGCCAGCTTTAACCTTTTTACACGAATCATTATTAACAGTTTGATTATATTCAGTTTGTAATCCTGCGCCAATAAAAGCAAAACCAACGGTCATTTTTTCATTCCATTCATAGGTCAAACCCATAGATGGAATCACAAATATATTGTTGTTACTTTCTTCATCAGTGTAACCCAGACGCCCACTCTCATGCTTGATTTTACGTGGTGGCATGAATATATCAGCACCAACATCAAAACGATTGCCTGAATCAATCATAGTAGCCGGATTAAAAGCTGCAGCCATAGCACCGCGATTATCAGCAACACCAGTACCACCCATAGAGCGTGATTTAGCGCCAAAACCAATTAACCATGCACCATTAGTTGCAAAAGCCGTATGCGGGACAACCAAGCTTGCCACTACAGCTGTAAATACCGCAGATTTAATAGAAACTTTCATAAAAACTTCTCCCTTTAGAGAATTTAAATTTTAAACAATTTAAAAAAGCCAGAGTAAATAATTTACTCTGGCCTCTTAATTTACTCACTTATTATTTTTAAACCTACGCAGACCAAATACTGATATTAACCCTGCGAGCATTGACCAAAGTCCCATAGACAATGCAAAATTATCTACTTCAACATCACTAATTTCTGTAGTTATATCCGGTAGTTTTGTACCTGCGCGGTCTGGCATCCAGCTAAAGTTTGCATAGTTGGCTGGAAACGGACCATCAATCATTGGTGCACCATTAATACCATCACGGTTTACATCTTTTGAAGCTAACTCCCAGTTTGCGTCACGATGTGGGGGCACACCCAGCGGACCTTGCCATATATCATTTTTACCACCCACACCATCATCATCTTCCCACTTGCCACCTGGTTCCCATACGTTTACAACATCAATATTGGTATTGCCGTTCCAGTCAAAATTAATGTGCGCACCATACATATTTGGTGGTATCACCAATTCGAGCATATCAGCAGCAGCGCCACCACAATCAGCCGTGCCCGCTTCCATCTCAACAACCGTACAGGTAGTGTCAAATGTTAGTGTTCTACCACTAGCGCCGCCATCGTAAACACGAATGTGATGCGCAAACCATAAAACATCAAAGAATGGCGTATCTGATGTGATTTTAATAATATCAAAATTATTATCTGATTCATCCGTATTAAAGGTAGTCTGATCCCAGTCAAAAACAACATCGTTCGCACCACCAAAAGTACCGCCGTCAGGTTTCATAATAGTGAAGTTACCTAACAATTCACCGCCAACTTGTATTGCATAGGTCGCATTGGCTATAAACAAATCATCTGCTAGCGTAAAACCGAAACTCTCAGGCCCTTCAAAGCCACTGGTTGGCGTATAAGTATAAGTTGTCCCATTATCACCTAACGCTCCCGTCATACTGGTTATATCTGTAGCTGTTATATTCACTACGCCCTGGCCACCCGTACAGCCACTTGTCATATCCGCTTTATTTATTACAAGCTCACCATCAACAGCAATGGACGCGGACAAGTCCGGACACGACAGCGGTGGCACCCCCCCAGAGAAAGCAGGTGCCTGAGTCGGGAATGGCGCTGTAACCATCGGCGTGCCTCTACCAGAACAGACTCCCGGCGTAGTAACACAATCCATAATAACAAGCACTGGAATACCACCATTTGTATTCCAATTAAATATGGTACCCCATGCGATTTCGTTTGGCTGCAAAGTAAAGTCGTACGCAAAGGTCGCAGCCCCTGCCGGAGCAGTAAGCTGGTCAGCTTTCCCAGACCAAGTGTACATGGTACCACCGCTGCCATCTGGTCCATTATCTGTTCCTATTTGCGTAAAAGCACCATTTACTGCCGGGTCATCGAAAATAGCTGGGTTGGTTCCATTTGAAACATTCGCTTCATCTGTTGCCAGATCTGTATCGAACGTCGGAGCTAAACCAGGCTCAAAATAAGCAACACCGACAGCAGCCCATGGATTACTGAAGAAAGGATCAACACTTTGCATAAAACCAAAGTTACCGGGGGTACTCCGCAACGTGCCTTCGGCAGCATAGTTGCCATTAAAAGCCATGTTATTCACTGCTACATCACGCGCATGTACCTGAGTCGCAGATATGCTCAAGCAGATTGCTATTGCATTATATATGGGTGTTTTTTTCATTATATTAAACCTCGGTTTATAAATGGTTAACTATTCAAAGTTAGTTAACGTTTTCAACAATTTTTATTGCAAAAAACATAACTGTTACAAATACTAGGGGCTGGTTATGTAAATTACTTATCACCCCATGCCAATCAATTGACTCAAGACGACAGATATAACAACTAACTCAATGGTAAAAAAACATTGTTGCCCAACAAAACGTTTTTTACTGATAAAACAATCATGCTCCACTATAAAAAATAGCTTAACTTTATGTTGTGCTCATAGCCCACATAAGCACAAGATTAAGACTAAAGATGCAACACTCAAATCCCAGAAAAATGTAGCCAGAAAATCTGGCTCTGCCAACAACTGAAAAAATTAAACTATTCCGACAAAAACCACTTCTGATACGCCACTTTTTTGCATGTAGTGGCAGAATATAGCTCTAATTAAATACTGTCAAGGTGTTTATAAACTTTATTTAACTAGATGAATTTTATGTAATTTTACAATCATTTATTAGAAAATAATAATACAGTGAGCAACGCGGTTTTCTTTACATTTCTTAGCAAAACATGGTTAACTTACATGCAATTCAATTATGCAATCAGCATGTACTGATGAACGTAAAACAAAAAACTATAAAATTTTCAATTAAACCAATAATTTTTACTTTGTTAAATCAATTTTATTTTTTAAATAATCGGGCAATTCGTCATACAATGGCCGAATGTGTTCATAATAATTTCGCCATCGCTCCATCGACGATTTATAAATAGGTTGGCGCACCTGGTCATAACTTGCGGTACTAACATTCCTTTTTGTTTTATGAAAATCAAGTGCAGAGTCATCCCATTCAAGATCACAAAATTCAAAGATTTTACGTGACACTGCTTCCTGATCAGCCACCATGTCTTCGTACTGTACTGTTAAAATCGGATTTTCAATAACGTTTTCCCAGTGCTGCATAATGCGCTCATATTCACTATAGAAAAAACCTGTATCAGCCAGATCCAATGCATAATCATGTGTCCAGATAAAATTCTGAAAATAAATAGATAGGCAGTTATCCAAAGGGTTGCGTTTACAGTGGATAATTCGAGCATCGGGAAACAACACTGAAATCAATCCAATATGCAGAAAATTATGCGGCATTTTATCTGTGACGTAACGTGCTTCACTATTTAAATCGTTTAATTTACCCAAATAGGTATTGGCCAGTTCTGTAAGTTTAGTCTGGTCTATATTTTCCATACGTGTGGGATAATATCCCCCTGCTTGCGGATCAGTTTTTTTGATTAATGTGGATATTTTTTTTATGTCTTCCAGTTCGCCTGCACCGTAAACATCTTTATGACTCGCTAAAATCTGCTCAGTTAATGAAGTCCCTGAACGCGGCATACCAAGAATAAAAATTGGTCTTTTACTTGCTGTTTGCGCTCTTGGCATTTCGGCAAGCGCCTGTTTGCTAAAGCAGGAAATAAGATCATTATGGTTTTGTTCATACCTGTCGCGATTACATTGAACATCAACCAGGTTATTTGCCTTGTGGTAATACGCCATAGCTTCATCATAGTCACCTGACTTATCCAGAAAATCCCCTGCTGCGTACATTAGCATCTGCTTTTCTGTCGTTACAATTTCTGGCCTTTCAGCGGCACGATCTATATGTTCAAGTACACCTGCGCAGTTATCATATTTACGACACACTCTGGAATATACTGCAATTGCCTTCGGTGGAATGTCACCCTCAAGAAGCTGACTAACAATACTGTATGCCTGTTCTTTATCACCTTTATGTTCCAGAACATCTGCTCTGATTGCCAGAAGTTTCGGATCACTGCCCTCTGTATATCGCTCAGCTTGATAAAGTGCATCAAGTGCTCCGTCAAAGTCTCCTGCAATACGCCTGGCGGTAGCCAGTCCGAAAAAAATTTGGGGATCCTGTTTATTAATACGCAACGCCTCGTTGAAATGGAACTCTGCCTCCTGCTTGCCTCCCATACCACAAAAAAGAGCGCCTATGCCTACGTGCGCTTCAAATAAATTCGGGGTTAATTTCAATGCCTGCCGGAATACTTTTAATGCTTCTATAGGCTTACCTGATTCAGCGTAGGTTCTAGCCAGTGCTGCATAAGCTGCACCGTGATGTGGATTGCATTTAATAGCTTTTTGATAATACTCTACTGCTTCCTCACGTCGCCCGATGGAAGCAAGCGCACGACCATAATTATCGAGTACCTCAGGGGCTTCAGGCTTAGCCAGCAATGCTTTATCATAATTTTTTAGAGCAGCTTCGGTTTCATCCAGACCTATCTGTGCATTAGCAAGATTACATAATGCACCAAAATGCCCAGGCTCCATATCCAGTGCTCGCATGGACACCTGTTTAACTTTTTTCATATCGTTGAGCTTGCCATAAGCAAGTCCTGCCAAATACCAGATATCGGGATTATCACCCCATGATTTACGCACTTTATCAAAAAGTTTTATTGCTTCCCTGGGGCTACCACTATTTAGTTCATCCATGGCTTTTTTAAATCTTTTTTTATCCCTTTCTGAAGGTGCTTGCATCATTATTTTATCTGCTAAATTTTTATATTATGTGAAAGTTTGTTATCTCAAACCATGATGACGATTAATAGGCACGCTGCAAACCAGCTTTTAAATCATCAAGAAATGGTTCGTAATTGCGCCAACGTGCTATCGATTTTGTATACAGAGGTTGCCGCACCTGATCATAACTCGCGGTATCCACTTTGCGCTTTAGATTATGAAATTGCAGACATTTATCATCCCAGTCTAATTCGCAGAATTCCAGTATACGCCGGGTAACTGATTCCTGATTACTTACAAGTTCTTCATAGTGAACATCAAGTATTGGCACGGTCAATACACGGCTCCAATGTTCCATTAAACGCTGATACTGATGGTAATGGGTGCCAATATTAAACAAATCCTTGGCGAATTTATGCACCTCATTAAAATTCTGAAAATAAATGGACAGGCAGGTATCCATTGGCTCGCGTCGACAATGTATTACTCGTGCCCCTGGAAACAGTAACTGTATCAAGCCAAGCATATAGAAATTGTGCGGCATCTTATCAGTGACACGTTCTGCCTGCTTCGACAACCCGATCAGACGATCAAGATATTGTTTTGCCATTTGGTTTACATTACCCTGGTCAAGTTTATTAATAAAAAAAGGAAACTCCTCTTTGCCGCCAAGTTTAATTTTTGTTTGTTGTGTAATTAGGGACAAAATATCCAGCTCTCCGGCAGCATAAACTTTTGGGTGAGCAGCTAAAATCTGTTCTGTCAGGCTAGTTCCAGAACGTGGCATGCCAATAATAAATACCGGACGTTTATTTTCATTATGCGCCCGCGGTACTTTTGAAAATAGTGCGGGGGTAAATACTTCGATAATATTATTGATCTGTTGTGCATGAGCTACCGTATCGTAGAGTGAACCCATAACCTCATTGCCTTTTTTATAATGCATAAAAGCCGCATCATACTGCTGCATCTTATCCAGCACCTCAGCCGCTGAAAAATGCATATTTTTTATCGCGGGCTTAGGGATATTTGGTTGTTTGAGGGCCTCATTAACAAAGTCGATGGCTTCCGGGCAACGATTAACATGTTTGCATGCCTGTAAAAAAGTTACGCTTAAAGTTGAATAGTAAATTTTTTTTTGTAACATAGGCTGAATCAAATCCATTGACTTATCATAATCGCCACTAAAATTGTATATCATCGCCAAAGCACTGACTGCTTCTAAATTTTCCGGATCTATATGCAATGCTTTACGGTAAAAATTTCTGGCCTCTTTCATACGCGACTGATTAGCCAGTGTCGCAGCCACCCCGCACAGTGCATCAATATTTTTCGAATTATGTTTTAACGCTTTTTCAAAATATGGCATCGCTTTTTTATAGTCGCCAGCCTCCTGCTCGATTTTTCCCAGGCCCAGGTACGCTTCGCTCGCTTTTGGGTTAATCTCCAATGCGCGCTCCAGGTGTTTGCGTGCATCAACGATGCCACCTTGTTTAAGCTGTATACTAGCTAAAGCAATATGTGCATCAGGCGTTTTTTCATCGATTTGTAATACAGCCTCAAGGCTTTTAATAGCTTCTATCTGTTTACCGAGAGCAATGTATACGCCTGACAAAGCAAAGTGCGATTGTGCAACAGTAGGCTGAATTTGAATACTACTCTGCAATGCCTTGATTGCCTGGTTCCAGTTCCCAAGATTTGCCTGGCAGCAACCTAACATGTACTGAGCTTCAGCATCTGTTGGCGATGATTTAAGGGTTTTATGCAATAACGAGACGGCTTCTGCATAGCGCCCTTTCGATATCTTTTGCTGTATCTTCTGCTTACTGGTTATAATTTTTTGATGACAATTCATCTCTTATTTCCACAAAAAACCAACTACACATTGAGACATAATAATCTGCATTAAGCCACCAACATTAATAGTCTCAATTTAAAGGTATTAAAGCCTTAGTTTTAATTATGTAACACCTAACACGCCGGCCCGATAAAAATCTTATTCTCTATTTTCGCATTCAGGTAGCATCGGGACAGACATATCATGTTTACTCAAGTAAAAAAACAAAATAAATATTTATAAATAAAAGAGAAAAAAAATGGGCATCCGTAGATGCCCATTTTTCGTAGTTTGAAACAAAAACTACCTCAGACTGATTAGGCCTGTTTACGACGACGCGCAACACCAACCAGGCCAAGCAGACCAGAGCCAAACAACCAAACTGCAGCTGGAACTGGTACAGCTGAAACAACACCGTTAAATGCTGGAGACTGACCAGGGAAAGGACCAATTTGCATCGGCGTACCAACACCAGTACATGTATCACCTGGATTACCAGCACCACAATCAATGATAGCTAATACAGGAATATCTGGGTTAACACTCCAGGTAAAGTAGGTGCCGAAAGCAACCTGACCAGCAGTCAAAGAGAAGTTGTAGCTGAAATCACCTTCATTTACTGAAGTTGTTGCAGGATCATCCCAATATGCTGAGTTGCCAGAAAAGGTCAAAGGTGTGCCCACTGCAGTGTAGGTGCTTAAAGTTGTTGCAGTCCAAGGCGCACTAAAGAATGAACCGGTAAAAGTATCACCAGTAGTTGCTGTATCAATTGTACCTGAAGCAGCACTGGTGCTACCAAAAGTCATTGAAGTGATGTCAATTGAAAGCGCTGACGCTGAAGAAGCAGCTGTGCCCAATGCTAAAGCAAGTGCACCTGTAAGAATTGTTTTTTTCATATTTTTCGTCTCCGAAAGAGTTACGTTTTTTTATTTAAATAAAAAGCCATGTTGACTTCTTGCTTTTGATACATGCAACCGCTGTGCCAATATTATTTAGAAAATAATAAGTGACTGTATTTATTAAACAAATAACCTTTAAACGCATATTACCACTAACGTTAATGATTTATAAAATATCATATTTATTTGATTTGTAATAAATATCGACATGCTTTTATTGCTTAAAGACATAACTCATATCACGTTATTCTGGCACTTAACCTAGAAATTAGTGCACATTCCTTATAACCTACTGAATTATCTAGAAAAAAAGAATCACAAAGCTCTAATATACTTATATTTATTCAAAAGCAGGGTCACTGTAAAAATCTCCGACTTACAATTCTGGATCAAATCTTACTTACATACCTGAATGATATTTATTTTATATAAAACATCAGCTTAGAAAAAAACAGACAATAAAAATTTTTCCGAGCTAACATATGAAACGGCATCTGATTGAATACTTAAAGAAGTAAGGACGCTACTAAAGTAACAAAAAATTAGTAAAACCTAATATTTTGTTTACTTTTCAGAAAAGGAGTGTAATAGCTCAACGACTATGGACTGAAAGTCCATAGGTTGCATCAATGACTGGGAATCATTCTCATTGCAGTATTATATTTTTTCTCGCAAAGACGCAGAGCCCGCTAAGAAAAACAATGACTTCTTTGCATTCTCTGCGTCTTTGCGAGAGTAATAATACTATCAAATATTTAAGACAACTCTGATCTATTATCTCGAACAGTCGTGCATTACGGTAAACATGGGTAGCAGCTAAAACCTTGCCACTAAAGTGCATAGTTTTGACTAGCAGACTGAGACAATAAAAATTACTCTGAAAAATATGGTGGTGGCTATATCCGGGTTTTGTTAACTGTAAATTTTGCACCCGAAAATAGTAGCCGACAGATGAAGATTAATAAAACTAAGGAACATATCTCAGCAATATGCAGCCGACCAGATGAATCATTATTCGGGACGTCATAAAATGCGCCAATTACGGTAAGTTCATTATCAGCCGTTGACACTGTATCACCACGTGCTGAATTTTTCAAAAACAGCGTTACAAAGGTAGCTGCAACTGTTTGCCCGGCATCTGTTGTTAATGTCGCTCCCGAGATTATGCCGCCCCCAGTTTGGGTTTCCGCATCAAGAGAAAATTCAAACCAAACCGGTTGCGTTGCACTTCCGTTATTTATTCCAAATATATAGAAGGATTCTGGAGCCATTGCGGCAGGCAATATCATCCCTATTTTGATATCCTCAATTACTTTAATATCACTAATAGTAAATTTAAAAACATCCGTATTTATCGCTACATTATCAGGTATATCAGGAAACATTGATCTATCAATGAGTTGAACATCACGATACCGTATATCAGCAGCACCTGTAAGCGTCATATATTGGCCTTTGCTATCAGCGATGCTTACTACATTGCTTTGTTTACTATCCAGTATTCCATCATAGTTGCCATCACCGTTGTTTGGTCCTAAATTTTCAGTGAAATCGTCAACACCATCATTTTCGGCCACGGCTTTTGCGTTAAAAACAAAATTGAAAACGCCTTCATCAGGGTCATCGCTCACGATTTGTATAGTTGCCTGCTTATCACCTATGCTAAACGGTGTGAACGATAAGGTTAACGTGCAAGTCTGGTTTTTTATTATAGAGGCATTTATCAGGCAGTCACCTTCCAATGTGAATTCATTTGGTTGTGCAGTAACAAGATCTACACTTAAAAGATTTAAAGTTGCACTTCCAATATTTTGATAACCCACACTTAGTAAGTAAGTAACAGGTGAAACACCATTAGAAACATCTACATTGCCGTAATTTGCACTTCTAAAACCAGTACTGGAGAATGCCTGTGATATGTCTGGCTCAGTCGCTGCACTACTGCTTTTACCTGTGACGTTAATTGTATAATCAAGCTCTAGTTCAGGAAATTCAACATTAAAACTATCACTATATGTAAGCAACTCCTCCAGCGGTCTAAATGCGACAACAAAGGCACACTTTTCACCAGGCAGCAAAATTTGCTTAACACAGCCTGAAGATTTGATAACAAACGCACCTTCTACTGGATTATTGTTCCCAATAAAACCGATAGAAAGATTTTTATCACTTATGTTTTCAATAAAAAATTCAGGCTGTAAATTACTTAATGGCGTTACCGTCCCAAAATCATAATCACCAGTTATTTTGAATAAACCCTCTACAGACAGTATTTGAACGAGATGCGATGTTAAAATCGGGCTGACAAGATAATCTACTAATGGAATTTCATTAAATGGACCGCCAATATTGCTTGTAGGTAAGGTTGCTATCGAGTCAATCACCTGCATCCCATCATTTAATACTTCACCAAAAACAGTGAACCCTCCATTTTGGCTGTCAAGGTTTGCTGAGTTATCAGCCAGGTTAATAAACCATTCACTTGTAGCGCTGTCTTCCCCTGTACCGGGCATTAACGTACAGTTTGGCCCTTCAACTATGCAGCCACCGCCTTCAACAAATTGAGCGGCGACTTTCGCCATAGTAATTGTACCGCGTAAATTTGAAATTCCAGGTTCATTAATTATCGCACCTTTATCAGGTATCTGCTTTGGATAAGTTGCGGTAAGAAAATTTACGTTATTCGGATCATACCAGTAACCGCCACCTTGAATAATAAAACCAGGAACACTCCGGTGAATAAAGCTACTGCTATAGCTATTATCATCTACATAGCTCATGAAATTGCTAACAGTTATAGGTTTTCTCTCTTCAAATAACTTCAGATCAACGGTTTTATTAACATCTCCCTGTTGTAAATTAAGGCGCACCACAATGTCGGCATAGCACATATTTACTGTGAGAAAAACAAGTATTAGGACAAGTGATTGAAACATAATTATATTAAAAAAATAATGAGAGAACAGTATTCAAGCAAGATTTGCGCCACTGACTAATGTATGCGATATAACTTACTGAATAATCTATTTAAAAAATAATTAACCAAAATTAAAAAAAATAGGCAAGGCGAAATTGAAAGAAATTTCGACAAATGACTGGAAATAATCGAACTCTAGGTTCGCCTATAAATAGACGAGAAAATTTACTTAAATCGTCAAATTAAGTTTTTTAATTAAGTCATAGAGTGTTGGACGACTCACCCCAAGCAACTCAGCAGCCGGCGCTACTTTGCCATTAACATGCGATAAAGCCCGTAGTATTGCCTGCCTTTCAACCTTCTCGCGTATCTCTCGCAGATCAAAGTTCATGTTCTCTGACGAGGCTCTATCCAGTTCGAGGTCACTGGCTGACAATTGCTTGCCATCCGTCATAATCACTGCACGTTTTATACGGTTCTGTAATTCACGCACATTGCCCGGCCAGGAATAAGACTCCATTGCGCTTAATGCATCTTTGGTAAAACCGCGTAATTTACGGCCATGGTCTTCATTAAATTTTTCGAAGAAGAAACGCGCCAGTACGATGATGTCACCTTCACGATCACGCAGCGGTGGTATCTCTAAAGGGATTTCGCTAATACGATAAAACAGGTCTTCCCTGAATTCGCCCTTTTCAATTTTTTCACGCAGGTTCTGGTGGGTTGCACAAACCACGCGGACATCGATCGGTATCGGCTGGTGACCACCGACACGCTCAACCACTCGCTCCTGTAAAAAACGCAGTAATTTAGCCTGCAAAGTATATGGTAAGTCTCCCATTTCATCGAGGAACAGGGTGCCGCCATTGGCATATTCGATCTTACCGATGGTTTGTTTATTGGCACCGGTAAAAGCACCTTTTTCATAACCAAATAGTTCACTCTCAAGAAGGGTGTCTGGAATGGCTGCACAGTTAATCGCCACAAAATTACCCGCGCTATTTGAACCGAGTGTATGTAATCCCCGCGCACAAAGTTCTTTACCCGTGCCACTTTCACCGAGTAGAAGCACCGTTGCATCTGAAGGCGCGACTTTTTCAACGGCTTTACATACACCCTGCATCTGCGGACTACAGGCGATAACACCAGCAAAGGGTTCATGGGTGCTGCTGGCTTGCAGGCGAAGATTTTCGTCTTCCAGTTCCAGTAAACGAAATGCCCGGTTGACGATTAAACCGATAATCTCTGGCTCGAATGGCTTGCTGTAAAAGTCGTAAGCGCCAAGACCAATCGCTTTGACCGCATTCTCACGCTCTTCCTGGCCGGTGACGACGATGACTTTTATGTTGGGATCAATCTCAAGAATTTGTTCTAAAGTAGCGAAGCCTTCGCTGGGGTTATCCTCATGCGGCGGCAGCCCTAAATCCAGTGTCACAACCGCAGGCTTGTTTTTTTTGACCTGTTCTATAGCTGATATCCGGTCATCAGCGAGTAAAACATCGTAATTTTCGAAGCACCAGCGTATCTGGCTTTGCAACCCGGGGTCGTCTTCTACGACGAGTAATTTATTATTATTCATGGGGTGATTTTTAACATAGT
>CAZEZI010000043.1:0-16724 GCA_964516315.1 uncultured Thioalkalispiraceae bacterium
ACCGGGTCGTCCGGTAAAGTCGATTACCACGCGAGACATGGCCTCATCCAGTGGTACATAAGCGTGCCCATAACGGCGAATGCCTTTTTTATCACCCAGTGCGGCAGTCATTGCCTGCCCCAGGGTAATGCCAATATCTTCAACGGTGTGGTGAGCATCAATATGCAGATCACCTTTGGCTTGAATGTCTAAATCAAACAAACCGTGGCGTGCCACCTGATCCAGCATGTGCTCCAGAAAGGGCACACCGGTATCAAAATTAGCTTTGCCGGTACCGTCCAAATTAAGCTTAACGGTAATTTGGGTTTCCAGTGTATTGCGTTCAATATTGGCCGTACGCCCTGACATGATCTTTTCCTGTTAAATGAAATATTTCAATGAATTGGCGCAAGCATACCGTATTTATCCCTCTTTTGCCTTTTTTTTTAAAGGGGTCAGAGCCCTTTAAACCCGCATGATGGCTGTGTTAAGCTTTGACACTGGCTACCACGGAGCAAGGTTTTATGCCCAGAAAACCCCGATTTTATCTACCTGATATTCCTGTTCATATTGTTCAGCGTGGCAGGGCTCGACAACCTGTTTTCTTTGAAAATTCTGATTATCAGGCTTATCTGGACTGGCTCAAAGGTGCAGCCGAGCGTTATAACGTGGCCGTTCATGCGTATGTGCTGATGACAAATCATATCCACATTTTAGCCACACCGCGTGATGAAGACGGCGTAACGCGGATGATGCAGTACCTTGGCCGCTATTACGTACCTTATATTAATCGTACTTACGGTTCGAGTGGCTCAATTTGGGAAGGGCGCTATAAGGCCAGTATTATTCAGGATGAGAATTACCTGTTGGCCTGTATGCGCTACATTGAGTTGAACCCCGTTCGTGCCGGTATGGTTGATACAGCAGCAGAATATCGCTGGTCAAGTTTTTGTGCGAATGGGCAGGGTAAACAGGATAGTTTGATTACATCGCATAGTTTATATCGTAGTTTAGGTAAAAGTCACAATGAACGAACGCATGCTTATAAAGCATTATTTGCAGGCACGGAGGACAAGAATGAGCTGGATAAAATCAGGGCGGCATGGCAAACCGGGACACCATTAGGCAATGACTTCTTTAAAGATGAAGTGGAGCAAAAGTTAAAGTGCAGGGTTGGGCAGGCTCGGCGTGGGCGGCCTGGTGTTTAAAGGTGTGTTTTTGGATTGCCTTAAAGGGCTCTGACCCCTTTAAAAATACGTTCTAAAGTGTGGTGATTTTGGGTATATTAGAGACATTCTAAATACCAGTGGATCGTTCCCCTATGCCCAAGCAGTCTGTTATTAACCTCGATGATTTACGTGCAAAATGTAAAAGCTGCAGTTTGTACCAGCTTTGTTTGCCTCTGGGATTGGAGGAGGGTGATCTTGATAAGCTGGAAAGTATTATTAAGCGTCGTCGCGTGGTTGAAAAAGGCAGCTATCTTTACCACTCTGGTGACAAGCTAAAGTCGTTGTATGCGGTGCGTTCAGGTTCATTTAAATCCTACACACCGGTAGCTGATTCGGCTGAGCAGGTCGTTGGGTTTCATTTACCCGGTGAGTTGATTGGTCTGGATGCGATTCATGGTGAGCAGCACCGCAGTTATTCCAAAGCACTGGAAACCTCCAGTGTGTGTGAAATTCCATTTGAAAAACTGGAGTCATTAAGTGTTGAAGTGCCAGGCTTAAACCATCATCTGATGGATTTAATGAGCAAGGGCATTCAGCATGAACAATGTCATGTTACGCAATTAGCGAAGATGACGGCAGAAGCACGTTTGGCAAATTTTTTAATTGAAATGTCGACACGTCATAGTGCACGAGGCCATTCCGCAGCAGAATTTAATTTGAGTATGTCCCGCAATGATATTGCAAACCTGCTGGGACTGGCTGTTGAAACAGTAAGTCGCCTGTTTACGCACTTCCAGGATTTAAGTATTTTAAAAGTTGAGCGTAAGCATATCCAGATCGTTGATATGAAAATGTTGACCCTTCAGGCGCAAGCTTGCGTTGATCAGGTAAAGGTTGGCTCAAAAAAACAAAAACCTTAAAGTATAAACTGCTAGTAGTTTAATTGTAAAAAATCAAGCATCTCCCTGATCTAGATCAGTTCCTTTTTTTTCCTTTTTCAGTCATTATATGTGGCATGATTTTTCATGGCGGCAAACTGCGGCCAGATTATTTTATTAATAATAAGAAACGGAAAATAATGATGACAGCTGATTTAAATACCGAAACATATAATTACAAGGTCGTTCGACAATTTACGGTGATGACCGTCGTGTGGGGAATTGTTGGCATGCTGGTCGGCGTTATTATTGCCGCACAACTTGTCTGGCCACAATTGAACTTTGACATACCTTATTTAACCTATAGCCGCTTACGGCCGTTGCACACCAATGCGGTTATCTTTGCCTTTGGCGGCTCAGCCTTAATGGCAACTTCGTTTTACGTGGTGCAACGAACCTGTCAGGTAAGGCTTTTTAGTGACAAGCTTGCCGCATTTGTTTTTTGGGGATGGACACTTGTTATTGTGCTGGCGGCGATTACCTTGCCACTGGGTATTACCACTTCAAAAGAATATGCAGAACTTGAATGGCCGATTGATATTCTAATTGCGGTTGTCTGGGTTGCTTATGCCATTGTTTTCTTTGGTACGTTAGTGAAGCGACGGGTAAAACATATCTATGTAGCAAACTGGTTTTTTGGAGCTTTCATTTTAACCGTTGCGGTCTTGCATATCGTTAACAGCGCGGCCATTCCTATTTCAATGACTAAATCGTATTCAGCGTATGCCGGCACGATGGATGCCATGATCCAATGGTGGTATGGCCATAACGCAGTGGGCTTCTTTTTAACCGCGGGTTTCCTGGGGATTATGTATTATTTTATTCCCAAACAGGTTGGCAAACCAATTTATTCTTATCGTTTGTCGGTTGTTCATTTTTGGGCACTCATTTCTACCTATATGTGGGCGGGTCCGCACCACCTTCATTACACAGCATTACCTGATTGGGCGCAGTCACTGGGTATGGTGTTTTCATTAATATTGTTAGCACCAAGCTGGGGCGGCATGATTAACGGTATCATGACCTTGTCCGGTGCATGGTATAAGTTACGTCAGGATCCTATTTTAAAATTTCTGGTTGTATCGTTATCCTTTTATGGTATGTCGACTTTTGAAGGCCCGATGATGGCGATTAAAACCGTTAACGCGCTTTCCCATTACACCGACTGGACGATTGGCCATGTTCACTCAGGTGCTTTGGGTTGGGTAGCGCTGATTTCGATAGGCGCAATTTATTTCTTGTTGCCAAAAGTGTTTGGCCGTAAGCAAATGTATTCAATCAAGTTGATAGACCTGCATTTCTGGGTTTCAACCTTAGGTATTGTTTTATATATCACCGCAATGTGGATTGCAGGTGTTATGCAAGGGTTAATGTGGCGGGCAGTGAATACTGATGGCACCTTAACGTATAGTTTTGTAGAAAGTCTGGAGGCAACCTACCCTTATTATATGGTGCGATTGCTTGGGGGCTTCCTGTTCTTCTGCGGCATGTTGATTATGGCGTACAACTGCTGGAAAACCGTTAATGGTTCACCGGTTAGAGACAAGATGCCGGGAGACGAGCCTGTTATAGAAAGTGCAGAAATTGTGTTAGAAGGGGGTCGAGCATGAGCCATGAAAAAATAGAAACGAATGCCGGCTTACTCGCTTTTTTTGTACTGTTAGTTATTAGTATCGGTGGTCTGGTTGAAATTGTACCTTTGTTTTTCATGAAGGACACGACTGAACCGGTAAAAGGTTTAAAACCCTATACGGCATTACAATTAGAAGGTCGTGATGTATATATTCGCGAAGGTTGCTACACCTGCCATTCACAAATGATTCGTCCTTTTCGAGCTGAGACCGAGCGCTATGGGCATTACTCAGTTGCAGGCGAATTTGTTTATGACCATCCTTTTCAGTGGGGTTCAAAACGTACCGGGCCTGATCTGGCGCGAGTCGGTGGGCGTTATAGTGATGAATGGCATCGGGTCCATTTAATTAATCCCCGCGATCTGGTGCCTGAATCAAATATGCCAGGGTTTCCGTGGCTAAGTGAAAACAAAATTGATCATAGCTTGACGCCGAAAAAAATAGCAGCAATGAAAACGCTGGGAGTGCCTTATACGCAAAAAGAAATTGATGAGGCCAGTGCGGCAGTAAAAGACAAAACAGAAATGGAAGCCTTGATTTCTTACCTGCAAGTGCTTGGTACAAGCATAAAAACAAGACGATAGGGGCTGTTATGAACTTTGATGATATTCGAGCAGTTTTTTCTGTGATTATGTTTGCTTTGCTGATTAGTATTTATATTTGGGCATGGAGCAAAAACAGAAAACAGGATTTTAATGAGGCGGCAAACTTGCCCTTTAATGAGCCAGAACAGCCTGTCCCTGATACAAGTTTAAAAACTTCTAAAAATACTAGTGGAGAAAAAGTATGAGTAGTTTTTGGAGTAACTATATAATTATTTTAACCTTGCTGAATATTGTGGGTTGTTTGTGGCTTATTAAATGGGCAAGTAAAAAGCGTGCAGGTGAAGCAAAAGAAGGTGAAGTAACCGGGCATGTGTGGGATGGAAATCTGGAAGAGCTTAATAACCCTATGCCACGTTGGTGGTTGTGGCTGTTTTATATCTCGATAGCTTATTCAGTTGTCTATATTGTACTTTATCCTGCACTCGGGAATATGGCCGGCAGTTTTAACTGGTCGCAAGTCGGTCAGTATGAAGAAGAAATGGAACAGGCAAATAAAAAATATGGGCCGTTGTTTGCAAAATATTCTGCAACACCACTTCCTGAGTTAGCGAAAGATAAAAAAGCCAATGAGATTGGGCAACGTTTATTCTTAACCTATTGTTCAACCTGCCATGGTTCTGATGCAAAGGGTGCACGTGGTTATCCTAATTTAGCCGATAACGACTGGCTTTATGGTGGAACACCAGCAGCAATTAAAGCCTCTATACTGGATGGTCGCAGAGGCATCATGCCGGCAATGGGTGCGGCATTAGGTGGTGAAACCGGTGTTGATGAAGTTGCAAACTATGTGATGAGTTTAAGCGGACGCAATGTTGATGCGGTAAAAGCAAAAGCAGGTAAGGCTAAATTTGAAATGATGTGTGCTGCATGTCATCAGGTTTCAGGCAAAGGTAATATTGCGTTGGGTGCTGCAAATTTAACTGACAAGACCTGGTTGTACGGTTCTTCGGCCGGTCTTATTAAAAATGTTATCACTGAAGGGCGTAACGGACTTATGCCGGCACACAAAAATTTCCTGGGCGAGGATAAGTCGCATTTACTGGCAGCTTATATTTACAGTTTGAGTCAGTAGCTTTTAGTATTACTTTGTATCTAAATGGACAACCGTTGTTGCGAACTATAGATCGCAGCAACGGTTGTTGTTTTTTGGCTAATGGTTTTATGTTAAGCAATAAAGAAAGTAACAAATGAAGCAAGATAAAGTAACTGAAGATACTGCAGACGAAGCTTTCGCAAAACATAAAAAAGTTTACCCGCGAGAAGTACATGGAATGTTTGCAACCTTTCGTTTGTTAGGGGTGCTTATTTTGCTGGGTGGATATTACCTGGCTCCATGGTTACAGTGGGACGGGCATCAGGCAATATTATTCGATTTACCTGCGCGCAAATTTTATATTTTTTCACTCACTTTCTGGCCACAAGACTTTATATATCTTGCGGTGTTGCTCATTATTGCTGCTTTTGCATTATTCTTTTTCACCGCACTTGCGGGGCGACTATGGTGTGGTTACGCTTGCCCGCAAACTGTCTGGACCGAAGTATTTTTATGGATAGAGCGTAAAGTTGAAGGCAGTCGAAATCAACAGATTAAGTTAGACAAAGGCCCACTTACAAAGCGCAAAATTTCACGAAAAGTGATTAAGCACAGTTTGTGGATACTACTTTCGTTGTGGACTGGCTTTACGTTTGTCGGTTATTTTACGCCAATCCTGGAGTTAGGAGAGTCCTTTTTTCATTTGGCGCTTGGCCCCTGGGAAATTTTCTGGATTTTTTTCTACGCTTTTGCAACGTATGGTAATGCGGGCTGGATGCGGGAACAAGTCTGTATTTATATGTGTCCGTATGCCCGTTTCCAGAGTGCTATGTTTGATGATGATACTCTGGTTATTTCATACGATGATAAGCGTGGCGAACCTAGAGGATCGCGACAAAAAAATACCGACCTGGAATCAAAAGGTCTGGGCGAATGTGTTGATTGCACCTTGTGTGTTCAGGTATGCCCAACCGGTATTGATATTCGGGAAGGCATGCAATACCAATGTATAGGCTGTGCTTCGTGTGTTGACGTATGTAATCAGGTTATGGAAAAAATGGGTTATGCAAGAAATCTGGTAAGCTACACAACGCTAAATACAATAGAAGGGAAAAAAACCAGGCTATTACGCCCCAGAATTGTTATTTATTTTCTTCTTCTCGTTGTTATTAGTGGTGCATTATTTTATAAAATGGCTGTGCGTGTTCCATTAGAGCTAGATATTATTCGAGACAGGAATGCATTGTATCGTGAAACCAATGAGGGTTTAATTGAGAATATTTATATCATTAAGGTGATTAATATGGATAATGTTACACATCAATACAAGTTGAGTGTAACGGGCGTAGACAATATGAAGGTAATGATAAAAAGACCCAATATTATTGTAAATAGTGGTGAAGTTCTTGATTTGCCGTTGAGTATTCAAATCGACCCTGCTGATCTTGAGCATGCGGTGGTGTCTTTGGTGTTTAGTCTGGAATCAGCCAGTAATCCAGATATTCATGTGGAAGAAATCGGTCGCTTTATAGGGCCACTTGTTAAGTAGTTATAGAATATTTATTCTGGAAGGTTGAGTTTGTAATGGTAAGTAACGTAATAGACATGAATACACCGTGGTATAAACAGTTTTGGCCATGGTTTTTAATCTTTCTGCCTGCCAGTGTTGTTGTTGCATGCATGTTTACCATTTATCTGGCAGTTACTAATGCCGACAGTCTGGTTGTTGATGATTATTCTAAAAAAGCAATGCATATAAATCGTGATTTACGAAAAATTGAATATGCCAGAGGGATTGGGTTATCGGGCAGTTTTAGTATACAAAATAATATTTTAAGTCTGGATGTTAGCGTGCAAAAAAATAAAATAACGCTGGCACCGGTTTTAAATATGCTGCTTGTGCATCCAACCGACTCAAAAAAAGACTTTTCCGTTGTTTTAATTCGGGCACAAGAGTCTATAATGGGTGCTAAAAATGAACCGGTTGAGCAGATACGCTATGTTAGCCGAAAAAATGACCAGCAGGTTAACTTGATACACGAAGGTGCATGGTATGTGCGTTTGATGTCACCTGACAATGTATGGCAACTTAACGGCAAGGTCAAAGGAAATAAAAAAACAATATTGCTCTATGCAGATTAAGGAGGGGGGATGCTTCAAGATAATGAAAATAATAACAACGAAACACCAATTAGCCAGAAAGTCATTGCCGTTTTATGGCCATCATTTTTAACATCAGGTGCAGCAACAATTTTATTTTTTGCGTATTTTGATCCGCAGTTGTTAATGCAGGTTAGTGGTTATGGGGCAATTACAAGGATGGGGGGGTATACCGTCGGGTTCTTTTTATTCTGGGTGTTAACCGCATCAACCTGCGTGTTGACATGCTATTTTCAAAGGCCTTGCTCGAAGAAGTAATGGCTTAGCTATAAACGGCAAGGCAGTTACGGCCGGCAGCTTTTGCTTTATATAATGCTTTGTCGGCGGCACAAATAAAACTTTCCACATCAGGGAAGGTGTTAATATCCATATGCGATGCCAGCCCGACAGAAACCGTTGGGGTTAAAGTTTTGCCGTCAATATTTATCTGTATAGATGTGCTGAGCAGGTTGATTAAACGGCTTAGCGCTTCTTCTGCGATTTGTGTGGTTGAGCCTGGCAGCATCAAAATAAACTCATCACCACCATAGCGTGCCAGAATGTCGGTCTGGCGAATGTTCTCTGAGAAAAAATCAGCAATGGCAACTATGATTTTGTCCCCGATTAGATGCCCATGGCTATCGTTAATTTCCTTAAAATTATCAATATCAATAAAGGCAATAGAAAGCGGCCAGCGGTTAATATTGGCATTTTCATATTCTTCTTCCAATAAGCGTTCGAAGTGTTTGCGGTTATAAACTTTTGTTAAATAATCAAGTTGGTTTTCCTTTTCTATTTCCTTAACCTGTTCGGCAATATTTTCAATCTGGCGCTGGTCGTTTTCTGTTTGTTTAATAAAATGTATGCTACGTAGCAGAGTAACTTCGCGTGCTTCTTCCAGAATCTGGCCTTGCCTGATTTCATCATCAAAATTTATATCAAATAAAGCAGATATGACAAGGAGCTCCTTGTTTATTTCGCTGACCAGCTGGCTAAATTCATCGGCATCAATATTTAAGGCTAAACCGGCTGCTTCCAAAGTTGACTGGAATAATTCATTGGGGTTTTCTTCTAACCACATATCAGCAAGCGTACCGGAAAAACTCAGACATAAATGAAACTGGCCGGCGGCCTCGTCCTGAACTTGCATATGGTTGCTTAGTGAATGGCTATGTAGAACGGCATTAACAATTGTTTGTGGAAAGTTCCATGAATCCAGTAGCCATGCGCCAACGCAAGAGTGTTCAAGTTTTAAGGTGTCCCTTTCAAGATTAATGCGTTCAGTATGTTTGATACACAGTTTGTCATAGTTGAAGTAAGGGGGTGGGGTTAAATTTTCAAGCGCAAGTATGCCAATATCTTGCAGTAGCCCAACAAGAAACAGGTCTTCAAGTTTTGATAATCGAAATCGTTGTCCGAGTAAGCGGGCAATTTGTGCAGAAAGAATAGAGCGCTTCCAGTAATTATCATGATTGCACTTGCTATGTCCCTTTACTTTAAGTGAATGGAATAATGAAAAACTCAGGGCAATAGTGAGAGCAGCGTTAAACCCGAGCAAGGTGAGCGCTTCCCGTAAGTTGTTTATTGCACGTCGTTGTGAATAAAGCGGTGAGTTGGCTATTCTTAACAGTTTGGCGGATATTGCAGGGTCGGCCGATATAATCGAGGCAACGTCCCTCAGGCTAATGTCGGGATCTTTGCTAGCCTCTATAATTTTAACGGCGACAACTGGCAGGCTTGGCAGGTTGGAATTGCTTGTCAGCTGCTTTTCCAGATCAGGAGGTAAAAGTACATCTTGAAGGTAATCAGGCATCAGGTTGTTATCCTTTTTGTGCCAGGCGTTATTATATTAGTATGCATGATTATGACGGCTTCCCAATACTGCTTTCATTCCCGGAAAGTAGTTTTTGAATATTGCTTCTATGTCGCCAGAAAAGAACAATGACCATTATAATGGTTGTGATAATAAGTGGTTTTGCATTGGGCACTAAATAAAATAAATAAACAGGTGCAAGTGCTGTTGCAATGAGTGCTGCAAGTGATGACAGTTTAAACACTTTTGCAACAATCAGCCAGGTGAGAGCCGTTGCCAGCCCCACCCACCACGAAAAGCCGAATAAAACGCCGAGCAAAGTGGCAACACCTTTGCCACCCTTAAATCCAAAGAAAACGGGAAATAAATGCCCGGTGAAGGCAGCAGCACCAGTGAGCGCGACTGTAAGCACATCGAGTTCAAGGTGGCGTGCAGCCAGTACGGGGACTAAACCTTTCAGCATGTCAGCAAACAGGGTGATGGCAGCGGCTTTTTTGCCACCAACGCGGAGAACATTGGTGGCCCCCGGGTTGCCTGAACCCTGAGTGCGCGGGTCGGGAAGTTGCAATAATTTACATACAATAATTGCAGCCGAGACCGAACCGAGTAAATAGGACAGACTGATGACAGAAATATCAAGGATAGGCATTAAATTAAGAACTTCCAGCTTATAAAGTAAGGCCTAATTATAGAGTGAATCGGCCTGGCAGTGTATAGTTTAAGGCAACAATTACTGGATTTAGATAAACCTTAAATTATGCAAGATATTATATTTATCAATAAGTTACAAATTGAGACTGTGATCGGTATTTTTGACTGGGAGCGGCAAATTAAACAAACGGTGGTGCTGGATTTAGAGCTGGCAACCGACATCAGCAAGGCGGCAGCATCGGATCATATTGATGACACGATTGATTATAAAACCTTAACCAAGACAGTGATCACTTTTGTTGAAGCCAGCGAGTTTCAGCTAGTTGAAACCCTTGCCGAGCGTATTTGTGAGCTGGTTCGTAATGACTTTAATGTCGCCTGGGTGAGGTTGAGGCTGAATAAACCCGGTGCACTGCGTGGTGCGCGTGATGTCGGTATTTTAATTGAGCGTGGCAGTCGGTGAGGTGGTTAGCTGCCAGCCTTTTTCCGCAGATTAACTGATGCCGAAAGTCTATATTAGTATTGGTAGTAACGTGAATGCCGAAGCTAACATTGGTGCGGCAATTGCTGCATTGAAAAAGTACTATGGTGACTTAATACTTTCTACCGTTTATAAAAACAGGGCGGTGGGTTTTGATGGTGACGATTTCCTGAATCTTGTTGTGGGTCTGCAAACCGAACAGTCGATTACAGACTTTGTTGATAATTTACATCGCATTGAAGCTGCACAAGGTCGTGCGCGCAATACAGAAAAAAAATTCAGTTCAAGAACGCTGGATATGGACTTGCTATTGTACGGGAGTGAGGTTTTTCATACTGATACTATATCAATCCCTCGTGATGAAATAACCCGCTATGCTTTTGTTTTACAACCCCTTTTTGAGCTTATTCCAGACTACTATCACCCTGTGGAAAAATGCACCATAGCACAATTATGGGGCTCTTTTGATAAAAAAGGTTTGAACATGGTGCCGGTCGAATTGGCTGTGGCTGATAACTGAGAGTGCAATACCCCGTCTGCTCTTATTTAACCATTCAGGGAACGCCCACCATCCACCGCAATAATTTGCCCGGTAATAAAGGGTGCCCTGGTTGCCAGAAACAGAACGGTTTGCGCAATATCCGAAGGGTTGCCCTGGCGTTTTAAAAATGCGCGCGACACAATACGTTGCTGGGTAAGCTCGTCCATATCATTTTCCGGCCATAAAATAGCACCGGGAGAAACACCATTTACGCGCACTTCCGGGCCCAGTTCTTTGGCTAATGATTTTGTCATCATGGTTAAACCTGCTTTGGCCATGCAATAAATGGAGTGTGTTTTTAGCGGGTTTTGTGAATGAATATCAACAATATTAATAATGCAGCCGTTGGATTTTTTTAGTGCTGGCGCTGCGGCCTGCGCAAGGAAAAAAGGCGCTTTTAAATTACTGCCCATTAAATCGTCCCAGTCCTCTTCCGTGGTCTTGCCTACTGGCGTAGGATAAAAACTGGACGCATTATTGATAATAACGTCAAGCTGAGAAAAGCTTTCCAGGGTGCTTTTTACCAGTGCGCTGAGTCCTTTTGTTACATGCAAATCGGCCTGAATAAGAATAACTGAATCACCCCGAATGGCATTGAGCTTTTCTTGCAGTGCTTTTGCTTCGGTGCGGGAGTTCCGGTAATGCAGAGCCAGCCGGAAACCCTGCCGGTGAAGAAGGGTTGCGATTTCGGCACCAATCCGGCGAACACCACCGGTAATTAGCGCTACCTTGTTCTGTGTGTTCTGGTTAGAATCCTGTTCCGACATACAGTGTATTGTAACCCGAAGTGGCTTAAAGAGATATGACCCGAAGAATATGATTCAGACCGAAACGCCTGATACGGTTAACCGTTTACCTTTGCCAGATAAAGCCGCGGCTGAACATAGTCAGCGGGTAAAGCAATGCGTACTGGATAAAATAACAGCAGCAGGCAGCCTGCCGTTTACAGACTATATGCAAACCGTATTGTATGAGCCGGGTTTGGGCTACTACAGTGCGGGTAGCACCAAGTTAGGTTCCGAAGGGGACTTTATTACTGCGCCTGAAATATCAGTGCTATTTTCACAGGCTTTGGCACAAGCAATAGTGCCTGCACTGGATGCCATTGATTATGCCTGTATTTTAGAAGTGGGTGCTGGTAGCGGTAAGATGGCGGCAGAGATTCTTGCACACCTTGCTACATTAAATAGCCTGCCCGAGCGTTACTGCATACTAGAGTTAAGTGCCGATTTGCGTTCGCGCCAGCAGCAATATATTAAAGAAAAAGTGCCCGCATTATATGACCGTGTGCACTGGCTAGATGAATTACCTGCACAACTGCATACCGTTGTGATTGCAAATGAATTACTGGATGCGATGCCGGTGGTGCGTTTTAAAAAAGAACAACAGGCTATTTCACTTGAATATGTGGCGATAAATAACAATGAGTTTTATAGCCGGTTTATTCAGGATGAGACGAATACACTTTACCTGCGAGCCTGTGAACGCATTACACAAATGGAAGCAAATGGTTTAGTGCTTGAGCCGGGTTATCTGTCCGAACTTAATTTTAACGCCGAGGACTGGCTAAGCAGTATTGCCGATAAACTACAACAGGGCGCAATCATTTTAATTGATTATGGTTATCCTCAACATGAGTATTACCATGCGCAGCGTAATCAGGGCACCTTAAACTGTTTTTATCGGCACCGTCAGCACAGTAATCCTTTTATCTATCCGGGTTTGCAGGACTTAACCGCACATATTAACTTTACTGCATTGGCCGATTGTGCAGTAAAAAATAAACTGGATGTGACGGGTTATACATCACAGTCGAATTTTTTGTTAGGTGCTGGCATTGCATCATTAACTGAAGCTGCCGTGTCTGAATATATTGAGCAGAATAATATTGCAGCACAAATGGAATTGGCTAATCAGGTAAAAAAACTCACCATGCCGTATGAAATGGGTGAAATAGTAAAAGTAATTGGTTTTAGCAAAAACTGCAACGCAAGGCTCGAGGCTTTTTATTTTAAAGACATGCGCGATCATTTATAATTGTTGTTTACAGTTTAGGAAGCCGGATGACATTAATACAAATTATTACCTTAGCATTAGTGCAAGGCTTTACTGAATTTTTACCGATTTCAAGTTCCGCACATTTAATTCTGGTTCCTATTGCCACTGGTTGGCAAGATCAGGGTCTGGCTTTCGATATTGCTGTTCATGTTGGCACGCTCTCTGCGGTCATGTTGTATTTTAAAAAAGAAGTCACAGCGATGGCAGTTGACTGGAGTGCCTCCTGTATCAAGCGCAAGCGCGTTGGTGAAAGCCGCCTGGCCTGGGCTGTTATTTTTGGTACCATTCCAGTTAGCATTGCAGGGTTGTTGTTTAGTGATGTTATCGACAGTACCTTGCGTTCCCCGATGGTTATTGCCTATACAACCATTGGTTTTGGTGCGCTTCTATGGCTGGCCGATGTAAAAGGTTCGCGGCAACGTGATGAGCATAGTTTGTCCTGGCGTGACATTTTGATTATTGGCCTTGCACAGGCAATCGCACTTATCCCCGGCACATCACGTTCCGGTATCACCATGACTGCAGCACTATTATTAGGTTTAAGTCGATCTGCTGCGGCACGCTTTTCTTTTCTGCTTTCTATTCCCGCTATTTTGGCTTCAGGCGGTTATAAATCACTGCAGTTAATACAGAATGGTCATGTGGTTAACTGGGGAGAAATAGTGTTAGGCGTGCTTTTATCCGGCCTTATTGCGTATGCCTGTATCCATGTGTTTTTGGCATTTTTGGAACGTGTGGGAATGATGCCGTTTGTTATTTACCGGTTTGTACTGGGTATCGTCTTAATTGCAATATTTGTATAAAGAAATAATGAACGCCCTAAAATGATCCATATTTAAACTATTCGCACCATTATAGCTCGTTTAGGCTTTGTGTGTGGTGCTAAGTCATTGTTTAATAACGATGGCATATTCTGTGCAACAGCTTAACACACACAACAGGAATGAACGGTTTCAAAGCTATAAAGTGTTGGCCGTTACAACCATGTTATTAAGTTATTAAAAATAGATGACTAGGGTTCCGGCTCATATTGAGTGACTGGTCCGAGAGTTATCGACCTATCAAGCAGTCACTTCTCTGATTAGTAGGTTACACGGCGGGACAAAAGCCCGGGAGACTCAACCGATTAAAAACCGTTGATTCCTCCTGTGTCAGTTTCGATTATAAAGTGTAACCATTAAGGGGAGTTATCCATGAAACATTCAATAAAGTTCTTATTACTGACATTTGTTTTTCTGTTTTCAACGCCAGTTTTGGCAAAAGACAGCTTTAAAGTGTGCTGGTCAATTTATGTTGGCTGGATGCCGTGGGATTACGGTAAAAATTCCGGTATTGTAAAAAAATGGGCAGACAAATACGGCATCTCAATCGAAGTCGTACAAATAAATGATTATATCGAGTCCATCAATCAATATACTGTTGGTATGTATGATGGTTGTACCATGACGAACATGGACGCTTTAACCATACCCGCGGCCGGTGGTGTTGATTCAACGGCATTGATAGTGGGTGACTTTTCAAATGGTAATGACGGCATTGTTTTGAAAGACAAGAAGAACCTGAAAGATATAAAAGGGCAAGCAATAAATCTGGTTGAGCTGAGTGTTTCACATTATTTATTGGCACGTGCTCTGGACAGCGTTAACCTGAAAGAGAAAGATGTAAAAGTTGTTAATACATCCGATGCAGACATGGTTGCTGTTTATGGTACTAAAGGTACAACGGCCGTGACGACCTGGAATCCGCTGTTAAGTGAAATTACGGCAATGCCAAATAGCCATAAAGTTTATGATTCAAGTCAGATCCCGGGTGAAATTATCGACTTAATGGTTGTGAATACCAAAACCTTAAAAGCAAATCCGAAATTTGGTAAAGCTTTAACCGGTGCGTGGTATGAAATACTATCTAACATGAAAGGCAGTTCTGCCAGTGCTAAAAAAATACGTACACAGTTAGGCAAAGCTTCAGGCACGGATTTAAAAGGTTATGACGCACAGTTGGCAACCACTGAAATGTTCTTTAGCGCTATCGATGCCGTTAAGTTTACGAATAGCCCAAAACTGAAACAAACAATGAAAAATGTTGCAGAGTTTAGTTTTGCACATGGCTTGCTGGGCGACACAGCAAAAAGTGCCGAAGTAATCGGTATTGAAACACCGGCCGGTGTTTTTGGTAATGCTAAAAACATCAAATTCCGTTTCAACCCATCGTATATGAAGATGGCGGCAGACGGTAAACTTTAATCGTTAACAATAGCCCTCGGTAAAACGAGGGCCTTTTTAAAATATAAAAAACAGTTCACTATGTTATCGAAACGCTTGATGAATCGAAAGCCATCCGTGGTTGCAAAAGTTGCATTAGGGATGCTGCCGTTTATTGCAACACTTATTGTTTATATGTGGTTTTCAGATATCCGGCTTGATGCAAACCCGGACGACAAATTGATGCCATCATTATCAACAATGGGTGATGCGATTAATCGAATGGCATTTGTTCCGAGTAAACGTTCGGGTGAATATTTATTATTGGTGGATACCCTGGCGAGTTTAAATCGTTTATTGCTGGGGGTGTTTATAAGTGCACTTATCGGTTTAACGTTTGGTATATTAAACGGCGCGATACCACTGGTTCGTGCAAAGCTATCACCTTATGTTACGGCTTTATCTTTGATTCCACCGATGGCGATTTTGCCTATACTGTTTATCGTTTTTGGTCTGGGTGAAGCGTCTAAAGTGATGCTGATCGTTATCGGTATTACACCCTTTTTAATTCGTGACTTACAGGCACGAACGCTGGAATTGCCAAAGGAACAATTAATAAAAGCACAAACCATTGGTGCAAATAGTTGGCAGGTTATTGTTCGGGTGATATTGCCACAAATTATGCCGCGTCTGTTGGTGGCCGTGCGTTTATCATTAGGGACGGCATGGTTGTTTTTAATTGCCGCAGAGGCGATTGCTTCTACCGAAGGTCTGGGTTATCGCATTTTTTTGGTACGGCGTTATTTATCCATGGATGTGATCCTGCCCTACGTGGTGTGGATAGCGATACTTGCCTTTTTGCTGGATTGGCTATTGAGAAAATTATCAAGCCGGTTGTATCCATGGTTTCAGGCTCAAAGTGGTGATAAGCCATGAGCTATATCAGCATAAAAAAGTTATGGAAAAGCTATGGAGACAATATTGTCCTGGAGCATGTTAACGCTAGTGTTGATAAAGGTGAGTTTATTACCATCGTGGGAACCTCGGGCTGTGGTAAAACTACTTTTTTAAATATGCTGTTAGGAACAGAATCTGCAAGCAAGGGTGAGATTTTACTGGAAGGTGCACCAATGCCTGATGAGCCAAATGAAGATCGGGGTATTGTATTCCAGAAATATTCGGTTTTTCCTCATTTAACCGCTTTGCAGAACTTAATGATAGCCAAAGAGCTGGAAAGCGCGAAGTTATTATGCAGGGTGTTTGGTGCGAAGCGTAAAGCCATTACGGAGGTGGCGCGAGAAATGTTGGCGATGGTAGGGCTGGAACAGGCTGCCGATCGCTATCCGCACGAACTTTCAGGTGGCATGCAGCAACGTTTGGCCATCGCACAAGCTTTAATGAAGCGTCCCAAAATTTTATTACTCGATGAACCTTTCGGTGCACTGGATCCGGGTATCCGTAAAGATATGCATAAACTTATTCTGG
>CAZEZI010000044.1:0-1092 GCA_964516315.1 uncultured Thioalkalispiraceae bacterium
CATTCAAAAAAAATGCAATAAAGCGCTTGTATTTCGTTTTAAATTTGTTAAAAGCAATTTTCGTTATTTTGCTTTTACGCTTATAAAACTGTGATTTTGGGGGGATATGCAGAATTTTGTAAGTGGTAGAGCGGGGGCTAGTTTTTAGCGTGTTGTTCTCTTTTAAGCTGAATGGTTATTTTATCGAGGTAGGGATTGTTTTCAACACGGGTACCTTTATTTACAGGGTAGCTTGCTTCTGGCTCTATTTGTACAGGTTTTAGTGCTAAGGCCGTTACTTTTTGGTTGTCGGGGTCGGGTACGTTATTTTGTATTTGCTGGTTATATCGGTTAAATAAAAGCACCTGCATATTTTTACGTAAATCCAGTAGGCCCATATTTCCCCACGAGCGGGCTTGGCGGCTTTTTTTGAAGAAAGCATCAATCCAGTATGTCGATTCGCTAAGCCCAATATTTGAAAAGTCCTGTGCGAGTACGGGCATCCGCCACGGTGATTTTTGCCGGAGTTTTCGGCTGCTGGACAGAATATAGGGGCCCGTATTGTTTATTCGGGGAAAAGCGGCGAGTAATTCTTTAGCGCATTGATGGTCAAAATTGCGCACAACCCAGCGTGCAGCAGCATTGTAATCATCTTCTGCCGGCTGCATTACCCAGCTTTGTGGTTCAAAAGAAACCGGTATATAAAAAGTATGTTGCTTGTTTGCAGCGGTATCCAGATAGCGTTGCTTTAGCTTATGAATTTTGCGCAGTAGCTGTTCCGTTTGTTCAATGGCGCGGGTATGCGCATTAAAAACGGGTTGCCGTGGAAAGAGAAAGTAGGAGTAAAGGCCGTATTCCCCCTTTGTTTTGCAGTCGGTAATAAAAACCGTGCTTAAATCGTTGGTGGCTGTGTTAGCAGCGTGTTGCGGCTGGATAAATGTTCGTGGTTGAGCAAAGCATGGGGCCTGGGTGGTAATGAATAGCAGCAAAATGGTCAGTAAATAAGGGCTTAAAACTGTTAACTTCAAAATAATTTCCACCGGGTTAAGTACCGCCGGGGTTTTGTATAAACCCCCTTTTCGTATGTACACTCTAAATAGCAAAAGTATAGGT
>CAZEZI010000044.1:1192-16665 GCA_964516315.1 uncultured Thioalkalispiraceae bacterium
TAGAAATGACAGGCTACTATGCTTATGACGATGCAATAAAAGGCAAACGCCCCGGTGTTCTGGTTGTGCATGAATGGTGGGGGCATAATGATTACGCACGTAAACGAGTGCGTATGTTAGCTAAATTAGGTTACAGCGCCTTTGCTCTGGATATGTATGGAACAGGTAAACTGGCAAAGCACCCCGATAGCGCCAAAAAATTTATGATGGAAGTTATTAATAATATGGAAACCGCACGCAAACGCTATAATAAAGGCCTGGCTATGTTAAAAGCGCAGTCGATGACAGATGCTGATCGTTTGGCGGCAATTGGCTATTGCTTTGGTGGTGGTGTGGTTTTAGATATGGCGCGCCAGGGTTTGCCTTTAAAAGGCGTTGTCAGTTTCCATGGTAGTATCGGTACAAAAACCCCTGCAGTAAAAGGCAAAGTAAAAGCCAGCGTGCTGGTTTTAAATGGTGCGGATGATCCGTTTGTAACCAAAGAACAAATTAGCACATTAAAACAGGAAATGAAAAAAGCCGATGTGCAGTTTGAATTTGTAAACTACAAAGGTGCCAGGCATAGTTTTACTAACCCAGTAGCTGATTCATTTGGTAAAAAGTTTAACATGCCGCTGGAGTACAGTGCCGAAGCCGACAAAAAATCGTGGGCAAAAATGCAGGCATTCTTTAAACAAATCTTTAAGCAATAATGGACTGGAATTTACTGGCCGAGCACATTAGTCAGGTAATGGCCGAACCGTTTGAAATAAAAACACACAGTGCGGTTGGTGGTGGTTGTATCAATTCTGCTTACCGGATTCAGTCAGAAAATAAAGCCTATTTTGTAAAGCTAAACACAGCAGACAAGCTCGCCATGTTTGAGGCAGAAGCGGACGGGCTGGCCGAACTGGCTTTAGCTAAAGCCATTCGGGTACCGCATGCGATTTGTTGTGGCGTGAATGGCTCGCAGTCATATATTGTGATGGAATATTTAAATTTGAGTGGGCGTGGCAGCATGCAGGACTTTGCCGCCCAGCTTGAAAAATTGCATCGCTATACCAACAGCCAGTTTGGCTGGCATCGGGACAATACCATTGGTTCAACCTTGCAGAAAAACCGGCAAATGGATAACTGGCAGGCTTTCTGGGATTCACAGCGGCTGGGTTTTCAGCTAGAACTTGCCCGTCAAAATGGCGCTAATAAAAATCTGCTAACAAAAGGTGAACGCATTCAGGCCGACCTTGCTCTGTTCTTTCAGGGCTATGAACTGGATGCTTCTTTGTTACACGGCGATTTATGGTCGGGCAATGTTGCCTTTACTGATACTGGCGAGGTGGTGATCTTTGACCCTGCCACATATTATGGTGACCGTGAAGCGGATATCGCCATGACTGAATTGTTTGGTGGTTTTAGCAACGACTTTTACGCGCATTACAATGAACGTTGGCCACTGGATGATGGCTACCGTGTGCGTAAGCATTTATACAATCTGTACCATATTTTAAACCACTTTAATATGTTTGGTGGGGGCTATGAATCACAGGCAGAGGGGATTTGTGGTCGATTATTGGCTGAAATAGGGTAATAATCCCCACTTTACTTATAATATATTAAAAGTGGAGTTTTATATTTAAATATAGCTAAATTTTAATATTTTGTGGGGGTTTTTTGATGGCGTGGGGTTCGTGCCTCACCCCAACAAAAAGACTATTTAACTGGAATAGAAAAGTTACTAGCCGCCTCATAACTGGCCGTAAACTCAAACAGGTTTTCTTCGCTATCTATGGTAGCCGTTTTTAAATGCTCAAAATTAAACAGTTTGGTGTCGGCTAATTGTGACGGTACAATATTCTGGATAGCACGAAAAATATTGGTATTGCGCCCTGGATACTGTTTTTCCCAGTCGGTCAACATGGTTTTAATCGCTTGACGTTGCAGGTTTTCCTGTGAGCCACATAAGTTACAGGGAATAATCGGGTACTGCATTTGTGCTGCAAAACGTTCAATATCACGTTCTGCGCAATAAGAAAGGGGCCGAATTAAGACATGTGCACGGTCATCGGTTAATAACTTTGGTGGCATGGCTTTTATTTTTGCACCAAAAAACATGTTCAGGAACAGGGTTTCGATAATGTCATCGCGGTGGTGGCCGAGGGCAATTTTATTGGCGCCAAGTTGCCTGGCAGTTTTATAAATAATGCCGCGACGTAAACGTGAACATAGTGAGCAGGTGGTTTTACCCTCGGGAATTTTTTCCTTAACAATCGAATAGGTGTCCTGAGTAATAATATGGTAGTCCACACCTAATGATTTTAAATAGTCAGGCAAAACATTGGCCGGGAACCCCGGTTGCTTCTGATCAAGGTTCATTGCAATCAGTTTAAAGTCGACAGGAGCCCGTTTTTGTAAAGCCTGTAAAACCGATAGCATGGTATAAGAATCTTTACCGCCAGACAGGCATACCATAATGACATCACCATCTTCGATCATTTTATAATCGCCAATGGCTTTGCCCGTTTCACGTTCGAGGCGTGAGCGTAATTTATTGAAGCTGTTGGATGTGCGGGTGGCTGTATTCATTACGCTATTATACCAGTATTTTTTAGTCTCTTTAGGTGCAATCCCCTGCTGCTTGCAGCAAAAACAGTAGGATGGGTAGAGCAAAGCGAAACCTATCGACAGGCTTGCGGCAGGGATTTTTTCTATTTATGGCCCTGGCTTATTGCAGCAACCACAGCTACCTTTTTGATGACCGCAGGGTAGTATCATATAATTCGATTGCTCACCGATGGTTTTACTCAGCGTTCCCCAATGTTTTATTTTATCGGTACCGAAGGTAAAGCTGAGCATCACTCTTAAGTTGTCGGTTCTGGCGTAGGGCTCGGTCGCATGTTCAAAACCACTGCCAAAAACAACCGCTTCATTTATTTTGTATGTATATTTTTTTACACTCGATGCTTTGTCTTTATACATCAGGTTTCCATGTGCATCGTCAAGTTCAAATAATGGTGTAATGAAAGTGTAGCCTTGTGCACCATCATGAAAATCCTTATGCCATGTTGGTCTGTCCATGCCTTTGCCAACAACAAAAAAACCGCAATACACTTCAAGCTGATTTTTAAAATCGACCAGTTGTTTTATATCATCCATAATCTTTAATTTATCCATAAAGGATTTAAAAATATTATAGGTATGCTCGTTGTTGTTCGATATCCAGAGTAAGGGTGCGGTGCCGTAAGACGTAATATGATATTTAAGTTTTTCATCTGTAATTTGAATATTGATTTGTTGGAGTCCTTCAAACAAATAGGCATAGCCTTCGCGGTTTAAGCGTGCTTTTAATGATGTTTCAAAAAGTTCCTGTAGCGGCTTTAAGAGTGAGCCATCAAAATTTACTTTGTAGGCATTCAGGTCGGGTTCAAGTTGTTGTAGGTGTTTCATGCTAAATCTTATACTGCCAGTCGTTCGTTATATATTTTGAGCAGGGTAGTATAACGAAATGCAGCAGGATCATAAATTAGCAAGGGGAGAATAAAAGGTAAGGCAATTCCAGATTAAGTAATAGCCAGAATTGCCGAACACGGTTGAATTTAAAAAGTGGCTACCCCCAGGGCACCTTTGTTTCTGTGAGTTCACCATCGGCAATGCCACTGGCTTTGAGGCTATTCTTTGATGCCTGTACAACAATATAAAATAAATCTTCGCTGCCGGTATTACACCATGAGCGATCGGCTTCGGGCTGCACGCTTACAACCGAGCCTTCTTCTACATCAAAACGCTCACCGTCAATAATCATTTCGCCTTTGCCGCTAATAAAAATGTAGGTTTCTTCGTTATCATTGTGGCGGTGGAAAAAGGGCATGCCCATACCGGGCGCATCTTTGTTAATCGATACCTCCATGGAAGTCAGGCCCAACTTGTCACCCAGAAATAATTTTCCGGGAATGTTGATGGGCGTTCCCTCGGGTGAAAAGACATACTTGTCCATCTCGCTTAGTTTGCCGAAATTTTGTTTTTGATAGTGGCTCATGGTTATTTCTCCTTGTTGATTAAGTCTGGGCGTTTTACGTCAGTGCCCGGTATGGTCTACAATGAAATATAGAACGTTCGTTCCATAATGGAATGATCATTCCATTTTTGGGATTGTAAGTCAAACTTTTGGACAAACCAGGATAAATACTTTATAACTAATTGAAAATATTAAACTTAATTACTCTAATGAGTAAGAAATAGAGTGCACATCGTGGCATAATGAAATAAATGGCAGGGCGAGAAAAACAATTTGATCAGGATTTGGCGCTAAACAAAGCGCTCGATGTTTTCTGGGTGAAAGGATTTGAAGCCACTTCAATGCAGGAGCTGGTGGATGCAATGGGCGTCAATCGTGCCAGTATGTACCAAACCTATGGTAATAAAAGTGAATTATTCACTGCCGCAATCAACCAGTATATGGATCACAGTCTGGGTTTTATAAGGGATATGCTGGAGGCCGGCGGTTCCCCGCTTGGCAATATTAAGCAGTTATTTATTCGGCTGGTTGAGCAAAGTCTGGGCACCAATATGAGTGGCTGCTTTATTAACAACACCGCAGCAGAGTTGGGGCCGCATGACCCGTTAATGGCAGGGAAAGTTCGTTATTTCTGGGAGCAGTTTGAAGGCTTGTTTAACGATACACTACAGCGTGCCATTGCCCATGCCGAGCTGAGCCAAAATACCAATACAAAAAAATGGGCAGCATTGCTTAACAGTACCCTGCAAGGCCTGATTATTAAAACCAAAGCCGGCATTGCTAAAGATAAACTGCTGGGTGATATTGATCTTTTATTCAGCTTAATTAAGTAAGCCGTATTATGCTGAAAGAAGTGAATGGTTACTTTCTGGATAAGTGACAATACAAAGCAATAATAGTTATCTTATCCATTCAAAGCGTTATACTCAGTAAAGATTAAAATAAGGAGTTTATTATGTTTGAGTTAGGGTTTGGAGCATTTGTCTTATTCGCGCTGTTTTTCTCGTTTGTATTATTATTCATGGGTGTTCAGTCCATTCCTCAGGGAATGGAGTATACCGTTGAACGTTTTGGTCGCTACACACGTACGCTGCATCCAGGTTTAAACTGGATTACACCGGTTTTTGACAAAATTGGTGCCAAGCTGAATATGATGGAACGAGTAATGGATGTACCGTCGCAAGAAGTTATTACAAAAGACAATGCCATGGTACGCGTGGATGGCGTGGTGTTCTATCAGGTTCTTGATGCAGCAAAAGCGGCCTATGAAGTGAACCAGCTTGAGCTTGCCATTTTAAATTTAACCATGACCAATGTAAGAACGGTGATGGGTTCAATGGATTTGGATGAGTTGTTATCCAAGCGTGACAAAATCAATGCGCAATTATTAAATGTCGTGGATGATGCCACCACTCCGTGGGGTGTTAAAGTAACCCGTATCGAAATTAAAGACATCAGCCCGCCACGAGACCTGGTCGATTCAATGGCACGGCAAATGAAAGCCGAGCGTGAAAAGCGTGCACTAATTTTAGAAGCAGAAGGTGAACGCCAATCGGAAATTCTAAAAGCTGAGGGTGAAAAACGAGGGGCAATACTACAGGCTGAAGGTCGTAAAGAAGCAGCATTTTTAGATGCAGAAGCCCGTGAACGTGAGGCAGAAGCCGAAGCGCGTGCAACCCATGTGGTCTCCAAAGCCATCGAGCAGGGTGACTTAAATGCACTTAATTATTTTGTTGCCAATAATTATGTTGAGGCGCTAAAAGAAATTGCTTCTGCGCCAAACGAAAAACTGGTGCTGATGCCATTAGAGGCTGGCAGTATTATTGGTGCTATCGGTGGCATTGCTGAACTTACTAAAGCCGTTAAAAAATAGGTTGGTCAAATGACTGAATTACTCGAAAATTTAACCAACTGGCACTGGTTTATTCTTGCCGTTATTCTATTTGTACTGGAAGTGTTTGCACCCGGTGCAGTATTTATGTGGATAGCCATTGCCGCTGCCATTATGGGTTTAATTTTAAGCTTGTTTACTGGTATTACATGGGAATACCAGTTGTTTTTGTTTGGAATATTAAGTGTTGCTAGCCTGTTTGTATGGCGAAAAGTTGCAGGTAAACATACGACGGAGACAGATCAACCTCAACTAAATCGCAGAGGTATACAATATGTTGGGCGAACCTTTACTTTAGAAGAACCCATTGTTAATCGACGAGGAAAGATTCGTGTGGATGACACAACATGGAAAATTGAAGGCGAGGATTGTGATGTGGGTGAAACCGTTAAAGTAATTAAAGTCGATGGTGTTGTTCTGGTGGTAGAGAAAGATTCTGAGACTTAAGTGTACTCGATAGCAGATTTGTTATGTGCAAAGAGAATAAATCATGAGTCAGGACTTAAAATCTATAATACAAAATTATAAAGAAGATAAAGAAACTGTTTATAATAATTGGTTTGTTAATAATGACGAAAGGCTAAAAGCCTTTCGTTCGATTAGACGAGGCGTGTTTGAAGTAATTGAAGATATAAAAAAAGGCTGTTTCGGTAATGATTTTAAAGGCTCATCTCTGGAATTTGTATTAAATTGTATTACCGAACAAAAACAGGTATTTAAGGGGGCGTCACACCCTTTTTACTGGAAGCCAAAATTAAGAATTCCCGATATTTATGAAAATGAAGAAAACAAAATTGCTTTTGGGCAGTTTCTTGAAAAGTGTATTAATGCTACAAAAGAAGAGCAGATAATTAAGGAAATTATTCTGCTCGACCAGCGAAAAATCAAAGGGCTGGGGCCAGCCGTTGCAAGTATTCTTTATTTTTTACACCCCACTATTATTCCTCCCTGTAATACGGCCATCGTGAACGGCTTTAATTTGTTATTTAAAGACAAAGTTAAGCTTGGATCATGGTCTGAATACCTCCGCATGAGAGAAGTCATTATAGACAAGAACAGTGGCTTAAAATCCGAGCTTTCAACTGATTTAGGTGCTTTTGCCGGTCTTTTATTTGATATTGGTGAAAGAAAGCTACTGATAAGCAGCGAACATCTTAGTGATGAAGAACGAACAAAAATTGAAAAGAAAATTCAAAAAAGGCATAAGGAAGTGGTTAGTGAAATGGAAGAAGAAGATCTGCATACAGAAATGCAGCATCATATTCTGACAATCGGTGACTCAATAGGGTATGACGTTATTGCCGCCGCAAACGACAGATCGCGATGCCATAATGGCAGTAGTTTGTCTTTTATCAGTATGGATAAATTTCCGGATCTGGATGTAGATAAAGACACTTATAAAACCATTACGCTTATTGATGCTGTATGGTTTGACAAAAACACAAATAGCATTACATGTGCTTTTGAAGTGGAAAAAAGTACATCAATATATTCCGGAATATTAAGGCTTAATGATTTGTATTATTCATTCCCGGATAATCCACCCTCTTTATATCTTATTATTCCTGACAAACGGGAAAAAGAAGTGATATTGCAGTTACAAAGGCCATCTATAAAAAACAGTGATATTGAAATACACTATATAATGTTCTCTGATTTAAAAAATAATTGTGAGGCAATTTGTAAATTTGGAGAAGACAAGGAAATTCTTAAAAAAATATCCAGAGTTGTGAATTAAGAATAGACCATAATTCACTAAAATAACGGGTAATACAAATGGAATCATCAAGGTTCTTTCTAGTTGTTGCAGATCTTGTTTTACTGCTGCATGTGTTTCTTGTTGCTTTTGTGGTACTTGGTTTTATATTGATATTCGTTGGCAAATTTCGCCATTGGCATTGGGTTCGAAATCGCTGGTTTCGCATACTGCATTTACTGGTGGTTGCGGTGGTTGTTGCTCAGTCATGGTTTGGTATTATTTGCCCACTTACTACAATCGAAATGGAGCTACGTGCGCGGGCAGGCGATGCTGTTTATACCGGCTCTTTTATATCGCACTGGCTGGAAACTATTTTGTACTATCAGGCACCTGCCTGGGTATTTGCTGTTTGTTATACCGTATTTGGTATTGTGGTTATTGGTAGCTGGTTTTGGGTGCGGCCACGACCTTTCACTAAATAATTAATCAATTCCCTGTTGCTTGCAGCGAAGCCCATAGACAGGCTGTTATAACCTGCTTTTATACTGCGTATCGTGTTATATTTACAACACGAAGCCAGACTCTCTCTGGTAGTATTTAATATAATAAAGAGATAACGAAAATGCCTGAAGATATCCCTAAAGCAGTAATGGTGTTGATCTGGTTGCTAAGTGGCACAATCATATTTGGCTGGTTGTTAATGGAATATGGCGTTATGCCCCCGTTTATTTTTGCCCTGGTATTTTTTGGTTTGCCTGTTTTAATATACCAGAAAGTAATAAAGAAAAGTTCCTGATAACCTGACCAGGTTACCCATGAAAAGTAAATCGTAATGCTGATTAGCTCCAACCAGTAAACTTATGATTTCAAAAACAAAACAAAAAATCGGTATTGCACTTATTGTTGTGCTTGCTTTTTTTGTGGCAGCCGTGCTCTGGTTACAAAATCCGATTGCGCAAGATATTAGTTATCACCTGTTTAAAGATAATAGAACAGTATTTGATACTCCAAATTTCTGGAATGTATTATCGAATGCACTATTTTTATTCGTTGGTCTTCTCGGCTTATATAGAATTCTAATTGCGAAAACATTGAATATTATAGAAGAGGCTAAATCTTCTTATACTTTGTTATTTATCGGTATAACACTGGTTGCCTTTGGTTCAGGCTATTACCATCTCTGGCCAGATAATCAAACACTGGTTTGGGACAGGCTGCCGATGGTCATCGCCTTTATGGCACTGTTTTCGATTATTATTAGCGAATTTATTTCTGTTCGTATCGGTAAGCTGCTGCTTGTGCCACTTGTATTGCTGGGCATGGTATCGGTTATCTACTGGCATTTTAGTGAATTAAATAGCACCGGTGATTTACGGTTTTATGCCTTTGTACAGTTTTTTCCGATGCTTGCTATCCCCATCATTCTTGTTTGTTTTCATTCTCAATATAACAACACCTATGCGTACTGGCTTTTGCTTATAGCTTATATTACAGCAAAAATATTTGAACACTTTGATGGAGAAATTTATAATATACTGGGATTCATTAGTGGCCATTCCCTTAAGCATATTACAGCGGCATTAGGGTTATATATTCTGTTAGTTTTCTACACAAGGCGAAACGCCGGGTAACTGGAACAAGGCGGGTAAGATGGGCGATTCATCTATTCTAATCTGGGGAGTCTTATTTGGTGCCATCGGGCTTGGTTTTTTTACTTATGGCCGCAAGCAAAAAGCAGTTGTTCCTTTATTAACGGGTATTGCTTTGTTTATCTTCCCATATTTTATGCCAAATATTTATGCCCTTCTTGTTGTGGGGGTACTACTGGTTGCAATACCGTATTTTGTAAGGCTCTGAATTCAGGGATAGAAAATTTTTAAAGGATTTAAACAGGGTATTTAATATTTCAGGTTATGTTACCCTGAACCTCATTATGCAGCCCATCGTTTCAATATCAAATTTGTCCAAAACATATGCAAGTGGCCACCATGCTCTTAAAGATGTGAGCCTGGATATTATGCAAGGAGAAATTTTGGCATTGCTCGGTCCCAATGGTGCAGGCAAAACCACACTTATCTCTGCTATTTGTGGCATTGTTAACCCTACTTCAGGTTCGGTGCGTGTGGATGGCTATGACATTATTAGTCAATACCGCAAAACACGCAGCATGATTGGTCTTGTGCCACAGGAATTAACACTGGGTGCATTTGATACCGTCTGGAACACCTTGTGCTTTAGTCGGGGCTTATTTGGAAAAAAACCGGATCCAGCCTATTTAGAGCAGTTGTTAAAAGATTTGTCACTCTGGGAAAAGAAAGACAGTGCACTTATGACCTTGTCAGGTGGAATGAAGCGGCGGGTATTAATTGGTAAAGCACTATCACATCAGCCGTCTGTTCTTTTTCTGGATGAGCCAACCGCCGGTGTGGATGTGAACTTGCGTAAAGATATGTGGAATATCGTGCGGCATTTACGTGAAACAGGTGTCACCATTATATTAACCACCCACTATATCGAAGAAGCAGAAGAAATTGCTGATCGGGTCGGGGTTATTAATAATGGTGAATTATTACTGGTCGATGACAAAGATGCCTTAATGCACAAGCTGGGTAAACGCCAGCTTATAATCGAGCTGGAACAACCGGTAACAGAAGTTCCGGCAATACTTGCTGCGTGGAAACTGGATTTATCTACCGATGGTTATTTCCTTACCTATACTTACGATCCGTTAAAAGCACAAACGGGTATTGCCGAATTATTACAGGCGTTGAGTACAACCAGGCTGTTATTGAAAGATGTGAATACCTCACAAAGTTCTCTGGAAGAAATTTTTATAAGCCTGGTTAATACAAAATAATGAATATACACGCTATTAGGGTTATATATAAATACGAAATGTTGCGTGCATGGGAAACCATACTGCAAAGTTTTATCTCGCCTGTTATTTCAACAGCTTTGTATTTTGTGGTGTTTGGTGCGGCCATTGGTTCCCGAATACAAACAGTAGACGGTGTTCCCTATGGTGTTTTTATTGTGCCGGGATTAATGATGCTGGCATTATTAACCCAGAGTATAACCAATGCATCCTTTGGTATTTTCTTCCCAAAATTTACCGGTACTATTTATGAAGTCATGTCTGCACCTATTTCTTTTGTTGAAATTTTACTCGGTTATGTGGGTGCAGCAGCAACCAAGTCATTTATTATTGGCTTGATTATTCTGGCAACAGCAGGTTTTTTTGTGCCACTTGAAATTGCACATCCATTCTGGATGTTAAGTTTTTTAATTTTAACCTGTATTTCTTTCAGCCTGTTTGGTTTTATTATTGGCTTATGGGCAGATAATTTTGAAAAACTTCAGATAATACCAATGTTAGTGATTACCCCACTGGTTTTTCTTGGTGGTAGTTTTTATACTATCGACATGCTGCCACCAGTATGGCAAACCGTCACGCTCTTTAACCCGGTCGTTTATTTAATCAGTGGTTTTCGCTGGAGTTTCTTTGAAGTATCCGATGTAAGCGTTGAGTTAAGCTTGTTTATGGTGCTGGTTTTTCTGGTTAGCTGTTTAATAACGGTTTGGTGGATGTTTAAGAGTGGTTATCGTATAAAACAGTAATACGTGAAATATTATAAAAAATAAGAGGACTATATCTAATTAACTTCAGTCTCCTATAAGGAAGCAGATTGCTACACAGTTTTTTCACAACCCCCTTCTTTTATAACTCTTATTGTTGATGCGGGGTTCTTTATTAATTCTTCCTTTGTCCGAATGGGGCGCTCTACTAAGTTTCCACCACAATTTGGGCATTTATTTTTTAATATGTTTTCTGCACAAGCCTTGCAAAAGGTACATTCAAACGTACATATTACGGCCTCTTTAGATGAAGGTGGCAGATCTTTATTGCAACATTCACAGTTAGGTTTTAGTTCTAACATTCAGCACTCCTTTTTATTTACACATAATGCCACATTTCACATGCTAATTATTTCCGTAGTAAATATATCAATGTACCCAGGTTCATTGTTAAAAGCACAGCCCAGGCGACAACGCTGTAAATACCTTTGCTAATCGCTATTGCACTTATAAATGTAGCGACCATCATAGCCGTATAGATTAGATAAGTAATTATTTTATTTTTAGGTTCCATGGCATTCTATTTTATTTAGTTATATAAACATAATTTCTGTACCGCGAGCAGTGTAGAATATTTAAATTAAAGGATATTGTTGAATCACGCTATATTCAACACGGTTGTCTTTTAATAACGATTCAACCAATACAAATTCTTTTACCTGCCATTTGATTGGTTCAAACACTTCCAGTTTATCTGGCTTACTTGTTTTACGTATTAAGCTAATATGTGGATTGTAATCCCGGTTATCTGGATAGTAATCGCATTTAGTAAATTCCCGAGCTAATTTTTTATACAGTTCTTCGAGAGAGGATGTTTTTTCTTTTAAGCCCATCCATATGATTTCAGGCTTTTGGAAATAACCATAATGGTCAAGAATGATGGTAAATTTATTTACACGGACTTTTTCAGCCTGTTGATCCAGGCATTGCATCTTTGTTTCTGAAGTATTGCCAATAAAATGTAATGTCAGATGTAAATTGGAAGGCTGCATTATGCGACCGTTACTTAAGTGAGCAGATAACTTATTAAATGTTGTTGCAATTGCCTGCCGCGTATCATCGTCTGGCCACAGTGCAAAGAATATTCGCCGGGTTTTAGTTTTATTCAAATGTGTTTCCCGCCTGAAACAGTAATATTACTTATTCGCGATTAAGTGTATAAAATAAAATGATTATAACGATAGCAATGATATTCCAATAACGTTCCCGTTTTTTAATTTCTTTCCAGTAAGCTTCAAGTTTTGGATCATTCAGTTCTTTATATTTTCCAGATGAAAAATATTTTTGCATCGGTGACCTGGTCAATGTTTTATATGATTTTATATAAAAATAACCACCAAACTCTATGTACTTCTTTGTGTATTCTTTAGCAAAATATTCTTCGAGCTCTTGCTGGATAGCGCGTAACTTCATACTCTTTAAACCCTGTTATCAAAAAACAGGAGTCACAACACAGGTTTCTTTAATATTAGCGACTACTGTGCCCTGGCCCGTTTTTTCAGTTTTTGAATGCAAAACAAGCACCGCTTTAAATTGCTCAGTACAGCTATCTGTTATCATTTTCTCTTCTCGACCATAAATCGATCAGCTCTGATATTTCAGGCTGCTTTTCATATTGCGGGGTAGTTTTATCCAGTGTAATCCATGGTTGAGCACTGCGAACCCATAAATGAGCGACTGGCTTAAACCACGATGTGTCATCAAAAGTCCCCGGTTTTAAAGCGACAATACCTGGATACTCATCTGCCGAAAACCAGAAGGGTGTGCCGCATTGAGGGCAATGATGTTTCTGTACTTTTGTGCCATTAACATCAATGTCTATTATCGAAACCTCACCTCTAACAATCTTAATATCATTATCATTGACGATCATAGATAGCCCAAATGCCGAGCCTGATGCTGTTTGGCAGTCGGTACAATGGTAGGCATAGCATGTAAGAGGGTTGCCATTAAATTCGTATTGTACTGATTTACATTCGCAGCTACCTGGATACATTTTATTCTCCGTTTTTTTATGTCTGGCTCCTTATCAGGGGCGTGATAAAGCTAAATGATTCATATTTGTCACTGACCCCTTTTACCCTAGCTCTTTCTGTAGAGTACGTAATTTCAAATTATTTAATTAACCTGCTTTAAGTATGTATGAATGGCTTTGGTTAAGTATCTGCACATATTACTGCTATTCTGTTAATTCATCATTCCCGTGTATAAATGTCAGGCCACATTTAATACGTGTTGTATTTCCTGATGTATACGCTGAACACATTGCTTTCCTTCATTTATTGCTTCATGTGCACGATAAAACTCCAGCAAGCCAATATGTGATAGCTTAGGGGAAAGTAAAATATCTGGAGGGTCGCCTGCCATCCTGCTTCTTGTGATCCTGTCCTGTGTAATATTAACCGAGCTAGCGATGGCTTCAAACAGGCTCGGTGGTTTGTCTTCAACCTTTGTTGTTGAAAATAATGATGCTGTATATTCTGTGGCTAAATCAGTAATTTTCCCAACAATACCGGCATCCTGTTTTATGATAGTTTTTGGTTTTTGAAAATGTTTGCCAATAATATCACCATTTAAATTGACGGCAATAACAACATCTGCACCTAATGCACGGCAAACTGAAACTGGAACGGGATTAACCAGACCACCATCCACAAGCCACCTATTATTATTCTTAATTGCCGGGAAAAGGCCCGGCAGCGAAATAGATGACCAAACAGCTTCTAATACCGAACCTTCTGTTAACCATATTTCTCTGCCTGTTTCTAAATCGGTTGCGACAGTGGCATATTGTTTAGTTAGTCCTTCTATCGCAGCATTATCACTGGCCACGTATTTATTTAAAAAATGGTGCAGTCTTTCTGTGTTAACAAAACCATTCAGCGAGGTATTTATTTCAAAAAAACGAGCCATTTCAAATTTGGTTAATGAGCAGACCCATTCATCTAACTTCTCAAGGTTATTTGACAGATAAGAGGCTCCAACCAATGAGCCGATAGAAGTGCCACATACAATATCGGGCTCAATTCCCTGTGCAGTGAGTGCGTTAATCACGCCTATATGTGACCAACCACGCGAAGCTCCGCTTCCAAGGGCTAAACCAATTTTGATTTTTGTTTTACTCATAATCATTTATATAATAATAGCAGCTACATCAATAACTTACTTGCCAGTTGAGTTAAGCATAATAAATAGTGTTATTTATCAGTATAAAGAGAAGTGAATTCAAGTCTTTAAAGAAATCGATGATTGAATATACCGTTTGTGTATACTTCCGTTCCCTTTAATTAAAACAGCTCTAACATTGCTGGATCATAAGTACTCGCTGACAAACTCAACCCCGAATCTTGCATACGCTGTTCGAGAATATTGATCTTGCTAATCAAACTTCCCATCGTAATGGTGTTGTCATCCAGCTCATAAAGCTGCTTAGAACCACGATACATAAAATTCATGATTACCATGGCATCGTTATCATTGCTTTCAACAGCGACTTCAATCTTGCGTAATTTTCGATTTATACGATTTAACTGTTGCTTCAAATCCCAGACATATACTACCTCAAACATATATGGATGCTGACGAAGCTTATTCAACACAAAAAAAACAATGATAGCCGCAACAACTACACCTGCCAGATTATGCAAAAAATGCGAAACCTCCGGGCTGCTAAACAGGTAGATAAGCAGTGTTGAAGTGGTAACTGAAATAACCATAAGAGCCAATACTATACCAGCGAATACCATTCTGAGATGGTTGCGATATAGCGTCTTGTCGATTTCCTTTAATGTCATATAAAGCCCTTTAATTTGGCTTCGATTATAGAAAGCTGTTTACCTTTCCAGAGCATGAAAGCATATTTAACTAACGTGCTACTGTATGGTACTTCCTCAATAAACCATTTGTTGTGTAATTCAATTTTGTTCATTTTTCTAATGTTCTGGTTAAAAGGCGCGATGCTAGAAGCGTCCTTTTTGAACAGCTTGTTAGCCATTTTTTTCAATTAGTTGACCATCAACAAATTTATGTAAAACGCTTGAAACGAGTGTTTGATAAGGGATACCTTCTTTTAATGCACGAGCCTGCAATGAACGTAGATCGCGTGATGATAGGCGGATATTTATGCGAGCATCTTTTTTGAAGGTTGCCTCAGCAATAGCCTGATGCTTCTTAATTTGCTCTTTTACATTTTTAACGGTTTTCAACTTCCCTGACTCAAAAGCCTCTAATATTTCTCTTTCATCTTTATCGAGTTT
>CAZEZI010000045.1:0-12737 GCA_964516315.1 uncultured Thioalkalispiraceae bacterium
ATTGAGCGTTTACAGTCTAAAAGAAAAGTTGAGTAAGCTTTTAAAGTAAGCATATAGTTACTTTAAAAGAGTATGGCAGAGCAGGCAGCTTGTTAAATGCTTTTATTATTGAATCATAAAAGTTTCATATTCCAGTCGGTCCAGTTTGCGTGAAATAACGGCCAAACCAATAAGGCTGGTTAACACCAGTGATAGAGCAAAACCGTAGCCGTAAAACTGCGGGCCAAGTTCAATGGTTATAAATGTAAAAAGGGCGTTGGACAAAACGAATAACAAGCATAAACTAAAAGCGATAATTAAAAAGTCGAGATAAAACAAAACATTCAATATTGAAAGCAGCAGCACCTGTATACCAACAGCAATAATGTCGATTTGAAACAGGTGAATATACAATGGTGATATGCCAATTAAAACAAGTATTTTCGGGCCTAATAAATAAAGCAATACAACGGTTATGCCCTGTACTTTAAAAATTTCATATATACCCTGGCGGATAGTTAGAACCATCTCATCTTTTAAATACTCGATGTGCTCAAGCGTGTCACCTTCGCGTACAGAAGTATAAAAATTATTATAAGCTTCAGCAAAATCTGTTTCCATTCGGACTAAAAATACAGCCATGCCAGGTATAATGGACAAGTAAGCCAGGAAAATTGGAATATCATAAATGACCGATGCACGCAGAGGGCCAATAATTTGATCTGATGTGATGGGGGTAAACCAGAAAATAAATTTATCAATCCAGATACCCAGGTTATATAGAACCCCTGTAAATGCCAAACTGATAAATATTTTTTTCCTGTTCAGGAAATCAAAGGATATTAAGATTTTGCCAGGATATTGATAGATAACCATCGTTAGCATTGAAAACAATAATACAGCCTGACCAATTAAAAATCCTGAGAGCAAACCGTTAAGGCCGTATACTTTTAATGATATTGAGGCAATAACAGTAACGCCATAACCAACAAAAAAAACATTGAGTATTTGTTTGTAGACTTTCATTCCTGATAAAAAAACAACAACGATCCAGATATTGCTGAGAACAATAAAAGCCGAAAGCATTAATATTCGGTAAAAAATATCTTGATCAAAAAACAGGAAAAGAACGGTTAGTCCTAACGTTCCGCCAACAAAAGTAATTAAGGTCAAAGCACCAATTAAATTAGCAAGAATAATGTTGCTTTTATTTTCAAATAAACGATCAGCAACATAACGGGTAAACATTAATTGTAAAAACCCGGTAAAAATAAGCGAAGCAGCCATTAAGTAAGTAACAGAAACTAAAAACTGAACAATTAGATAGGTTGGAAAAACCAGACCTAAACTAATAATGCCGACCAGCATAACCCCTAAGATTGACAGAACCCATGGCCCTGAACCAATAATACTGGCAAAGCCGTAAGCCTGGATCAAGCCCACATAACTTTCCCGGCTAAGTAATTTCCTGAGCTCGAAGCCTATTCCTGCCATTAACCTCTCCCCAGAGCCTGACTATATATATTCAAATATTTGGTAAACATTTCCTGCTGCGTGTAATAGCGTTCAACTCGTTTTATTGCGGCTGCCTGTGCTTTTAACCATTCATCCCTGTTTGTGAGTAATTCAATGGCGGCATTAGCTGTTTCTTCTGGATTGGCAATTTGAACAACGCGACCCGCATGACCCAGCGCACGGTCTTCTTCGTTGTTACCTTCTATTAATTCTCTACATGAGCCCACGTCGGTTGTTAATGCAGGTATACCACTTGCATAGGCTTCTAACACAACAAGGGGGAGTGCTTCACTTATCGAGGTTAGTACAACCAGGCTTATTTGTTTTAATATATCATCCACTTTTTGATAACCCAGAAACATCACATTATTTTCTAATTTCAGGCTTCCGGTTAAGGCATGACATTCTTTTGCGTAATCTGCATCTTCATCTTCCGGGCCAACGATCCAGCCTTTTGCGTCAGGAATATGATTACAAACGGTTCGCATGGCACGTATAAATGTTTTTACATCTTTTATCGGTACGACCCGGCCAATTAATGCAAGTATGGGTGGAATATCATCGGGTCTTGATTTTCTTAAAAGTGAAAAGCGCGCTATGTCTATTCCGTTCGGGATGATTTGTGTTTTTTGTACCTCTGCACCATCTTCAATTTGGCGCTGTCTGTTCCCTTCATATAAAGAGATAATAGGTTCTGCCGAGTTGTAAGTCAGTCTGCCAATACCTTCAAAAAAGCGTATCCATAAGCGCCGAATATAACTGACATCATCGTCAAGACGTGTACCAAAAGTTTCACTTGCATCGGCAATCCAGTCTGCCTGGGCAAGGTCAATTTTTCTTTCTTTTGTGTAGATGCCATGTTCCGTCAGAATATAAGGTATTTTTCGTGACTGTTGTAACATCATGCCCAGCATGCCGGCATAGCCTGTCGATACAGAGTGCAATACTTTTGCGGGCGGCAAATTTTTAACTATTCTAGCCAGTATAAACAAAGGGGCATGCATGGTGCGAATGGTCCAGAAATAATCAACAAAGGATGGATCGGTACAGTAATTTCTATAGTAGTTTTTTATTTGTTGCCATGATTCTTCGCTGTACAAAAAATCTTCGCGGGATAATTCATTTGTGTTACCGAGTGCCGCCATAACAATATTTAAAGCCGTTTCATCAAAATCAATATTTGATGAGCGTAGACAATGATGCATTTTATCGACCTGCTGGAAAATGTCCTTATTTCCTTTAACGGGCCTGGCTTTCTTTTCATCCCATGACTCCATTAAGTAATGGCACTCAAGATGAACGACATTGTCTGGACAGGGATATTTATAGCCGTCATAAAACGTTCTGTTACCGCCTAAAAAAACCAGCCCAAAACTAAAATTAGGTAGCCCCAGAATAATCTGGTTAACCCAGCTAGAAACACCACCGCTGACAAAAGGAAAGGTGCCTTCAAGTAAAAGTACGATATCCGCAGGCTGGTTACTATTAACCACAGATGGCCACTTTTTCATGCAGGTAACCAGAAACTTATAATGTTATTTAATGAACTATTTTTGCGGGCGTCTTCAGGCAGTTTTTCTAATAGTGATTTTACCTGTGGGTAATCGGCTACATGGAATGCAACTTCAGCCAGATAAGGCAGAACATCACTTTCTGAGATACCCAATTTCATTGCCAATGCAAGGTAATGCCGGGCTTCTTCATGTCTGTCCAGGCGCAACAGAACCCGCCCTAATTCAAAGCATGTGCCCGCATCTTCTGAATGGATCTTCAGGGCAATAAAAAGGTTTTTGCAGGATTGATTTAATACCAGCTGTTTAACATCACCTTGTGCAAGTCCTAAATAGGCGAGCTCCCAGTAATAATGTGCCAGCTCTTTATGAAAACTTGCTCGTACATTGAGCGGTGAGCTGACTAATTCTTTTTCAAGCTTTTGTATTCCGGAGTTTATAGCCTGTTCTTTAGCATCAAGCATTGAATAGGCCAGTAAGCGGACTTCGTCAATGGGATCTTTCAGCGCAATCTTCAGTATGGGGATAGCATCTCGATCATCCAGCTGGCGTGTTGCCATAATGGCTTTTAACCGCTTATTGGCATCGGTTGCATTTTTCACAATACCAGGTAGGCCTGCCTGCCCATAATGGCTGGATTCATTAATAACCAGGGGTTTAAAAGGTAGGGGAGGCTCTTCTGTAATATTATAAAGATTAAACGTGGCGGCCCGAGGCCAGTATAAGCCGCCATTCCATGCGATATATAAGCCAAGTGCACCTAAATAGGGGATAAAGAAGCAAATGCTAAAAAAAAATAGAATCAACCTGCCATTATTACTTAAATAATTTTCAGGTAAATATTGCATTAATGAGCGAGCGAAAAAATAGCTTGCAATGGCATGGAGAAGTAAAAACTGAAGCAGCAGCTCTCCTTCTGCTGTTGCTGGCTCAAGTAAATACCATGCGATAACTTCCAGAAAAATAGCGATGACGATGTTTAGATTTTTATTGATCAATGCGGGTTGCCCTACATAAATTCTGTATCATATTGGCACCGTTTTCTTTTCCTGTTAGTTCTCTCAGGTTTGTTTCAATTTCCAGCTCGTCCCATGACTTTCCTGTGCGCTCTTTAAGCAGGTCCGACATGCGGTTTTTGTAGCCTTCGAATTCTATAATACTGGTAAGCGGCATTAACAGAAATACAACACTTCTATTTTCTGTGTTTTTCCTTACCCATGCACGATCAAGGCCACGCATTTGAGCCAGTAGTATAGTTTTTATCGTGCCTGAAAGGGTACTATCTTCCGGTAAGGTCAAGACCAGTAATATTGTCTCGATTTTAAATTGTTTTCTGTCAAAAATAGTACGCTCAAGAAAATGCAGGAATGTAGAACTTTCGGAACTTGTAAATGAAGAGCGGTTTTCAGCATGTGAGATCTGGTCACCAATATGGCCGCATAAAACAGCTATTAACTGTAAATTTTCGTTATGAAATGCGACAAAGGGCATTTCCTGTATAGCGACAACACCCCATATATACCCTTCAATATCTGATAGCGGAACAGTGACCAATAAATTATTTGTTTGCTGTAGTTTGTTGTCATTGGTTTTTAGTTCATTGTTCACACTAACCAGGTGCCCGGTTTCAATGGCTTTTATTATAAGGGGGTTAGATGAGTCAACAATGACAGTTTTCCCCAGGGTTGCAACGGGTTTTGTTTTTATTTCATTGCTTGATTGCATCGGGTAAATATTTGCACTTTGAACGTAAGAGTAATCTGCCAGTATTGCTAAAATGTTCGATGCTATTTTAGTTAGTACATTTGATTTATCTTCGATATTGTTTGCTTTTAATTTAAGGCTGACCAGAGCATCACGTAAACTATTGGTTCCAGAAGCCAGTCGGTTTTCTAAACGATCGTGTGATACTTTTAGTAATTGGTAGTTACGCGTAAATTCATCAAGGCGTTTTTTTTGTGCGCGTGTGATGACTTCCTGCTTGCCTAGTTTTCTTAGCCACATATCTGTAAATTCACCCATGAGCATTGTTAAAACCAGCAGTCCTAATGTATAGCTTGTGGGAAACTCACTGATAGGAACAAGTTCAAATCGCCATGCAAGTGTGATTAATGAAATCAGGATCATCGCACTGGCAAAACCATGGCTGAAGCCATAGCGTATTGCCGGTAGCAAGGAAGCAAACAGCAACCAGGGAAAGGGATAGTTGAGGAAAAAAGGGTCGTCTTTATGCAGAAAGTAACCAATCAAGGGCACTGATAATGTGAGCAACAGGGTTTCCGCCCACGCAACACTTGAGGCGACCCTGATAATATTGGACTGTGAATTTTTGCGTGTTAGACGCATGGGGGTTATTCTATTGTGAGGCTGCCAAGCAGTTGAGCCAGCAATTTATTGACCGTGCCGGTGACGCTTTCGTAACCCCAGCCTGTGCGTGAGCCTGATACAGACCAAAGAACCTTTCCTGTTTTCATTTCAAAAACTTTCAATGAAAGGCCAACCGCAGGTTCACCGTCAAGGCCGCTTTTGTAACGCCATTCATCAACACTGCCGGTAATGGCATATTGATAATTAGATTTTTGTGCAAGTTTTAATGCGCGTTGATAGCGATGTTGCTCATTTAAATCGGGCAATCCGGATTTTAGAGGTTGGTAGGGATAAGTATCGATATTGACCAACCCCTTTGCCCTGAGATGGGTTGATAGTATTGCTTCGGCACGAATACCTGCCTGGGGCGCTTCCGCAAGGTTGACGACAGGAAGCATTATCCAGCGTGCATTTTTAGGTAGGGTGGCGCCTTCCTGAACCTGGCTAACACTGCATGCGGATGTCAGGGAGAGTAAAAATAGAGCTTGCATAGCAAGCTTTACATACATTAAAGCATTTAAATTAATGTATTTCATTGTTTGTTGCGACCCAAATAAAATTGATAATAATTTTCTAATTTATTGAATATATTACTGTATTTTTCCATTTTTATCTATCTCCCGAGGTAATTCCGGTAAGAAACAGTGATGCCCCAGCTGGTTTGATTACCAACGTTAGCTTTAGTCTGGTCAGCGTACAGTTCGAAGCTAAGCCGATCATTGCCGAGAACACGGGAGGCAATCCCTGAGCTTAAGCGATAGGCAAAGTCATTATTTGGATACACCTTACCTAACCATATATCAGCGAAATAGCCGAGCGAACCTGTTTGTGGGTAACTTGAGTTAATATCCCCTCTATTTAAGCGCATGCTAATACCTAAAGTGCCAAATTCCTGGGCAACCACGGTTGCTGTTGTTGTGCTGGTGGGCAGGCGCTGGCTTAGCTGAAAAGGCAGGGTGTTTTCCAGTTTGTTTGCAATCCAGCTGGCATCAGCCTGAATCGCCCAGCGATTGCGCCCGGTGGAAAGCAGGTGCCCAATCCCTAAATTTGCGCTCCAGCCATCAGCCAGTGCCTCGCTCCAGCGACTTTGATATTTTGTTTTCGCTATTTGCGTGTACATATATTCACGGCTGCCAATATTGGCATTGACACCGAATTGCAATTTATCCAGCATGCCTAAACTGCGTAACGCCGAGCTCTCTTCTGATAGCTGGTTATATTCCCAGGCAAGTTTAAAATTTGCGCGCTTTGAGACGTTGTAATCCACAGCAAGGGTCAGCGGGGTAATGGATTTATCACTACGCTGGTTGTATGTCAGGTTTGAATAAAAATTAAATCGCCTGCTCGGGCGCATTAACCTAAAAGTGTATTCCTGCTCAGTGTCATTTCCACCAAGATTAACAATGGAAGTATCAATATTAAGCACATTATTTGAGAGTGACCATGTATAGTTCCAGTTATTAATACTGGTTTTAAGCTGAGTTTTTATTGTCGAAATAGAGAGCTGGCCATTTGAGTAGCGGTCGATTGATGTTGACCAGTAGTTTGGCAATATATTCATAAGTGAGGCTGCTTGTTGCCGATATACTCTGCGTTCTTCCTGGCTGGACAATAGCCCGATTCCTGCAACAGAATATGCAAGCGCGGTTTCATATTGACTGAGTCGTATTAAGGCCTCATTTCGGTCAACAGCGGATATGTCTGAATGGCGTGCAAGGATGTTTTTTAGTTCGCTGGTATTATTTTCTTTTAATGCAAAAAGTAATAGCTGATTATCCGATATTTTTTTCCGTGATAGTTGTTGCGACAGGTGCCAGTAGTGTGACATCTCATCCATATTTTTTGCAGAATACCACGCAACCAGAAATTCATAGGGAATGTTATTTTTATTACGACCTATAATTTCCCTGATCATATTGTTTGTATTAGCGCTTAGCCCGATATTACGTTCAAGCGATAAGTAATATTGCGTTAATTGTTTAACCGGCTTTTTTGACAGTACGGTATAAATATTTGATGCGCGCATTTGCTTTATAACATAAAGGCGAAGTTTTAATGCTGAATTATCTTGCCCGGCCGACTCTAAAGCATCGGCATACCTTAATAGCCACAATTTATTATCTGGATACAGTGCGGCAAATTTTGCGTGCCAATAAACAGACTCGCGTGACTCACCAAGTGCATAGGTAGACGCTGCATACACTGGCCAGTAATTACTGAACTGATAGGCTTTTCCCTTGAAAACAATAAGGTAATGTTTTAATTTTTCTCGTTGTTGTGAATTTAATAATGACCATAGCAGTCCAATATGAATATACTTTCTGCTGGGCTTAAGAAGTAAGGCGTATTCATAGTATTTTGCAGCAGATGAAAATCGCCTGTCTTTACTTTCTATTTCTGCCTTTATCATCAGATAGTCAGTCAGTTCTTTGCTACTGATTTTGCTTTGCAAAGCAAGATCGATCAGGTATCGGGTTTGGCGGTTATTATTTTCTTTAATTGCAGTGTTAATGGCTAAACGTAAAAAGACGGTTTTGCCAGTATTTTCCCATGCGGTTCTACCCAGCTGGGCGGCCTGGTCAACATCTCCGTTTTCATCCGCTATACTTAACAGCCATTTGTATGCCGCTTCATTTTTTTTGTCGCGCGTGACAAGTTCCTTGCTGGCTTTATATAACAATGCATTATCTTTAAAGCGCCAGCCTAACTCGACTAATATCTGTAGCTGATTAAGCGACTTGATTTTTGTAAAGTCAGGATCCAGAGTGGCTGCTTTTAGATAGGCTTTTTTATGCTTTTGATAATCCCAGTGTAATTTAATTTGTTGGGTCTTTGCGTACAAAGCAGGGCTAAAGAGGCGCTCAATTTTTTGCCACACTTTAATGGCACCTTCATAATCATCCTGGTTTTCGTATAGCTTAGCCAATAGAAGCCATTTATCTTTATCGGCCGGTTTTTTTGCTAAATACCTTGTTAATAAAGTTTGTGCTAATACAGGCTTGCCCTGTCTTTCATAGATGGCTATTTTTTCAAATATTTCCTTGTCTGTTAATTTGCGTCGGCGCTCAATTATTTTAAATGCTGCCAGTGTTGCCGCATCATCATAATTCATTTTTGCCAGCCTCAGTACATGGTTTATTGAAGCAAAGGTTTTATCGGTGAGTGCTAAAATCTTCCATTGTTTCTGAGCAGCAATCGGATGACCTGTCCACTCATACAGTTGCGCAAGTTGTTTTCTGTATTGCCGGTTTTCGGGTTTAAGTAAAACAAGCCGGTAAGCGTACTTTTTTGCATGTTGCAAATGGCTAAGCGCAAGTTCCAGTTTTATCTGCCTGGCTATAATTTTTTCGTTATTTTGCCCATGCTTGCTTAATAACACGCTGTTCCATTGTGCTGCTTTTTGCAGGTTGCCGATTGTCTGATATGCAGAGACTATCGATTCCAGAAAATACCTGTTTCCGGGAAAGGCGCGCAGGTATTCTGTTAACGACTGGATAGCCAGCTGATGCTGATTGGCTTCTATGGTTGATATAACTGACAAGCTGGCATATTGAGTCGCTTTTTCAGAGTTTTCTGTAGCAAGGTAGGCATTGAGATAATATAAACGTGCCAATTCATTTTGTGCCGAAGCCCTGGCCCACTTTCCTGCCAATGCCCACCATTTAGCGGTATCGTGCGTACTTGTCTGTGCCAGATGTTGATATATATTGGTTGCCAGTGCCGGGCGATTAAGGCTTAAAGCAATTTTTGCCAGTTGTTGCAGTTGCTCGGGTTTAAATTGCGAAAGATTAATTTGTGCCAGTATTTTTTGTGCCTGTTGCAGTGCCTGGTAACGTGACGGGTCATTCTTGTCTGTATATGCATACTTCTCTCGATATACTTGAATGCTGATTATATCTGCCTGAGCACGGTCTTTGGCACTATGAAATGTAAAGCCATCGATAAGTTCTTTGGCTTCCTGCCATTTGCTTACCGCAACATATTGTTGAGCCAGTGTTAATCGTAATTGAATATTCTCAGGTTGTAATTTAAAAATAGTTTTTAAGTAGGCAATAGAGAGCTGGTCCGGGTGTTTAATATAGCGTGAATCTTCAAAGGTTCCCTTGCCGGGAAATAGTAGCAGCAGCAATATTACAATAATAACACCAAGTAATATTACTGCTGGTATAGATATTAAATGTTCACGTTTACTGGCAGCGGAGTGTTGCATTGCTTATTTTTTTTGCAGTTAATTTAAAGCGCCAGCCTGTGGGTGTTTGCTGTAATGTATTTTTTACACCGTGCAAATAGCAGTGCTTATTTTTACTGGCAATTTCAATGATCAATGGCAGGTAGGATGTCAGGCTGATTGTAATGTTGTTTGTATCTCGCTGCCATTGATGCACGCGGCCGTTTGTTTGAAGCAGATAGATATCGGAGTCATCTGAATTGCTCATATTTAAGCTTACCTTGTTAGCTGAACCCAGGCTGATATAGGTTGCGTCATGCAACTCTCTGTAGCCGGTTACATTTGCCGATTGTTTAATATAAGGTCTATGGGTTTTGCTAAAGGAGCGTAATGTTCTTAAATGGTTTATGCCTGCATAATGCAGTGAACCGGACAAGTCTGTTGCTGCGACGATACTTCTAAACTCCAGAACTTTAGCCGTATATTCGCTAATATAAACAGGGAATATTTCCTGTGCTATTGTCCATTGATAACTGTTAAGTAGCGCCGTTAGTGCTGCGGGCTTGGAGCCTGAGTAAAAATGATAATAAATATCAATGGGTTTTATGCGACGTGGTTTGTCGGTCATTTTAAACGTTTCAATCACTCTCTGGAAACCATAAAAAGGCCCCGTCCAGTTATTGGTGTAGACATTTTCGTTTGCTACCGGGGCATATATCTGTGTATATTTTCCAACAGTGCGCACCATTGGTGATATAAAAAACATGGAGGCACGGTCTTTTCTAATAATGGTGTGGCCACCGTTCATATTAGCCAAATTATTGTCAAAGCTGTATTTTAAAGCGGTTTCTGTTGCCAGAGCTTCTCCTGTCCACAAAACAATTTTGGCTTTTTTGTTCGTGGGTAATAAGTTTTTATTGATATAGTCAATGGAGCCTAGAATTTCCCTTTTAAAGGAAAAGTTATAATTCTTTATGGGTAAATTATAGTCGCCGCCGGATGACTGGTTTTCTTTTATACCAAGCCACTTGAAGGGGTGGCTAAATGTATGTGTGGCAGGTTCAACATTTTTCAGTGCAAAGATCTGGCGGGCAATTTTTTCTAATGCCGGAGACTGCTCGGGATAAAGCCCTGTTTTGGCTATTTCACCTTCAATAACCGAGACGGTATGCGGGTGGCTGGGAAATTTTTTTAAGACTTTATTTTTTATAACGCTTGCAGCGTAGGGCGTGCCTCGCATTTCTGCACGATTCAGAAACCCATCACCATCAATATGGGCCATCCATATTCGGCGACCATTTTCGGTTGTGGTATCGGGCATAGGTATATCGGTTAGCCCAAGCGCGGTTTTAAAAAATTTAAAGGGGTTAAGAATCCAGTATTTAAAATCATTTGTCTGAAAATCTTTTATCCATGGTGAGAAGGCCAGCCCCCCCCATTTACCGGTTACAACGGGTTCAAACATCTGGTTTTCGTCATCGTTCAGGTTAATCCTGATATGTGGTGTATTGTGGCTCATTTTTACAGATTGAAATAGTTCGCTATAGGTTTTGCTGATTAAGGGTTTTGACTCGAAGCCCAGGTAATCATCATAAAACTGTATTTTACTCTGTTGCTGTATTTTCCCTTCTACACGCCGTAAGCCCAGTAATTTTAAAAGCTCGTCATCAACATCAAAGCCAAACTCCCCTATAAATGCAATTTTAACGCCATCTTTAACTTGCTTATAAACCCAGTTACGGTAAGCCGGGTTTGTTGCCGGGCCATCAAACCAGCTAACGATACCTGCGTACCGCCCCTTTAATGTTCCGCCCGGCAACTGGTTCTTAATATCATAGTATTCAGGCACATAGCCTAAGTATTCAATGGGCATGGCTGCGGCGGTATGTATACTGGACGAAGCAATATCACCAAGGTGCTGATTGGCGCTGTTGTAAAGCATTAAAACTTTTCGAGGAATAACTTCAAGTTGGCCAATACCCAGGTAATCCAGATTAGGTGTGCTAACCCAGGGAACAAAACCGTGCTGTGCAATTTTTTGCGCAATTTGGCGTGCTTTTTCACGCTCTGAAGGCGGCAGGTAATCTATGACGGTAACAGGGAGTTTGTATTTTTCCTTAACATCGGTGAGCTGCTTTAAAAGCCACTCTCTTTGTGGTTTTTTGACTTCCCGATATTCTTTTCCTAATGGATCCCAGCCTGTATATAAAGACTCGGCAGCAACACCATCAACAAGGTGGTGGACATTTTCTAAAACAGGGAAGCCACGATTAAAGATAATGGTGGCGGCTGGAAATTTGCCAGCAAGCTGGTGGATTATATGTGTTAAAGCCTGTTCCTGTTGCGGCCATTTGTCTTTTGCAATAATGGCTTGATAGCTATCGAGTGTGTCTAGAAAAAACCCGTCAAACTGCCTTTTATAAAGCTTGCTGAAGCGCTGCTTCATTAAGAAAGTTTGCCATTCTGGTTCAGCTAAATTGACAATGTCGCTGTCCCAGGCTTTATTTGTACCCAAAAACAGTTTTTTATCGAGTGTAGAATAGTCTTCGCGCCATCTTTCTGACTCACCGACACTCACGTAAGCAAGAACCTGCCCGCCATACTGCTTTAACTTCAGGATCTCGCTATCTGAAATATGATCTGGATCCACAACAATCTGCTTAAATTGAGCAAGCTCATCAATTGGAATATTGTGTGCATAGTAAAAAGCAATGCTCGGGCCGGCAATGGGCGAAGATGCATATACCGCTGAGAAGGTAAGCATCCATATTATTATGGTAACAACAAAACGCACTACACCGCACAACCCATGTTTAACTTTTGTGTAAATCAGCTCGTTGCGAGCTTAACTTAACTGGAAAATAGAAATGACCCCACACTGGTTAATATATGCACAAATGCCTATTATGTCAATAAAATCAGTCTTTTAAGCCCCGTCTGATGCGGCTGGTTGATGTTTCCTTTTCTTGTATTGCACTGTGGCATAAAGCCGAGTGGTGTTTGCACGGTAAGGTTGTTAAATAATAGCGGGGTATTTTGGTAGAGCAGCATTTGCTATTGCAAATGCTGCATAAGCGGCTGTAAAAATCAGAGAATTGTTGGAAAGGTAGAATAATGTAGTTCAGCCTCCATTAGATATTATGGGGTATTTTGGTAGAGCAGCATTTGCTATTGCAAATGCTGCATAAGCGGCTGTA
>CAZEZI010000045.1:12837-15426 GCA_964516315.1 uncultured Thioalkalispiraceae bacterium
AAAATCAAAGAAAACAGCCGCTAAACTTGCAATAATCCTCCAGATATGGAGAATACACCCTCCACAGTTTTAGCGACAAAATCAATGAATAAAATCCCTGACTATACCCCCGAAGAATTAAAAGCCATTAGCGATTGCTTGCAAGAGCGTTATGGTGAAAACGTTCCCCTTGAGCAAGCCGATATAGAATTACGCCTTTCCGAAAACGACAGCCAGGTAACAGAATGCCCCGCCGTTTACTGGGAAAAAAGCGATTGCCATTTTATTGTGGCAAAAACAGACGAAGTACAATACTTCAGCCAGTTCTTTTATGGTAACCGCGAACAGTTTGGTACCGGCAAACCTTTTTATAATGATCTGCTCGACTGTGTGTTAACCACGCTGCGCGTACAGGCGGATCACGAACTGCAAAAAAATAAAGCAAAAGATTAAAAGCGTTTAAGACACATAAATTCAAATTACAAAATTTAATATTAAAATTAACCGAGGTCTATCATGGCAGCTAAGAAAAAAGCAAAGAAAAAAGTAGCGAAGAAAAAGGTCGCTAAAAAGAAAACCGTCGCTAAAAAGAAAGTAGCAAAGAAAAAAGCGAAAAATAAAACAAAAGCTAAAAAGAAAGCAGCCCCTAAAGTACCACCAATGAACGCATTCTATGCGCAATCCGGTGGTGTAACCGCGGTAATTAATGCATCTGCTGCTGGCGTAATTGAAGCAGCAGCAAAAACAAATAAAATTGGCAAAGTCTATGCCGGTCGTAACGGTATTATCGGTGCATTAACCGAAGACCTAATCGATACCAGCAAAGAAACAGCAGCAACCATTAAAGGTTTACGTCATACACCTTCCGGTGCCTTCGGTTCTTGCCGCTTTAAATTAAAATCATTAGAAGAAAACCGTCGCGAATACGAACGTTTAATCGAAGTATTCAAAGCACATAACATTGGTTTCTTCTTCTATAACGGTGGCGGCGATTCAGCAGACACCTGTTATAAAATTTCGCAACTGTCAAAAGAAATGGGTTACCCGATTCAGGCTATCCATGTTCCTAAAACAGTGGATAACGACTTACCAATTACAGACAACTGCCCTGGCTTTGGTTCCGTTGCCAAGTATGTTGCGGTATCAACTCGCGAAGCATCTTTCGACGTTGCATCCATGTGCAAAACATCAACTAAAGTCTTTATTGTTGAAGTTATGGGCCGCCATGCAGGCTGGATTGCAGCAGCCGGTGGTTTGGCATCAACCGAAGATACCTTTATCCCTACCGTTATTCTGTTTCCTGAAGTTGAATTTAATCAGGAAAAATTCCTGGCAGAAGTACAAAAGATTGTTAAAAAATACGGTTACTGTTCAGTGGTTGTATCCGAAGGTGTTCACTGGCCAGACGGTCGTTTCCTTGCAGAAACAGGCTTAAAAGATGCATTTGGCCATGCACAACTTGGCGGTGCAGCAACCGTTATCAGTGGCATGATTCAGTCTGAACTTAAATTGAAAAACCACTGGGCGGTTGCCGATTACCTGCAACGTGCAGCACGACATATTGCCTCTAAAACAGACGTGGATATGGCTTACGCAATGGGTAAAGCAGCAGTTCAGTATGCGATTAAAGGCTATAACTCGGTAATGCCAACGGTCGACCGCATATCCAACAAACCATTTAAATGGAAAGTAGGCATGGCCGACTTAAGCAAAGTTGCCAATGTCGAAAAAATGATGCCAGCAAACTTCATCACAAAAAATGGTTTTGGTATAACCAAAGCATGCCGTACATACATGGAACCTTTAATTAAAGGTGAAGACTACCCTCCATACAAAGACGGTATGCCTAAATACGTGCGCATTAAAGGCGTAGCTGTACCTAAGAAACTTAAGGGCAAATTTGAAATTTAATTTTTTGCGCCATTGTGCGCTAATCTAAAGTTTCAACTAAATAAAACCGACCTGCAATGAAAAGCGGGTCGGTTTTTTTGTTTTTAAGTTAATGGTATATTATTTTAGTCGGCAGGATGTAAAGATTACAAGAAGCATTACTTATAAATTCAAAAGGCAAAGGAATTGTGATGAAAATAAGAACCGTATTAAAGCCAGGCAAGCGAGGAACTAAATCGCTTGTAAAAGAATATGGCCAACAACTCATTTGCGTTCGTTATCGATATGACTATATTAAAAAGAAAAAATACAAAACGATCGAACTCATAATCAGTGAAGAAGACTGGCAGCCACCAATGCCGCACCCTGATGAAGAACACGCAAAACAAGTCGAAAAAGGCTACTCAATAGAAAATAAAGTAAAGCTGCGTATAGCCTTAGATGAACAGCAACTGCAAAGAAAAGTAAAAAGACAGGGTGGAATATGGTCAAGACAAGACCAGGCATGGCTTATAAATGAGGATGCAGCAAGAAAAGCAGGCTTAACCTCAAGAATAGTTGACTGAATTGAATAAAGTACCTATAAATAGAAGCATATCACTATATATAGGAACTAATTAATATATGTAGAAGCATTTAGAATGTTTCTATTCTGTATATATCAATGTTGGACAAATACGCTATCGCGTAGGAACAAGAAAGATCAAAACCTGGAACCAT
>CAZEZI010000046.1:0-15382 GCA_964516315.1 uncultured Thioalkalispiraceae bacterium
TGCTGTTAGGAGCAAGAGATGGAATCTGCACCCAGATCATGGCCATTTCATTCACAGGATCGAACTTTTCGATATAGTATTTCAGCGGCGTAATATCATCATCCGCCATAAATCGAATATCTTCACCTTTTGGAGAAGCATCTAAAAAGTAACCGAAATTGCCGGTATGCAGACGCACCAGCACAGTTGCATTTTCCAGCGCACCGCTATTGACAACGAAACTGGTATCCAGGGTCAATTCTTTTCGATAGGACCAGTCCTCATTCCACCAGGCATTGGCCACAGCCGGAAATATAATGAGAATCAACAGGATTATTCGATTACGTAACATAAAGTTCATCTTTTGTTCTGAATTGGCTTACAGGTGGGTATTTTCTTGCAAATATGTTTCAGACTTATGACAAAAAGGATTTATCCGCGAATATGTACGGAGTGAGACTGTGCAGGAAACAGCTGTTGATAAACCGAGAAAATCCTGTTGGGCTTCGCGTTGCTCTGCCCAACCTACGGTTTTGCGGCATGTTCAGCCTTGCAGGGTGGGCACGGGTTTTATGCCCACCCTACTGATGTTTCGATAATGGCCAACGTGAGTTTTTCTTTGACACTCGCTCATGCTAACCCACTATAAAAACCCCGCCGCAAGCAGCGGGGAATTAAACCCAAAGAGATTAAAAAATGAATTACCCTGTAGGTTGGGCTGAATGAAATGAAGCCCAACATCTGGAATTGTGTTGGGTGGCCGAGAAAATTGTTGGGCTTCGCGTTGCTCTGCCCAACCTACGACACAGCCAAACCTACGACATTATTTTATTTTCTGCCTGTCCTGCTGCCAGGAACCGTCGGGGTCACACCGCCGCCAAAGCCGACCAGTTCAACATTGAGGAAGCCCATCGGAGTATTGCCGAAACCGGAATTTTCACTGATTTTGCCAATGCTGCTGGTGGATTCTTCGGCCACCTTGTTGCTTGAAGCAGAGAGGTTGCTAACACCAGTAAGACCGGCGGCGAGGCTGGCCGAGGCCGTGGGTACACCAACGGACGAACCACTAATGGAGATATTGTTAGTGGGAATTATCGGTGCATCAATAAATCCATCACCACCACTGTCAATTCCCGCATCACCGGCAATAATTGCTCCCTGAGGAGCAAACAGGTAAACGTCACCCGCTTCGCCGTCCCCTGAGGCCACAGTACGAATGCCACTGCCCTGAACAGAAGGTGGTAATTCAACAATCGTGTTTCCATTTTCATCATAGGTAACAATTGACGGCGGCGCCGCCAGCGCCGACTTGGCGCCGCGACCAGCGTCGATGTTTCCTTCTGATGAAAACAACAGGATATCGCCCCCTGCCAGAGTGAAAACCCGCGACAGGTTTACTGAAAAATCATCACGAACAAACGCATCGATGCCGCCCTCGCGCTGCGCAACAATGCCCAAATCGCTGGGTTTCTTTGATAACCCTGCACTGGTCGCCAGTCCGGCATTGACGCCGCCTCCTGGGGTAAATAACTGGATATTTCCGCCATCGATAGTATGAATCTTACTGAAAAACAGGTTGATGTTGCCTTCATAGCTGCCGGGGAACAGGGTGGCTATTGCATCAAAAGCAGGCTGATAGAACCCACTACCACTCTCTGCACTTTTGACACCAACATCACGTATCTCGCGCAAGAATAGTTCACGCAGGAAGCTTTGCTGTTTCTGTTCATCCAGTCCGGCAAATTGCTTGCGACTGGCATCAATCTCTGCCGATGAATATGCGTTTTCTGTTTTCTGGTCAAAGTCAATCACGTCCTTATCAATAAATATTTTCAGCGCCGCTAAATATTTATCACTTTGATTAACATAGGCTTCAGAAAAACCGGCGTAATCTATATTATCTTTGACACCGGCAATCACAATCACATCCGCCCCATTATCCGCAAGCACCGGATTTTTGCTGTTGCCGATGGTTTCAATCCCCGCCGAGGTACCAAGGTCGATGTTACGGCCCGCCTGCAATATCAGTTGCCCCGGCCCGGAAATCTGCAGTCGCCGATCTTTTGACTGTACGCCACCATCAAAGAGTCGGGGGATTTCATAACGAAAATCACGCCCAGATGTAATGCGGGTTCGATCATCCTCGTTGATATTTTGAATAATAAAACTGGTATTACGGATATCCCTTCCCGCATAGACCTCAGCTTTCTTTGGCAGATTTATTACCAGGCCACCGGGACTGCTGATTGAACCCTTATCAGCAATAATTTTTACTGGCATATCATCATTAGTATGCAGCGGCGTTGCAGCATGGATCTCATCGGCCTTTCGGAAAGGATCAAGACGTAGATAGCGTTCATTACTGATCGTGACTGGATTTAGCGCATTTGGAACCAACACTGGATCAGCATCCGACATAAAGATCCTGGCCTCTGTTGTGGGTGTCGCAAAAATATTATTCGCAGCCAGTAACTCAAGCTGGCCGGTCATTGAGGGAAACAGGGTAAAACCTTTGTCAATGACAACATCCCCTGCCAGGCTGCTGGCCGAAAGACTGGCCGGATATATCACGTTATTTTGATTACCATCATTGTAAAAGCGTACATCCCCGGCAACCGAGGTTAGCGTAAGTGACGACGTATCTGAATAGGTGAAGAAATAGCTATTTCCTGCCGAGTTGAAAGTTGCCTGCTCAATCAGCGGATCGAAAACCGCGCCAACGCCAAGATCATTCTTGCTGACAATATTTAACTGGGTATTGCCCATTGAAAATACGGGGTGAATACCATTCGTACCCGCCAGCAGGCCACCGCCGGAAAGAATAGTTCCCTCACCTTTACCCAGGTAGAACATACCACCATTGATATCCCCCCCTGCATAGATATTCAAGGAACCGCCACCGGAAATTTCAACCCGGTTCTCGCTGAATTCAGGCACCGTCGGATCCGCTGAAAGCGATTCGCCCATTGGCTTGCCACTGGTCGGCATCATCACTGATACGTCCTGCATGTTTCCTGCTACGTCAATAGTAATATTGCCACCGCCCAGCGCACCAATACCGCGACGATAGGCCGAGGTCGCCGGGTTGCCGGTAAACATGGTCTGGGTCAACGCCAGTCCCCAGGCGGTGGGCATCTCACCTCGGTGGCTTTTATTGCGGCTCCAGCCACCTGTACTCATCAGCCAGTCGCGAATAGACTGGTTGCTCACTGCGCCGTTCATATCACCGCCGGTGCTAATGCGGATATCACCACCTTCAACGGGATACTCGGAATAATAAACAAAGGCGACAGTTTCATTAGATAGTCCACCCCAGCGATTCGTTTCACTCGCCCGGCCTGCTGTGTATATCACCGAGGCATCGTTGCTGAGTGTTACATCATTACCGCCGGCCATATCGATGAAACCTGTGCCGGTACGTACCTTTGTGTCCCTGGCCAGGATAATATTGCCAACACCTTTGTTTACATCCATAACGCTGGCGCTTTGGCTGTTACTGCCTGCCACCAGCCGGTATGACCAGGACTTATCGGTCATAAGCAGATCCGTTACCGGGATAGCGCCAAATGCAGTGTTGATATTAGTCGCAGCAAAACCATCGCTGATATCCTGATTGATCAGCAAGTTCCCCTCAGCAGATAACGTCATCACACCGGGAGTTCCCTCTACACCATAACGCCAGCCAGAAAAATCCATGTCCGTATTGATGCGCATATCCCCACTGCTGCGAATTTCCAGACCGGGGAGGATACGTCCATTATTGCCCCCGCTGCCATTCAGGCGACTTTCTATCGTATCGGCAAAATTCATATAGCTCTGTGTATCTCGCCGCCACTGGTTCACCTGTCTTTGACTGATAAGACTCATATTATTGTATACGCGCACAGCCTCATAGTTCACCGCCGTCGCACCGATAACCGTACCCGTACTGGCAATGGCAATCTCATCGTCCTGTCCATCGTTATTAGTATCTATGCGACTGGCGCGATAGCCGACTTCCCCGCCCTGGCCATTGGCTCCGGCAGAGACATCGATTTCACCGCTAACATTGATCTCACCAATACCGTCATTGTCACTATCGATAGTAGCCAGTTGCACTGTGCCGCCGTTACCCTCGTCTGTCGTAGCGCCGGCATCGATGCGGCCACTCAGATCAACATTATCCCCCGCCGACAGACTTACCCAACCGCCATTATCACCACGCGCATCAATCTCGCCATCGATACTGACATTGCCGGTATCGGCGGTCAGGCTCACCTCATGGGCGCGAAGCGTGTCTGCTTCGGCAAGGACAATATCACCCTGCCCCAGATTCAAGTTGACAGATTCATTAAACCCGGCGCTTGCCAGTTTGTCATTCAGCACAGTAAACACGTCACTCATGCTCTGGGTGTTCAATTCAAAACGTCCGCCACCACCTTTGGCCGCCGTGGCTAATACCGACCCCTGCCAGATGAACTCACCCTGCAACGTATCCACCTGCAAGGTTCCCGCATCACCGCCTTCGTCTGCAGCGGAAAGATCGATACGGGAAGTTTTGGTCAGTTCAACATCAGCCTGCTCAGATGCCAGAACAACTTTTCCAGCAGGCGCTGTCTTTGCCTCACCCCGGAATGATTTACTGACACCACTAACATCAATAACAGCGTTATCAATTAATAACCCCTGTCTGGCGTTTAACTCAAGCGTACCGGACGGCAGCAAGATGGTGCCTCGGTTGCTGATGGTCTCGGCATTGATACTCAGGCGACCACCTATACTAGCCGCAGTAAGGGGAACGTCTGTCGCCATCTGCTCAAGCGCAAACTGGTAGCCCGCGACATCTATATTCGTGTTTGCTCCATTACCACTGCTGATCAGCGGTGTCTTCAACTGGACATTGGCCTTGATAGTAAAGTTGGATTCACCGGCACCGATGATCTGTCTACTGGCTGTCATGTCAACGCTATCAAATCCGGCCAGCATATAATCGCCTTCGCCCAGTTCAACCTGTCGGGCGATCACGCTGAAGGCATCCCCTGAGGTTGAAGCCAGATCCACCCCGGTCGCACTATTAGTAAAGCGCATTGTGTCGGCCTGGACAGTGAAGCGGTTATTGCCATCACCGTGTGAGACGATACCTGCGCCGTCAAAAACGACACTATCAAAATTGAAATTTACATCGCCATAAACATGCGTTCCTTTTCGGCTGCTCATCACCAGCTCACTCAGACTCAGCGAATCCAGCAGATCACGATTCAGCAATAGCCCGGTTGCCGAGATGGGCGCATTACCCAGATTGATACGCTCGGCACCGATATTCAGTGAGCCACCGGCGATCTCCAGTTTGCCGTTAATCGTAGTTTCATAAGAAGCATCCAGCAACATGGCGCTGCTGGCCGCCAGCCGCGCACCTTCATTGATGTTGATCGTACCCTGTGCGCCGCGACTGCCGTTGCGGGAAATACCAACCTGTTTCCCGGCGCTGACGCGCACCAGTGCGCCGTCACCACGCACAATCAGCGTATCGGCGCCAAGCCCGCCCTCTCCTTCTGCGCGCACACTGACATTGCGTTTGAGATCAATACGATCCTTCGCCGCCAGCAGAATTTCCGTCCCGCTCAAACTTAAGGTGTCATCATTATCGTTAGCGTTGGTTTCTATAATCAGTGACTGTGTGGCTACTGTTATTTGCGTACCCTCATCAGTCTGTTTACGAATCCCCCCCAGCAACAGGCTTTCCATGTCCAGCTGATTTAATTCTTCTGCCAGCAATTCAACACGATCACTGTTTACGCCGGACGCTGAACGCTGACTGACGATGGCCAGGTTAGTAGCTTCGATATCCAGTCTTCCTCCGCGGCCATTATCTTCTGCTCTACCGCGTAGTTCACCCGCCAGGTCCAGTCGGCTAAATGCCGAAATACCCAACTGCCCGGCATCCTGTGGCAGGAAGGGAACCAGCGTCTCATCGGCCACTGCTTTATCAGCGTAGAAACGATTGCCGCTGGTGAGCAATATTTCTGAGCGACGACGCGCCTGCGTACTGGTCTCGATCGCAAAACCATTCCAGTTTTGATCATGAATAGCGGTACCGGCGACCCGGTACTGCCCGGCGACCACCGGCGTTTTATCGGTCAGGTAGCTGTTGATTCCTGGTGTTATGTTGCTAAAGCCTTCACGCGGCGTGACCAGATACGCACCATCCAGCAGCGCATAGCGAGCCGGTAAAAGCGCGTATTCGCCTGCCGGCAAATCACCCACGCCGGAAAGGTAAACCATATCGCCGAGCCTGAATCCGGCCGTTTTAGTTTCACCCTCATCATAGGGCGCATAATTAGTGAACGCGGGCAGCACAGCAAAGGATCCATTATCACTGGCGAAAATATCACGCGTACCCCCCGGCCCTGAAACAAATTCCCATGCCTGAAGATCACCACCGCCGCTCATGTCGATTACCGCGCCATCATTAAAGCGCACATCGTCGCTGGATAGCAGAATACGTTTCTCCGGTGGCCGGGTGATACGCAGGGCATCGCCTTCACTGAAATCATACTGCCAGTCCAGCCCTGTCTGCGCAGTGCGACCAAAGGGAATGATCTGTCCTTCGGCCGAGGTGGAAGTCAGACTGCCGTCCTGCAAGATCAATAAGGAATTGGCGCTCAGGCTGATTTCACCAAGAGGCGCGCGCAATTCACCGCCCTGGGTAATGGTATCGGCTTCTATCGCCAGCCGCCCCCCCGCCGAAAGCACGGGGGTTGCTTTATGTGATTGGCTGAAGTTATTAATAATGGCATTCGCATCATTACCAAAGACGTCCTGCATTTCCCCTGACATATCTCCATGTTTCGCAATCACCACCTCATCAGCCTTGATCGTGTAATCAGTCAGGGTTGCTGGATAAATCTTGTCTGCAGCGAGTTCAACTCGTCCGCGGCTGTTCCATCCCCCCGGAATATCAGGCGTTGCAGATTTTAAACGCTTACCTCGCACTCGAATATCGGTATGACTATTCAGGCGAACCTGGTCAAAACCCTGCAGGCTGCTCGCACCGACCAGTTCAATCATATTGGCATCGACAAACAAACGTCCATTACCATTTATGGCTTCATCGGCATCACGAATAGCGCTTGAACCCAACGCTACATAAGGGGAAAGAATTGCCGTAAGCCCTGCGTCCTCACCGCCGGCAACCTGCCATGAGATGATCGGGCTATCCAGGATGACTTCACGCCGGGCAATGATGCCGCTATTACCTTCAAAAACAATATTGCCCAGAGTTTTCAGTTCAATAGAATCAAAACCACTTTCATTGAGCAAGCCGCCATCCAGCCAGGCGTAGCCATTGGCCTCATCAATAATAGCCTCACCCTGCTCAGGTATGTTAACCGCGCTTTGTGATTTTGCCTTGCCAACAATGATTTTTCGTTCTGTCTCGATAAAGGGATTGGCAGAGGAATTACTATCAAGCAACTGATTATTGGTTTGAGTCCGGCTTGCAAACTCGACCTTCAGACGGCCACCTTCAGCGCCCTGTTCAGTGTTTGCCTGTCCCAGAATCGAACCCTCGGCAATAATGCCTTCCACCGCTATCAGGTTGACTTCACCGGCATCGGAGGCAACCGTAGTTTCCTGCAGGCGTACGCCAGGGCCTCGATAGGCCGGATCAGGTTGTTCCAGCGTGGTGGATGCGCCCGACACATCGATCCGGGCAGTCTCATCCATAAAGATAAAACCACGCTGTGCGGCAAGCGTGACTTCACCACCATCGAGCAAACGGCCTTCGCGCACACCGGGAACTACGCTGTGCGTTGGAATAAATGTGCCGGCAGTGGAGAGCACACTGCCCGCCCCCAGCCATATTCCCTGCTCGGGGATATAGCCTGGATCACTAACCGTTTCGGGATCGGTGATTACCAGCTTAATCCTGCCTGCCGGCGCTTCCACACTACCATTCATAAAAATACTGGAGCTGGAACTAAAGCTGACCTCGGCTCCCGCCTCGGTAAGAATCCGACTACCCTGTTCCATGACAATAGCTTTGTCCTGTGTCTGAACAACAGAGGGCTGATGGCTAAAACCAAGATCAACCGGCTGGCGGATTTCATCTGCCAAACGCTGCCGGTTCGATACAGAGGAAACATCGCTGGCGCTAGCTGTCGAGAACACGTCACGACTGTTAAGTACCAGATTTTCCCGAGAAGGTTTCAGCAGTACTCCGCTTTCAAAAGTGATACCGTTTCGATTGGAATTAAATTCATAGGCAGAAAAACCACTTTCCTCCACGAAGGTTTCCGGAATATAAACCGGAGCCGAAGGATCACGATTGTAATTATCAGAAACAGTGGAGGTAAAACGGAATTCATTGGCGCTCAGGCTAAGCGTCCCTCCTTCATCAAAGGAAAAACCTTCAAAACTGCCATCAAGGAACAAACTACCATTACCATTGATATCCGTTGAGGCCGCCAGCGAAACATCCCCGCCCCGGCCTGTCTCCAGCTCACTCTCCGAGGTCAACCATGCGCCGCCATTAGCGCGAACGCGAGAGTTTTCATTCATGATGACGCTACCAAGCTCGGAAGTTATATTTACCCTACCTGCATCGATAAATACACCTTCAAAGTCCGGTTCCGGTTTGACGATTGGGCTGTCATTGACCCAGCGGCCACTGGTGTCGATCAGCGAATTTTCAGCCAGCACAACATCGCCCCGGCTTGCAGTCATACTGATATCCGTACCATGGCCGACAACACGACCACCCACGTCAATGCCCTCAGTGCCGCTGGTGGTCAGAGAAAAGTTGCCGCCATCAGAAAGCTGCATATCCAGATTGTCCTGTAACACAATCTTGCCGCCTGTTTTATAACTCACTTTCTGCAGACCATTACGTCGGAAATAATCTGCTTCAATGATCAAGGGTGTTGGGGTCGACGTTTCATCCCCGCTTGACTGAAGTCCATCCAGATTCGGGCTGTTTAGCGCTTTATTATTCTGAAATACCAGGGTCTGATAGTTGCCGCCAAAATAATCCAGATTCACATTAAGACTGCCGCCGCTTGCCCGATGGTCGGCAAGCCGCTGACGCCGCCCGTTAATGGTATTGGCGATGATGTCGCCATCCTGAACCAGCAGGTGGCTATCGATGTTGAATGTACCCGCTGCCTGCCCATCAATATAGGCCGATTCGAAGCGCCCACGGTTAAAGGGTCCGGCTACCTGCCAGGTTTTTGTCACGCCCCACTTTTTATAGTCCTTACTGACCTCACCCAGTATGCCAACATATTCCAGATCCGGACTGGCCTCGCTGATGTCATAAATTTTTCCATCTGCGCCAACCAGTTGAGAGGTTTTAATATAACCTTCCCTGTATTTAATCGCCCCACCTGAAATATTCACTGCCGAACCCTGTTTCAGGGTCACTGCGCCCTGGGATGAAAAGCTGACTGTACCGCCTTCTGCGCTACGTTCTTCGACTGTGCTTTTAATTCCATCCAGCGCGGGCTGAATATTAGCCAGTGGCGTGCCTTCGCGAATATCGATGCGAAGTTTTTTGCCATGCAGGAAACCATTTTTCTGCACTGGCGCATCGGCAAACTCGTTGCCCCGTGTTTCCACTTCGATGACATTACTTTCCATCGATTTTTCAGCCGAGGTAAGACCCGACACATCAATAATGCTGCCGGAATCCATGATGATTGCACTACTGTTTTCAATATCCAGCTTGTCAGGCACATTGGGAGTTTCTGTCGCCAGAACATCCACCGTGCCGGAAGGCGTGATTACGGCCGAGTCCGATTCAAAATGTACGGTCTGCCCCATAATCTCAATACTGGAACCCGGCTGCACCTGTTCTGCAACGGCGGTACTTGTATCTTTTATTTCAGGTACAACTTCAGTAACACTACCCTTACCCAGAGTAACCTTTGCTACCGTGCCCAGACCATCGCCCTGGTCAGTGGCGCGAGTCGTTGTTGTAGCCTCAAGCACTTTCTTTTTATTGAATATTCTTGGCGTCGTTGGCGCATTTTCCCTCGCCAGCAGACGAATACTACCGTTGACTCGCACACTGGTACTGGCGGAAATCAGCCCTTTCTGGTTCACAGCAAACCCCATCAGGGTAGTGTTACCCCGCGACGTGATGATATGACCTCCATTAATGACTTCACCACCGGTTTTCACCTCCACCAGCAAACCACGAACCGTGTTCGTTGAATCCGCTTCCTGTAGATAAACTCGATCTGTGGCGGCCGCCATTATCACCTGTCCATCGGGACTGGTAATCGTTCCATCATTAACGATTTCAGGCGCCACCATGATCACGCGACCATAATTCGCTGTATTGATCTGCGCGCCTTCGTCAACATAGATACCAATCTTGAACCGGTTGCCATCGGCATCAAAAACATAGTCGCCGGTGTTAGGGTCGCGCAGGTATACATCGCCATTGCCAGAAAATGTTGCGCTGGCATCACCATCAAACACCTTGGAAATACCGCGATTGAAAACATCATCGGAAATATCCAGCGTGGACACTACCAGTGCATTAACATCAACAACGGAGTTAGCGCCAAACAGGAAACCATTATTATTTATCAGATAGATCTGCCCGTTAGCTTTCAGCGTACCCAGTATTTTCGAGGGAGAAGCCGAATTGATAACCCGATTTAATGCAATCGAGCTACTATCCGGTTGTTTGAATTCCACCAGATGGCTGACATCAATATCGAAGGAGTCCCAGCTCAGGATCACCTTTCCTTCCGTTTGTTTAACCGTTAGTGTTTTATCAGAAAACTGTGCATCCGTTGTGCCTGAACGCCAGAGGTTAGAATTAACCTGTGACCAGCCACTGGCCGATGATACGCGAGGTAATGGGCTGCGTGCCGTCGCCCATGCACCCGCCGGTTTCGGCAACGGTAAGGCCGCATTGGAATGTGAAGACAAAGTCAGACTGCCAAGCACAATTGATCCCGCCAGCAACATACGGATATTAGCGCTCAACGGTCGCAGACTTAGTTTTGTTTTCCTGGCTGGTCTTATATTTTTTCGAAAATTATGTTTTTCTGGAAAATTCATTTTCATACTCCAAAGGCCGTTAGCCCTGGTCTGACAATATATTTTGTTGGGCTGAGCGACAGCGAAGCCCAACAGGCTCCAGATAGATAAGACATTCAAAACTCATACGCGAGGCGGAAATGCACGCGCACGTCACCTTTTTTCACCGTACTCAACGCTTTAAACGGATAGCCTGCATCCAGATCCATATTCAGATAGCCGGCTTTCATACGCATACCTATGCCACTGCTGAAAAGTTGATAGCCGGTCGGCTGGTCTGGAAGGCTTTGCAGAACCCACAACTTTGCCGCATCCACAAACCAGAGGCCGTAAAAATCTTTTACTGTCTTCCAGCTTTTACTTCCAAGATAGGGAGTGTGCAATTCAAATGAGGCCATGAATGCGTTATCTCCCAATGCCTGTGATTCGTAATAGCCACGAACACTTTCTGAACCGCCAGCCGTGAACTGTTCATTACTTATTAGGGGGGAATCCGTGTACTGAGCAGATAGTTTTACCAGACCCTGAAATCCAGCCATAACTGGAAATCGGTGCTGGATATCGCCTGACAAATAAATAAAGTTAGCTTTGGAAAAAATACGCTTGTCATTAAACTCCACCTGATCATTCAGCCCGCGTAGACCAAAGGTAGTTCCCACGCCGTAACTGGTAATGCTACGTTTGGCGCGATGGGTATAATCATAGCGAAGACTAAATGGGTAATAGGTAATAGGCGTATTCAGGGTATCTGAGCCAATCAGGTTAAGCCCTTCCCTGAAATCTTTGTAATCAACACCATAGGTCAGACTGTGAAAATAATTGCGACTGCCCTGTAGCGGCATTACCACCCGCGCACCCATGATTTTACCTATACCAACAATATTCAGCGCGCCGGCGCTGGAAATTTCTGTATCGGAATCCGACCGCACTCCATACAATGCAATGCGAGTACCTGAATCTTGCAGAGGGAAAACATAGGTGGCAGCCAGAACCTTAACTTCACCCTTTTTTTCAGGTGAAGACTGATACTGCAAAGAAATGCTGTGGAAACGTTGCCAGAGATTATCGTAGCGCAGCGTGCCAACGGCGCGCGTACGTGTCGTGCTTTCTGTGTTTCGTCCATTCACTTCAAGGCTTCCATGCAGAGGCAGCTTGTCTTTCACCTTGAGTTCTACTTCCAGTGTGCCAGGTTCTCGTCCCGGACGCATAACCGGTGTAATAGAGCGATCCGGACTTTGCTGATTTAGAATTGCCATCTGTTCCTTGACATCAAAAAGTTGTGGAATATTACCCTTGCTCAGGGCCGGCACCTGGCTGCGGATCTGACTTAAAAGATAATAATGCGAACCTGTTATCTTCAAGCGATCAACCCGGCCTTCGGTGACGCGCAGTCTAACAATGCCATCAACGACATTCTGTTCCGGTATATCGACCAGCACTGTGGGATAACCGGCATTACGGTATTCTGCTTCCAACGTGGCGCGCGCCTGCTCGATATCTTTAATGGTTTTATGCGGGCCAAGAAATGAGTAAACAATACGTTCCAGCCGGGTTTTTTCCAGCAAAGTATTGCCTTCTACTCGGTATTCCTGAATATTCATGAGGGGAGTAGCCGTTTCCGTTGCAGAAGATGGTTTATCGCTGGTAGCCGCCGCAACGGACTCCGCACTTACCTGTATTGCATACGCCCACAGTGATACGAGCAATAACAAATTCAATAAAGAATAATTTCTGGCCTTTGTTTTTATTACCACAACAACAAAATCGAACAATGAATAACCCTCACGCTAACAAACCGTATAGCTTCGCCTCCCACCCTTCGGGCGCCATAAGGCAAATAGGTACTAAAGGCGCACCTGCAAATAGATAAAGCCAACCCCTCCTTGCGAGGGGCTGACTCGGCTTCCTTTTATCTGTTTTAAACCACATTGCACGGTGTAAAACAGGTATTCCCTTTTCAGGGCTCTGCGCTACCGAGAGTAAAATCCAGAAGCGTAGAGTCCTGAGGTGTGCAGCCTAGAGCTGGCTGTTCTGATAGATATCGTTAACAACCGGTACCACACAGTTATCAAGCTTGCCTTTAGGCGCATGGGTATAAGGAATGACCGGTGCAGTCACATTCAGAACACCGTCAGCTGTCGGGGCAAAATTGGTGCTAACCGCCATATAACCCGCCTGTCCCCAGGTGTGCTTGAACTTGGTGTTCAGCACCGTGGCAATAGTGCTTGGTTCACTGGCCTGGCTGGCGATGGTTTCAAGAATAGTCAGCATGTCGCCGGTAGGGCCGTTGAAGGCAGGAATACGCCACTGGAAGGTTTGCTCAACCCAGTCGTCGTACTTACCATTGGCGGCATTTTCCAGAGTCGGGGCAATGCCATCAATCTTAATGAAACGGAAGTCATCACCCAGCTTGGCGTTTTTCTCGGTGGACTGTACGCCCAGCGCCCAGGCCGTGGTGAGACCAGCATTTTGACCACTATTGTTGGCGCCATTGTTAAAGTCATTCAGGCAGGCGCTCATATCACCAGAGCCAGAGTTCTCACGCACAACCGGTCCTGTGAAAGGATTACCCGGTGCAGCTGCGGGTGATAATGCGCCGGCAGTACAAGGGTAGTTCAGGAACTTGGCGTTCATCTGCGCCTGGGTGCCGGAACCATTGACGCGGCGGCAGTAGGTGACCTTGGTACTGGCCGGTAAGCTGCTAACCACACTGGGATCGGTCAGGGAGACACCGTTGATTTTGAAGGCACTCCAGTTTTTGATCTTGCCGGAGATTAATGATGCCACCTGGCGCTTGCTCAGGCTGGGCATGCAGGCTTGGGATTCGCGCGGCTGCAACAGCGGATCGGTAATAGTCGCATCATAAGTTGTGCAGGTCGCATTACCCGGGAACTGGGCTTCCTGCAGGGCATCACGCAGAGTAGTGGTTACCGGTACGCCAAAGACCAGGGCGGCAGCGGCCTTGACCACCATCTTGTTGCCCACAACGGTCGCATTAACCTCAGAATTACCGGCAGGCGTGTTAACGCCGACGAACATTTCCGGGTTCACATCGGAGACACCGGCATCGGAAACGACCTGGATCAGGTTGCCAGTGGTGGGATTGCCATCAGCATCCGGGGTGATGTCACAGCGCCAGAAATTGTCAGTGCCAGCAGGCGCCAAACAGTTGCCGTTATTGATGTTCATGGCATCAATCGCCACTTCATCAATAACCGGATTTACACCCTGAGCCGAACCACCTTTGGAACGCTTGTGGAACAATACTTTCGGCGCAGTAATGGACAGGCCGGGCACCTTGGCATTATCAAGGGTACAGAAGTAGGCGGTGTGCGCCTTGCCAGGTTTGGATGGTTTGGCATTATCCTTGAAGACATCCAGGTCAGTCGTGTTACCCGCTGCATCGGTAACGCAAATATTCTTGAACAGGGCGCCAATGGCCTTGTCCTGAGCAGAAGCGCCGGACATGAAGATTTCAATATCCGGTGTAGTTGTCGGGCTAAGAGCAAAGGCCGAGCCGGACAACAGAACGGCAGACACAGCCGTTGCGATTTGATTGATTTTCATTTTGTTTTCCTCAAATAAACTACAATAAAATTATCATTCAGGCTTTACGGCGACGAGCAACGCTAACCAGGCCAAGCAGGCCGGAACCGAACAACCAGACTGCAGCAGGAACAGGAACGGCAGACGGCGCAGCATAAGTCAACTGACCGGTGCTGGTCAGCTTCCAGACATTGGGCAGCTCTGTTACCACACCGGTAGAGTAATCAGAAGCAATGCCGGCAAAATAGAACGGAACACTGCTATCAACAGTGCCTGTAGTAACAAAAGGCGTGCCGCCAAGGTTGATGCTCCAGGTACCCTCGGCAAAGTAACCATTGTCACCGGGAACCGAATAGCTGGACAAATTCGCAGCTGTATCTGTCTGGTTATAGGGAGCAGGCTGGCCATTATCACCATTGGATTTCAGTGCCATGACATCAATAGAAGTCACAACACCAGCGATCATGGATTGGGTCTGTGCGCCCTGAAGAACGCTGCCGATACCTGAGCTTGAAGTTGTCACAAAACCGTAAGTGGAAGCAACCTGGAAGGAATCATCACCACCGGTAACTGTATAAACAACACCAGTGTTACCCATGAAATTAGCAAAGTTGGCATCGCCGCTCAGGTCATAGCTCAGGGTCTGGCTGGTATTGGCCATAAAATCTCTTTGCAGAATACCCAGATCCAGTGAATAAGACTGCTGACCGACTTGATCCCATGCGGTCAGGAACAGTTCACCCGAACCTATAGTTTCACTACTCTGCAGGATGGCCGCATTAGCCATGCCACTCATGGCCAGGGCCACAGACACAGCAAGAATTTT
>CAZEZI010000047.1:0-15348 GCA_964516315.1 uncultured Thioalkalispiraceae bacterium
CAGATGAAATAAAAGCAATACTGGAACAGTATAAAGTTGCAACAGAAAATGCCCGGGCGGCGAGTTTTGACGGTGTTGAAATCCATGCTGCAAACGGTTATTTGCTTGATCAGTTTTTACGTGATGGCACAAACCAGCGTAATGATGAATACGGTGGCAACTTTGAAAACCGTTATCGTTTATTGGGTGAGGTTGTTGGTACAGTGATGTATGCATGGGATGGCGCACACGTAGGTGTACGCCTGTCGCCTGAAAATACCTTTAATGATATTCGTGACTCTAACCCGCAGGAAATGTTTAACTATACAATAAAGCAACTGGGGAAACTCGGTCTGGCTTACCTGCATGTTGTTGAAGGCGATATGGTAGACGGCTCTAAAAAACTGGACTACCAGAAATTTAAAAGTAATTTTGGCGGACATTATATGGCTAATTTTGCTTACGATTTACCCAAAGCAGAAGCGGCAATTAAAACAGGCACGGCAGACAGTATTGCTTTTGGTACTTTATATATAGCAAATCCTGACCTTGTTGAACGCTTTAAAACGGGGGCTGATTTAAACACACCTAACCCGGATACCTTCTATGGTGGTGATGAAGTGGGTTATATTGACTACCCGTTTCTGGAAAAAGAGGCAGCCACAGCATGAGTAGGATATAATATGCTAACTGTTATTTAACAAAAGAAGTATGGTTTTTAAGCTGTGAATACAAAAGCCGAAACAATACGGAATAAAATTGTGGCAACTGCCGATGATTTATTTTATCGGCAGGGCTTTAACCATACTTCTTTTTCAGACATTGCCAGTGCGGTTGGTATATCGCGTGGCAATTTTTATTATCACTTCAAAACTAAAGACGACATTCTTGCCGCTGTTATTGAAAACAGAAAAGCGGGTATTAAACAAATCCTGAATGAATGGAATGAAACGATACCTTCTGCAAAACAGCGACTAAATCAATACGTTGATATGATTGTGAGCTACCAGGATAATATTGTGAAGTACGGTTGCCCTATTGGTACCGTTTGTTCAGAGCTTAACAAGCTTAAAAATATCAATTATAACAATGCAACTGAAATGATTACGCTGTTCAAAGACTGGCTTATTGAACAATTTGTTTTGCTTGGGCACGATAAGGAAAAAGCGGAACATTATGCCATGCACCTGCTTACCTGCACGCAGGGTATCAGCGTTATTGGCCAGGCATTTACCGACCCGGCTTATATCCGGCGTGAAGCGGAAAGCCTTAAGGATTGGCTGGAAAAAATATAGCCATTTCTACCTTCACTATTCCTTATATATAGTCCATTCTTATTTGGCGTGCTAAACTTCGCCCTTCAATTACTACCAATAAATGAGTTCGTATGAATCAGCCTGCAAATATATTAGAACAAGCCCTTAAAGAGCGTATCCTCGTACTCGATGGTGCGATGGGCACCATGATTCAGTCTTACAAGCTGGGTGAAACCGAGTACCGGGGTGAGCGCTTTGCCGATTATGCGAGCGACTTAAAAGGCAATAACGATTTACTGGTGTTGACCCAGCCGAAAATTATCCATGATATTCATGCGGCTTATCTGCAAGCTGGTGCTGATATTTTAGAAACCAATACCTTTAATGCCAATAAGGTTTCAATGGCCGACTATGACATGGAAGATCTGGTTTACGAGCTTAACTTTGAAGCGGCCCGAATTGCTCGCGAAGCTTGCGATGAATTTACAACGGCTGATAAACCCCGCTTTGTTGCCGGTGTGTTAGGGCCAACCAATCGTACAGCTTCTTTAAGCCCCGATGTAAATAACCCCGGTTTTCGTAATATTAATTTTGATGATTTGCGTGAAACCTATTTTGAAGCCACCAAAGCACTGGTGGACGGGGGCTGTGATATTCTACTGGTAGAAACAGTTTTTGATACCTTAAATGCAAAAGCTGCCCTGTTTGCGATAGAAGAATATTTTGAGCAAACGGGTAAGCGTTTACCGATTATGATTTCTGGTACGATTACTGATGCATCCGGTCGAACTTTATCTGGCCAGACGGCAGAAGCGTTTTATAATTCACTGCGCCATGTTAAGCCTATCAGCTTCGGTTTTAACTGTGCGTTAGGTGCAACAGAATTACGCCAGTATGTAGAAGAAATTGCCGGTATTGCCAACTGCCATATTAACACCCACCCGAATGCAGGCTTACCGAATGAATTTGGTGAATACGATGAAACGCCAGAAGAAATGGCTGCCGAAATTGAAGAGTGGGCGAAGAACGGTTTTATAAATATTATTGGTGGTTGTTGTGGTACAAGCCCGGCTTTTATTAAAGCAATAGCCGATGCAGTTGCCAAGTACCCGCCACGCAAACCAAAAGAAGAAGACTTTACAACCCGCCTTGCCGGCTTAGAGCCATGCAATATTACCGAAGACTCGCTGTTTGTGAATGTTGGTGAACGTACTAATGTAACCGGTTCGGCAAAATTCAAGCGCTTAATTCTTGAAGACAATTACGACGAAGCCTTAAGCGTTGCCCGCGAACAGGTTGAAAATGGCGCACAAATAATAGACATTAACATGGACGAAGGCATGCTGGATGGTCAGGCGGCAATGAAAACCTTCTTAAACCTGATAGCCAGTGAGCCGGATATTTCACGGGTACCGGTGATGGTGGATTCATCCAAGTGGCCGATTCTGGAAGAAGGTTTAAAGTGTATTCAGGGTAAAGGCATTGTTAACTCAATCAGTTTAAAAGAAGGCGAAGAAAACTTTATTCATCAGGCCAAACTTTGTCGCCGTTACGGTGCAGCGATTATTGTGATGGCTTTTGACGAAGTCGGGCAAGCTGACACCAAAGAACGTAAAATTGAAATATGTGCCCGAGCCTATAAAATTTTAGTCGAACAAGTGGACTTCCCGCCACAGGATATTATTTTCGACCCAAATATTTTTGCTATTGCCACTGGTATAGATGAGCACAATAACTACGGTGTTGATTTTATCGAGGCAACGCGTGAGATAAAACAGAATCTGCCACATGCCTTGATTAGTGGTGGTGTCTCGAATGTGTCATTCTCTTTTCGTGGTAACAACCCGGTTCGTGAAGCCATTCATGCAGTGTTTTTATACTATGCCATTAAAAACGGCATGAGTATGGGGATTGTGAATGCCGGTCAGTTAGCCGTTTATGATGACTTGCCCGAAGAACTTCGTAACGCGGTTGAAGATGTTGTATTAAATAAAAATCCCGATGCGACTGAACATTTACTGGATATTGCCGGTAAGTTTATCGGTGATGGAACAACCAAAGCTAAAACAGAAGATCTGGAATGGCGTAAGCTGCCGGTTGCCAGGCGTTTAGAACATGCACTGGTAAAAGGCATAGATGCGTATGTGGTCGAAGACACCGAAGAAGCACGTGCCGCATTTAGCCGCCCCATTGAAGTCATCGAAGGACCATTGATGGATGGCATGAATGTGGTGGGTGACTTGTTCGGTGACGGTAAAATGTTTTTGCCGCAGGTGGTCAAGTCTGCAAGAGTAATGAAAAAAGCAGTTGCCTATTTGTTGCCGTATATAGAAGAAGAAAAAGAAGACGGCACACGCTCTAACGGTAAAATATTAATGGCTACTGTGAAGGGTGACGTACATGACATTGGTAAAAACATTGTGGGTGTTGTTTTGCAATGCAATAACTTTGAAGTGGTTGACCTTGGTGTAATGGTGCCTGCCAATAAAATTTTAGAGGCCGCGAAAGCAGAAGGTGTTGATATTATTGGTTTGTCCGGTTTAATTACACCGTCACTCGATGAAATGGTACATATCGCCAAAGAAATGGAACGCCTCGGTTTAGATATGCCATTAATGGTCGGTGGTGCAACCACGTCCAAAGCACATACAGCGGTTAAAATAGAACAGAATTATCACGGTTCTACCGTGTGGGTAAAAGATGCCTCGCGTGCAGTGGGTGTAGCGCAAAAACTTATCAGTGATGATTTTAAAGATGCCTTTGTAAAAGAAGTACACGAAGACTACGAAAAAGTACGTATTGCCCATGCAGGGCGGCGTGCAAAAATAAGCTGGTTAACGCTGGACCAGGCACGGCAACGGAAATTAAATATAGACTGGGCCCAGTACACACCACCTGTGCCAAATATAAAAGGCATTCAGGTATTCGATGATATGCCACTGGAATATTTGGTGCCTTATATCGACTGGACACCGTTTTTCCATACCTGGGAACTAAAAGGCAGTTACCCGAAAATATTTGATGATGCAGAAAAAGGTGTTGAGGCTAAAAAACTCTTTACTGATGCACAAACCATGTTGCAACAAATTATTGATGAACGCTGGTTAAAAGCACGAGCCGTTGTTGGCCTGTTCCCTGCGAACAGTGTTAATGAAGATGATATTGAAGTTTATACTGACGAGTCACGCAGTGAGGTGGTTACTACCTTAAACCATTTACGCCAGCAAACCGAACGTCCACCGGGCAAACCCAATCGCAGCAATGCCGATTTTGTTGCAACAAAACAAAGTAGCAAACCAGACTATATAGGGGGCTTTGTTGTAACGGCTGGCATCGGTATTGACGAACATATTGAGCGTTTTGAAAAAGAGCATGATGACTATCAGTCTATTATGTTAAAGGCTCTGGCCGACCGCTTTGCAGAAGCTTTTGCTGAACACATGCATCAACGGGTACGACATATTAACTGGGGATACTCTGGTAGTAACTGGTCACCCGATGCCGCATTTAAAGATAAAGATTTTGATAATCAACGTCTGGTTAAAGAAGACTACCGTGGTGTGCGCCCTGCACCAGGTTATCCCTCTTGCCCTGATCACACCGAAAAACCGAAGTTATGGAAATTGCTCGATGCCAAGAAAAATACTGGCGTATCGTTAACCGAAAGTTATGCTATGTGGCCAGCAGCATCGGTAAGTGGCTGGTACTTTAGCCATCCGGAGTCAAGTTACTTTGGCATTGGTAAAATCAATAAAGATCAGGTTGAAGATTATGCTAAACGTAAAGGCATGACTTTAGACGATGCTGAACGCTGGCTAGCGCCGAACCTTGGTTATGATAACTAGTTGTTGCCGTCATTCCCGCGGAGGCGCAAGTATATGGATGTACGCAGGTAGGGTAATGCAGGAGCAATTACCGAGGAATCCAGTACGGTATAAGATAGAATAGATACATATAATGGCCAAACTACTCTTTAAACTACGCGATGTACCACTTGATGAAGCACAGGACGTTCGTGATTTACTCACAGAGAATAATCTTGAATTTTATGAAACCCATGCAGGGAACTGGGGAATTGCGATGGCCGCAATCTGGCTAAAAGACGAATCGCAATACCCTGAAGCAATGCGGCTTATTAATGAATACCAGTTGCAACGTTCCCAACAGTTTCATGCAGACTATGCAGAGCTTAAAAGAAAGGGCCATGCCCCTACCTTGCTAGGCAATATATTACAAAGTCCATTACGCTTTATAGTGTATATTTTTAGTATCGCCGTAATACTTTACATTACGGTAGTGCCCTTTCTTAATATTTGAATAACCGGAATATTTTTTTCTGGAATCAAGTCTGGTTAAACCTCTTTGGGTTATTTACCACATTCTATATCCAGATAATCCTGCAGTGTCCGGCCTTCAATTATTTCAAAGTGTTTATTGCTCGGTTTACAGTCTGTCATGCGATCCAGTCGAAAATTCCGGAAGTCCTCCCGCAGCTCACACCAACCAACAACAGTCCATACTTTTCCCCAGTAAAATAATCCCAGCGGATGAATACAACGGCTGGAATGTTCACCATCTGCACGTGTATATTTAATATTAACTTTTTTCTGCTGGCGAATAGCACGCCGGATAGTTATAAGCTGATCACTGGCCTGGCCTTCCATCGGGAAGTCAGGAACCATCATGTCATTACGTTCAAGTTGTGGTTTTAGTTTTTCAGGAACAACATGCTCAATTTTTTGTAGTGCCTGATTTGCAGCAGTGGCAAGATTTTTATCTGTCCATGCACGTACCATCCGTGCTCCAAGTAACAGTGCTTCAATTTCTTCCTCGGTAAACATAAGTGGTGGAAGTTGAAAACCTTTTAATAAGCGATAACCTACACCAGTTTCCCCTGTGATGGGGATGCCCGATAAGCTTAAGTCCTGCATATCACGATAGATAGTACGCTCAGAAACCTCCAGTCTGTTAGCGAGTTCATAGGCTGTAATTGCCCGTTTAGAATGCAGGTTCTGTATTATCCGGAAAAGTCTGTCTGCGCGGCGCATTTTAATATTTAGTGTTGGTTTTCAGATAGATTAGCTAAAAAATTACTAATAAGCCGGGGAAAGGTGGGTGAGCCATATCTTCGCAATTTTGGTTACACAGGTTAAACTACTTGTGCTTATTTTTTTGTACAAGTTTTTTAATATGAAGATATAGCTCGCCATGCTAATTATTCTTTTTTAATATAGGTGATAAGACTAAGAATAGCACCTTGCGGGTCACTGATCACGGCAAAACGCCCAACCTCCGGTATATCTTGTGGTGCGAGAACAATTTTCCCTCCCAGCTTTTCAGCCAGTGCAGATTGCGCATCGACATTGTCAACGGTGACATAGCTTCCCCACGTTGGGGGCATTGTGCTGAAGTCTTCAGGAATAGCCATTATCCCGGCTACTTCGATATCTCCTGCTTTTGCCATAGTGTAGCCCATGTCACATGTCGGTATATCTTGCATACCCCAGCCTAATAATTTGCTATAGAATTCTTTTGCACCATCAACATCACTGGTTGCGAGTTCATTCCAGCTAAATGCACCATGTAATTTCATTGATTGTTCCATATATTATCTCCTTGTTTTAGTTAAGGTACATAGCGTAACAAGGCTCTACTGACAACGTTATGTCAGTAGCTTTTCTGGAGTTAAAAGCAGTCTGTGTTGAATGATTTTAAATTGAAATAAGGATGGTGGATATTTACTTTGGAAGGTAGAAGATAAATGTTGTGCCAGAGCTATTTGTATTATTTTCTGCCCATATCTTGCCATCATGGGCTTCAATAATATCTTTTGAAATTGTCAGCCCAAGCCCGGTTCCACCAGCACCCGTTTCTGTTTTACTGCTTTGTGTGAAGGGGGTAAAAATCTCATTTAGTTCTTCATCAGGAACACCGTCGCCCTGGTCATGCATTGAAAAATGCAATACAGATATATTGTCTATAGTTTTCTCTGTTATTGTAATACGGATAGTTGAGTTTGACGGTGAAAATTTTATTGCATTGGATAACAGGTTGGTAATGACCTGCCTGATCAGAACAGGATCAAATAACGCAGTTGTCGATTTTGCCAGTTTGTTTATTTCTATTGCCAGACCTGATTCTTCCATCCTTGCTTTTTGTTCAGTTATGCAACTGTTAATAACTTCAGAGAGATCAGAATTAAGTTTGTTTATTGTGAGTTTCCCCGACTCGATTTGTGCTAAATGCAACAGGCTTTCAATTAATTTAAGTAAACGATCGCCACTGATCTTTATATTTTTAAAATAAGACCGTAGTTTTTCGGTTGGTACTTTTCCTGTACGATTAATACCAAATTCGGCATAGCTTTGCATGCCGTGCAAGGGAGTACGTAACTCATGTGAAATATTTGATATAAACCTGGATTTTGCTTCATTGGCTTTTTCTGCAATGTCCCGGGCAATAATCAATTCATTTGCACGTTTTTCCTTACTCTTTATCTCAACCTTGAGTTGTGTATTTATTTTTTCAAGTGCTTCAGCATTGCGGGTGTCCCGGTAGTTAATGGCATAGCCATTAATAGTGTTATTGAATGGGAGATACAGTAAACCGAACAGGTTAAGAAATTTTGGATCAGTAAAGCGATCTAGTCCCAGCACCATTTTTGTGTGCCCATCACGTGGTGATTCAAGGTAAGTGCCAAAGATGCGATCCCACAGGGAAATAAAAAAGGTAAAGTTACTGTTGGTTTCATTCTCTAATGTTGAATGGTGAATACGGTGCATTTCCGGAGTCGTGATAAACCAGCGTAAAACACGTTCAAATGATTTATTAATACGTATGTTTGAATGGGTAAACATTGACATAAAATTAAGAACAATTTCAAAAATAATAACTGTCAGTACCGGCGCACCTAATATAATAATGGCGGCTGTTTTTATAAAAATAGAGAGCACAATTTCAAAGGGGTGGAATCTAACGCCCGTTGTTATATCACAATCTCTGTCCGAATGATGTACACGGTGAAAACGCCATAGTATTGGCAGAACATGGAAAAATAAATGCTGGAAATAAATAATGAGATCCAGTAATACGAAGGTGATAATAAATTTAAGCCAGAAGTTTATTTCAAAATGGTTGGCAAAGCCCCAGCCATTCTTCTGTGTTAAATAGGCGACACCGACGACAGCTGTTGGAATAATAAGTCTAACCAACAGTGTGCTTGATATGATAAGTGAAAAATTATTTGCCCAGCGTTTAAGTTTATGTGTTGTTAACTGGCGACGTGGCTGGCGCCATTCCATTAATGCCAGCAAACCAAAACTACCGAGAAAAACACTCAACCGAATAGTTGCTTCGTATTTATAGATAAGTTCAACCAAGGTAAAATTCCGGGGATAATAATTGAGTAATCCTAAGGGATATTATCGGCATTATCCTGTTTTACTTTAAGTGTGTAAGTCTATGATATAAATAGATATTATTAACTCTACCTGGCTTTTATTCTATCTGGCTGGTGTTTAGCGGTGAAAAGCTGTTACTTCCTTATGGTATAGCGGGTGATCATCCCTGCTGTAATATGATCGGTTACATGGCAGTGGTATAGCCAGCTACCGGGGTTATCTGCGATCATATCTACACTTTTCATGCTGTTAGGTAGCAGCTCAATCACATCGGTACGATGACCACTTGATAGCACAGTTTTACCATGCCAGTGCGCAGTATGAATATCCACTTCGGTTCCCATGCCAATTAAGTGCCAGCGTACACGGTCACCCTGATTCGCGACCATTCCTGTCAGGTTACCAAAAATATAACCATTAATAGCATGCTTTAAATTACCTTCTTCATTATCTTCGGCGCTGACTGTTTTAACCGGGCCAAGTTTTTTACGGCCGTTTTCATCAAAGATCATATACATGTTAGTGAAGGCAATATTGACATCCTTTGGCCGCGGGTCTGTTTTTGAGCGTGCCATTCCTTTTTTTGTAACAATAATGGTACCGATAAGGCCATCATAAATTTCTGTTACTGAATCGACATGAGAATGATAGACCCAGACAATGGAAGATGGATCATTTAGCCCCGGGGCTGCATCGGCATCAACCTGCCAGGTATAAGCAAAGCTGTCTCCGGGGTTAACGGCAGCACCCTTGCCTGTCATATCGGCACCTTCGTTCTTTTTGGTATAACGCATACCATGCGGGTGAATACTCAGTGGCTTGTCTGCCTTGTTCAGAAAATGAATTTTTAAAGTATCACCTTGTTCGGCACGAAACTGCGGCCCCAATATGCCCATCCACTTTGGTTGTGTAACACGCTTTGTGTAGCTGTTATCCGTATATTCAATATAACGGTACTTTTTATACTTAAGATGGTTGCCCCATACCCCGAGATCTTTGTCGGGCATAATCCGGTTTTTACCGCTCGGCGCATAGTTCCATTCTACAATTTCTGCTGCCACCCAATATTCGCGTAGTTCACCAGACCAGCTATTAGCTGTTACCAGAAAAGAAAGTAAGATTGTTAATATAAATTTTTTCATTATTGATAGTGCCTTGATGTAAATTAATTTCTTTGTTGCGCAATAAATATAAAAAACAATCAGAAAAACCACTGCAGCTGGAGGTAGTACAGGTTTTCAAAAGTACCGTATTCTGTTCCTGGCGTGCCTTTAAAGGTCTGAATACCACCGCTAAATTCGATATTGTCTGATAATGAATAAGATAAGCCAGGTGTGATAAAATAGCTATCGTCATCGAGATTGAAAATAAAATAGTTATCCCAGCGCAGCAACGGTGTAATATCGTAGCCAAGATAACCACCTAGATAATGGCGTGCCAGGCTCTGTATTTTACCTGTAAACAGACGGTTGAAATTGTAATTGTTTCGCTCCGGTGTGCCCTGCCCATTATAATAGGCTTCTATATTAAGAGAAAGTGTATTAGTAAAAGTATAATCTGCACCGATCACTGCGCGGATAAAGCTGTCCGCATTGGTCGGGTCAGTTCGTGTAAGCTCTCCTTTTATCCCGATGCTGTTTATTTGCCCGGAAAAGTCGAAACCAACAATACTATCGTTCTGAAAACGGCCTGCCATTAAAGAAAAATCGAAACCTTTTTGATTGGAGCGCCAGCGTATGGCTGTGCTCGAATTATATTTCTGACGTGCATAAACCAGACTTAAATGCGACAGTGCATCAATATTCCAGTCAAGTAATACTGCATCTACCCCCTGGCGTTCTTCGCGTTCAAGTTGGACAGGGTTAAAAGGATTGAGGATATCCATCGGGTTCCATAGCATGGCCGTTCCCCAGGCAATGCGTTGTCGCCCAATGCGGATATCAATATCAGGAAGTGCCAGTACAGCATAGGCACGGTAAATACTTTGTTTTGCATAGATTGAGTTGCTGTCAATGTAACTGCTCTCAAGGTCAAAATAGTTATCGGAGGACAGATTTTTGAGCGTTAAAAATTGTGTTGTTTGCAAATAGTTGCCCAGTAAAATTTCATTATCATACTGAATATTAAAAGATAGCTTGTCACTGATATTACCATCGAGTTTTAAGCGTAAACGATTCAGATCCAGTGAATAAGATTCGGCAGGGGGGAATAGCACGAGTGTTCTGGATTTAATAAAGAGATTTTTATAATAGCCGCTAAGCTCGATTTCGGTTGCTGCTGACACGGGGGTGTAGATGGTTAGCAGCAATAGAAAAAGTCGCAATGTATTACACATGACGAATAGCAGCGACTGGTGATTGTCGGGCTCCACGTAATGCCGGGTAGAATGCAGCTACAATACCGGTAATAAACAAGATAAGTGTTGGCAACCAGAGATTACCTATAATTAGCACAGGATAAATCATATCGGTCAGGCCGGGGATAGTACTGGTTGCTCCGGCAAAACCGGATAAATCCATACCATCACTGTAATAAAATACCAGTAACCAGCCCATAATAATGCCCAGCACGATACCAATAAACCCAAGGACAACCGACTCATACACCACCATGCGCACAATAAGACGCGGCTCCGTTCCCATTGCCAGCATTACACCAAATTCACGGGTTCGTTCCATCACAGACATAAATAAAGTATTGGTTACACCCATTGCAACAACAACAAATACAATTGCGAGCACAACAAAAAACATCAACCGGGTAACATCGATCATTTGCACCAGTACCGGCATAATTTCCTGCCATGGCTTTGCCTGGTAATTAGAGCCGGCAAATATTTTATCAAGATCAATAGCCGTGGATTGTGATAGATCACGTTCTTGAAGACGGATAGCAATAGTCGAAATCCGATTGGGCATGGCAAGCAACGATTGTGCCTGCTGCAAACCAACAAAGCCATAAGCACGATCAAAAATCTCATTATTTGTTTGATAAATTCCGATAAGCCGATAAGCTGCGGAGCCTAAACTGCCATCGGCCAGTTGCGTTGTGACAACGACTTTTTCACCAATACGCAGGTCGAGTTTTTCTACCAATTGCTCCCCTAGCACAATATCTGTTTTATTATTCGGCTTAAGATATTCACCCTTAATAATTACATTGTGCAGACGGGTTACCTGCGTTTCCATGCCGGGATTTACTCCGGTCAGGATCAAGGGTTCCGTTTTTGTGGGGCTGCTTATCATCGACTCTACCTGAATACGCAAAGAAACTGCAACAATAGATGGGTATTGTTTCAGTTTTGACAATATATTTTCAGGATGTGAAATATAAATGCCAGGTGAAAGTTCATCACGATACCCTTGTGGTTCTATCTGTACATGCGCAGTTAAGAAGTCAGTGGCGTTATCAACCATCTGTTCAAAAAAACCATCGGTAAAAGCATATAAAAATAAAAAGGCAGCCAGACCAAAAGCGGTTGCGCCGGAGGTTAATGCCGAACGCCATGGGTTACGCCAGATATTGCGAAAAGCGATACGCCAGAAAAGTAATTGTGTTGAAGAGCCTGCTTTTGTTGTCCATCGCCATGCCTTGTGAACAGTATTTTTGACTACACCGTGAATGGCTTCAACAGGTTGTAAGCGCGACACTTGCCAGGCAGGGTAAAGTGCCGGTAAAACACTGATAGCAAAGGTTACTACCGATACAAGTAAAACATGATCCAGACGGATCAGTGGATACACATTACCTGACAACCCCGGCATGGTTTCCATTGCCAGCGTGTATTCCGTTAGGTCAATACCGGTATTGGAAAAATAATGTGTAATAGACAGGCCAATTAAATTACCCGCCAGCAAACCAATAATACCTAATATAAAAGACTCTAAAAGAACCAGTTGAATAACCTGAGACTGGCTAGTACCCAATGCCAGCATAATTCCAAATTCATGGGTACGTTCTTTAACGGCCATAAGAATCGTATTGGTTACACCAACGGCAACAATCACGATAACGATAAACACAACAATGTAACTGATGACTTCATGGAAGCGAATCATCTGTACCATTTCCGGTAATAGCTGTTTCCAGCCAAGTACTTCGAAACCCGAGCCAATTTCAGTTTTGATTTTCTGTGCAATTTCATCTGCATGCTGGCGGTTGTCGATACGAAGTGCCCACGCTGTTATTTGCCCCCATAACGAATACAATTCCTGCGCAGCCGTTAACGGAATAAAAACATGTGAGGCATCAATAATATCAATACCACTGTCAAACAATCCGACTACCTGATAACGATCGGCTGCTAATGAACCATCCCGTGCCTGTGTTACCAGTACAGCATCATCACCCACTTTCAATCCGGTTCTTTCGGCAAGCTTATCACCAAGTACAATAGTGTTTGTATCGCTGGACAGCAGATAGCGGCCATTACTGATTGCTTTGGCAATGGTGGTAACTTTTGGTTCGAGCAGTGGATCAACACCAATAACTTTTACACCGCGTGCTTCATCAGCACCGCTTAACATCGCCTGGTCTTCTATACGTGGTGTAATTGCGAGCACATGGGCGTTTTTCAACAGACGCTGTTGCATTGCTGTATTTTGAGGAAGGGTTAAATACAACGCTTTGTCATTATGGAAGCCTGTTTTGTGAATTTTTATGTGGCCGGTTAAATAAGTGGTACTGTTTTCTATGGTCTGCTCATTCATACCATCGATAAAGCCCCAGACAAAAATTAAGGCGGCAAGCCCCACAGTAATAGCGGTGAGCATAATGGATGAACGGCGCTTATTACGCCAAAGGTTACGGCAGGCCAGCTTAAGCAGCTTCATCATTAATCTGATTTTTTAATATCACTTACGATTTTTCCGTCTTTTAGCTGAACCAGTCTTTTGGCTCGCTCCATCACCATTGGATCATGGGTTGAAAATATAAAGGTGATCTGGTGGCGTTCATTTAAGTCACGCATTAAATCCAGTAATGCACCGCCAGTGGTTGAATCAAGGTTGGCGGTGGGTTCATCGGCTAACACAATAGCCGGTTCGGATGCGATGGCGCGCGCCACCGCAACCCGTTGTTGTTGTCCACCGGAAAGTTCTTGTGGACGACGGTGTTCCAAACCCTGTAACCCTACCTCTGCCAAAACAGCCATGGAACGTTGGCGGCGTTCCTGATCCGGTATTTTTTGTAATAGCATAACGTACTCCACATTTTCCAATGCACTGAGTACCGGAATAAGATTGTATTCCTGAAAAACAAAGCCTACCTTCCATAAACGCAGCACCGATAATTCTCGTTTACTCAGGTTGCCAATTTCCTGTTTGGCAACCCATATTTTCCCTGATGAAGGTATATCCAGGCCACCGACAAGATTTAGCAAGGTTGTTTTGCCCGAACCGGATGGGCCAATCAGTGCCATAAACTCGCCTTTGTCGATGGTCATATCAATACCGCGCAGCGCCTGCACGGTAATACTATCCTGATGGTATTCTTTCATAACCTGTTCAATGCGGACAATAGACATGCTTTAGTTACCTGATTTTTATTTATCTTATTTGAATTTATTTTATTTTGTATTTAGCGGGCTCGCAAATTTCGTAAACTGAAAATAGTTTTATCAATAGGGATATTAAAGGTTACTTCCTTGAGTTCGACAAGCGTTTCGTTGCCGGGTTTCCTTAGGGTTCTCATTCTCCATTGTGTTGGTAACCGGCGGCCACCCATTTCTTTTACTGCGCTAAAATCAAGTACCTTAATTAATTCATTGCGCTCACTGTAAAATTCTTCCCGCAATGGCATTAGATCCTGTTTGTGCACATAATAGATAAGCTTGCCCCAGACCACGCTTGCCTCGGCGACAGGTGTGGCTTCAACAATATAGGTTTCGATGCCATCGACATTTTTAACCGAAAGAATTTTATGCGTATAATCATTGAGTACATTACTTTCTTTCACCAGGTCGTCATTGGTGAAGTCAGAGCTCATCCAGGGTTGCAGCATCATCGACGGTGGAACTTTAATGGTACGCTCAACTTTAGGCAGATAATTCCACATTTCATTGTTAATGCGTAAAGATCCGATACCTTTTTCCTTGCGAGGTGAAAGAATACGAATAAAGGTGCTGTGTGGTCGTTCCATCCACATTTGCATTTCCAGTGTGCGCTGCCAGTATGGTGTTGTAATGGTCATGCTATAGCGTCCCTGACTGGTTTTACCCCACAACAGCTTTTCAATATGCTGGATAATTTCCTGACCACTGGGTTCTTTCGCATTGGCAGAGTCAGATATAAAAAGCCATAAACAGAATGAAATGATCAGTGTAATAAAAAAAGGAAATGTGCGGGCAACGTCGCTGGCACCTTGTTGTTTAAAACCTGACATTAGCATGCTCCGAATATAAACCTTAAAAAAGTATACAACTTATTAGTTGTATACCGAGAAATTTATTTTATTATAAAAAATAATTTACTGGTTAGCGTCGAAAAGAAAAAAACCACTAAAGAAATATATATTTTAGTCGCTATAATGAATAGTGCTTTTAAATGATGAGTGTAATAAGGCATTGAAAAGTAGTATAAAAACAGCTTTTTGATATTTTTTGGGCTTCTCACTTGATAGCCGAGGCGTGCTTGCTCGTTCAGCGCTTTATCTGACAGCCAGCAAATGTTAATCCCCATAACAAGAAGAAGCTGTGATGAAAAAAAATCTACCTG